>JANNCT010000069.1:0-5149 GCA_031386895.1 Polaromonas sp.
GCGGGCCGTACGTTTGAAAACGCTGAAGTCGAGCAGTTTTTGCTAGAGAAAAAAATCGGCCCACTCGACGGCTTCAGGTCCAAAGCAGGCTGGCCATTCACGGCTGAAATGGTCATCAAGTTCGACGAAGAAACCAAAAACTTCAAACTCGAATTCGACTTTGGCGACGACAAAAACGCCGAATCGGGTGAGATTCAAGATTTCCAAAGTCAAACATCGCTGGGCAAATGCCCCAAGTGCGGCGCCACTAACGGCGGGCAGATATTCGAGCTGGGCAAAAACTACGTTTGTGACAAGTCAGTACCCACACACGCGCAGCCCACACCCAGCTGCGACTTCAAAAGCGGCCAGGTGATTTTGCAGCAGCCAATTGAACGCGAGCAAATGACCAAGCTGCTGGATACCGGCAAAACCGACTTGCTCGACAAGTTCGTGTCCATGCGCACCCGCCGGGCGTTCAAAGCCATGCTGGCCTGGGACGCAACTGCTGGCAAAGTCAACTTCGAGTTCGCACCATCCAAGTTCCCGCCTCGCAAACCAGCAGCTTCTAAAACCGGCCCCGCCACCATCAAAACGCCATTCGGTAAAACCGTGGCGGTGAAAACTGCCAAACCAGCAGCCAAAAAAGTAGCCGCTAAAAAAGCACCCGCCGTAAAAGTAGCCAAACCAAAAGTAGCAAGAGTAGCCAAACCAGGCTCAGGCCTCAAACCCAGCGACGCACTGGCCGCAGTCATCGGCAGCGAGCCAGTAGCCCGCACACAGGTGATTAAAAAGCTGTGGGACTACATCAAAGCCGAAAACCTGCAAGACGCAGCCAACAAACGCAACATCAACGCCGACGCCAAGCTGCTACCAGTCTTCGGCAAAGCGCAGGTCACGATGTTTGAGCTGGCTGGGATTGTGGGCAAGCATTTGAGTTGATGGAGTTCTTTGAGCAGAAAGTCGTATCACTGATGCGACTTTTGAGTGGCGCTTAAATTGTCGCGACACCGTCACGACAATTTCCCAAATCCAACAAGCTGCGGCAGGGGCTTCTTCCGTCCTTTCAAATTGTGTCAACACTGTCGGAAAAATTGGCTTCGTTCATGACAAACATCGCCTTAAGTGTGCAGTTGGATGCAGCAATCGAACATACCTTTGCGCTGGTAGATCAGGCCCGTGACCGTAGTTTTCGCGCCGCTAATACTGAAACTGTCCACCTGTATGGAATGGGCAGTATCTCAGCCGTCAATGCCAGTTCGAAGGCTTGGGCCAAGGTCGGTCAAGACGCTGGCGCAGTTTTTACAGCTACGCCAGTCCGGTTTGAAAGGGTCTTCAGCCCACAACCTGTGACGCATGAAGCAGGTTTTAAGCTTATGAACGTGACGAAGAACTCTCAACGCTGTTGAGAGCACTGCCCTGGTCTGCCAACTTGCCTTGTTGAGCAAATGCAGAACCCGGCATCACCGTGGCTGATACTGAACCGAACTACCGCCCAAAGCCGAGCTGAAGCAAAAGCTGCACGCAGCGCTTCTGGAGGCGCGGGAGCGACTGGCGCGGCGTGAACTCAAGTGCAGACAGATAAGTATTTCTTCAGAACCATACCAAGTGCCTGCAGCCCAGTAAATCCAAGCGCAAACAGTTATCAATAGCGTAGCGATATAGCCCACCGACAGATCCATTGACAAAACTGGAATTTAACTCCAATTTCTGCTGAAAAACAGCTGACCACATGTCGTATGCCAGCTAGCGCGTAAAACTTTCCTGCAGGGCTGTAAAAGCCTTTTCAAAAGAGGTAATTTTCTCGAAATCCATGGCCGAATTTAGACGCGGCTTTCGCTTTCCGACGATCATTACATCTGTACCGTCGGCGCGCGGATATTTGATAGAAACACTACCTTGGAACATATCGCACTTAACATTTGAAAGACGAATAGATAGCAATGCAAATTCTTCAGTCGTAAACTGATTTGAAATTACTAATTCTTTTAAGCTCGAACAGCCAGTTAAAGGTACCAAGCCGTCGATCTCAACACGTAAATTTTCCAGAATCAATTCTTTTAAGCCCCTAATTCGCGAAATAGGTTCTAACGAGTCAGCACAGTTTGCAAGGCCATAACCACCCGAATAGGTCAGATGCACGAGGTTATTACAAGCACTGAGTGGCTCAAGATTTGCGATCTTTGGTGTGCCTTCAAGAATTAAAGTGAAGAGATTGAGCTCTGGCAACACGTCAATACTTTCAACCTTTGTGTTGCAACGTAAGGAAAGGTGGTTAAGTCGTGGAATAGAGTGAAGTGCTGACACGTCCGCTACGCGCATTTGATAGAAGTCCAGTCGCTGTACATCAATGCATTGGCAAAGTCGGTTAAAAGACTTTTGAGTTGCTCCGAGAACATACGCCACCTTACCCACGAGCACTTGTTTGAGCTCACTGATTCGTACTTGTTTATTGTC
The DNA here is from genome assembly GCA_031386895.1 of Polaromonas sp. Classification (GTDB taxonomy): domain Bacteria; phylum Pseudomonadota; class Gammaproteobacteria; order Burkholderiales; family Burkholderiaceae_C; genus Polaromonas. Next base: position 2,437 of record JANNCT010000069.1, read on the forward strand.
AACCACCACGACGCCGTCTTTTGATGGCTGCAGTTTTAAATCACCCCATGGAGGGGCAACCAAAAGGAACGGACTGAAAACTCTTTCCACAGAAACCCCTCACTGTAATCAATGTCTTACCAATAGCGCTGTGAAATACAACACTGTCCGACCAAGTTTGCAGTTCTGAATCTTGGGTCAGATGTTGTAGCAAGAATCGGGGTCAGACTCCAATCCTTTTTTCACGCCGGCCGTCAAGCCTGGTCAAACAAGCTCAGCCAATTGACGCGGCGAACAAACCAACACGCCTTCAAAACGCCTGCCATAACCTGGCCCAAAGTGTGTGCTGTCACCCGTTACCAGCACATCGCACGCTAAACCCATCGCCGCCAGTAGCACCGGTCGGTCTTTTTCAGGTAGCCACTGCACGGCGGCTTGAAGTGTTGGCAACAACTGTGCAAATTGCACGGCGCTTGTTTCGATCTGGCTGAGCAGCGCGTCCAGGTCACGTATGGCTTGAGCGTCGGCTTTTGCGGCGATGTTGCGACTGGCTTCAGCCTGTACGTAGGTGTCAGCTACCAGCGTGTGCTTGGTGCGTGTGAGGTTTTTTAGCAGTTGGCGAATAGCGCCGTCTGATTTCGCTGCGGAAAATAGGATGTTTGCATCAAGAAAAATTCGCATGGCTCGCGCAGCTTACAGCTTGCGCTTTGCTATCAGCAGGGCGAGGTCAGCCTCGGCCGTATCAAACTCTTCCACACGCGCGGGTGTGTACATCTCCAGCGGCAAGGTAACTGTTGGGCGCAGCAACAAGCCTTGGCTCGTGGTTTCAGCTATCAACTGATCGTTGGCATGAAACCCCATAGCCTTGCGAATTTTGGAGGGAAGTGTAACCACGCCGCGGCTGTTGATGGTAAGTTGTGCTTGCATGTCTGCAGTTTAACGTGATTGCAGTAATTCAGCAATTATGCGTACTGGTGCATTGCTGGGAGTGGTTGAGACCTGTTTCGCCTCATATTTTCATAGCTGCTCGCGCCCGTAATAATTGGGCTGTAGCAACTAAACAGTCAAATTAACTGCCCCAACCGCACCACAGTCACGCCCGGCTGTAACTGCCGCACTGATGGCATCACCAGCACGCAGTTTTCGTGCGGCGTTACCACCGCGCGGCCTGCGTCGTGGGCTATCACGGTGCCTGCTTTTGGTATGACTTCTCCGCCCGTGAAGGTTTCTGTGAAAACAAAATCCATTGACTGGGCGAATACGGCTTGAAGCACTCGCACGGGTGGGGCCGGGGCTACGTCGGGCTGCAGCCAACCCTTGCGGCAGAATCGCAGAATCGGGGTCAGACTCCAATACTGTTCAGTTAGAAGTATTTTTAACTCGAATGACAGTTTGAATCAGCACATTCAAGGGCTCATCGCCTTTTCTCGAAGGATAGTAGCTGGTTCGTCTTTTGACCACCCTCGGGTTTCTTTTGCTTCGTGAACTGACAGATTTGGCGCGGGCTACGCAGTTGATCACCTCTGCATACCAAATTGCATAGCGCTCAGGGGGGAACAGCCCCAGCATGGGGCAGCTTGCAGCGCACGATTTGAAGACTCTTTTTAAACGACAGCTCATCTGGGTCGATGTCTTTTTGCAGCGCCGCCTCATGCATCAAGCGGCGCACCGCAAAGTGCGCCAGCCACAGTCCATAGAACTCTTGCCTGACCAAGTCTGGCGTCTTGCTGCGAAGCACCACCCTTGCACCCCGCAGATGAGTCTTCATCTCTTTGAGCGTCGTCTCAATCTCCCAGCGCTCGTGATACACCTGTGCAAGCTCGTGCGCAGTTGCGACTTCAGGATCGAGCAAACTTGTTACCAGCCTGTACAGCGGCTCGGCCTGGGGGTCGCCATCAATGAAGTACTCGACCACTCTGACAGGCAAGCTTTGCAAACTGGGGTCTTTGTTACCGCGGCTTGGATTTAAGTGCGACAGGTATGAGCCATCGGGTAGCGCTTGATCCACTGGCAGTATGTTGTTCTTTTTGGCTCGCCACAGCAACTGAGCGCCTGTCTGGCGCGCCTTTGCCCATGCTTTGTAGCCCAGAAAGTACCGGTCGGCTAGCAGCAGCATGTCGGGCTTTAGTTTGGGCAATAGCTTGTCAAATAAGGCGATCTCGCTGTCGGTATACGCGCCATGGGCTAATGCGAACATGACGTGCGTGCCGCCCTCTACCAATCCAGCAAAGCGCAGTTGCGCATAGCCTGCGACACCGACATTAGCGGTCGGGCCGCCAAAGGCCTCAATGTTGGCGCTTTCGTGGGCTAAGTCCAGTGTGCTGCCATCGACGCTGACCAGGCGCATTCCTTTGAACCAGGCACCCTTCGTATGCGGCTGGGCTATCGGCATCAAGCACTCATTGGCCAGGCGCTCCATAACTTGCCAGCTCAGGCGGCTGCGCGCCTGGGACAGGGCTGATTTGGTGATTTCGCGCTTGATGGGTGAGCCTAGAAAGCTCATTGCTTCAAGGGTCAAGCGCAGCACTTCTTCGTAAGCCACGCCCATGTAAAGCCCGAGAGCCAAGACGTAGTAAACAACGCCATGGGCGGGCAAGTCACGCTGTCTTTGGGACTGCCTGCCAGTGTCTTGAAGTATTTGGTGAATCTTGGCCAGCGGGCAGACCTGAGCCAGCAGGCCGACGCTTAAGTAGTCTGCGATTCGTGTGCCCGTGGGTAGCACTGCTTTGGTTCT
>JANNCT010000073.1:0-4344 GCA_031386895.1 Polaromonas sp.
TGCTGGCCAGTATGCGGTGGGCCTTGCGCAAATGCCAGCACGGGATTTGCGTGAACATATGGTGCTCACCGTGGTAGTTGACCCAGTACGGCGCAAGCAGTGCGCGTTCGATAAAGTTGGCGTGCGTGGTGCGGGCGTGGCGCAGCGGGTCGGCGTTGTTAACAGCCACCAGCGCGTGCTCGGCAATGTTGCGCAAGCGCGTAACGAGCGGCAGCCAGGTGGCCATGGGCAGCAGCCACATCAGCAGCCAGGCCCACCACAGGCCAGCCGCCGTGAACAGCGCAAAACCAACCCCATTGGTGATGAGAAATACGCGCCGGGTTTTTACTTCAAGCCCAATGATCGGCAACGCGGGCTGACCGGGGTCGCGATTTCTTAACTTGGCAATCAACGGTCCAAAGCGCTGCTTGAAAAACGTTTGCCCGCTTAGATCACGCCAGATTTTGCGTTTGAGCGATGCGGGCGTGATCGGGAACGGCGCAGACAGCACAAGGTCTGGGTCTTCAGTTTGCTGCACAAAGCGGTGGTGCTGCAAGTGGTAAGGCCGGTAGGCATCGAGCTCTGCGCCGCCAAACCATTTTGCCGCCCAGTCGTTGACGCGGCGGTTCGGGTGCAGCAGACCGTGTGCGGCGTCGTGCATCAAAATAAAAAGGCCTAGCTGGCGGCCTCCCACCACCATTACTACCAGCGGCAGGGTGATGGGCCACGCTACACCAATTGCTATCGCTGCGGCGATCACCGCCCAGCAGTGCACAAGCAATGCAAGGCCTGTGAAACGTGAGCGGGCGCACACAGCAGCCCATTGGTCGGGGGTGAAAAATTCTTCCGGTTGGACTCGGGGTGCGGCGCTCATGCCCTACTTTAGGCATTCCTCACGCAAACAACAAGCGGGCCGGACGCCGCCCAGGTCACGGGCGGGTCAGGCGGCTAGAGCCAGTCTTCAGGCTGACGAATTACTTCATGCCAAATTTAACTTTGGCATCAGCCTGGCAAGCGTCTTTAGGCGCGCCTGCCAACGCGTCGCAGCGCTCATTGGCGGCTTTATACATGGCGTTACGCTCATCGGCGCTGGCTTCTTTTTTCACGTCGGCCACCTTGTCAGACTTGGTCGCGCTGGTGTCGGTTGACACTTTGGCAATTTTCGCGTCGTCTTTGGCCTTGGTGTAGCCAACCTTGGCGTCTTTGACGCATACGTCTTTGGCGTTACCCGACAAATCATCGCACTTTTCTTTGGCGGTGTCGTACATCGCATCGGCTTTGGCCATGGCGACTTTTTCGGTATTGCGGGTTGATGGCTTGTAAGCGCTTTCCATTTCAGCCTTCGCTACCTTTTCAATACCTTTGGCTTCGGACATGCAAATGTCTTTTGCGTTTGCTTTCAAGCTGGAGCATTTGTCTTTTGCAACTTTGTAGTCGCCAGAGATGCGGTCTTTTTCAGTTTTGTATTCGACTTTCGTCATTGCCATTGCGTTACCGGCAAAGGCGCAGGACAGGGCGAAAGAAAGGGTAAGAAGTTTGGATTTCATGGTGTGACTTTCAAAAAAAGTGATTGAGCAAACGGGCTTGAAACCCGAGAGCTAAACCATACTTTTCTTCGTCCACAACGCGGGTGAGTCAATGGTGCCGATTCCCGTAGGCAAATGCCGACGAATTCGGCCACCACCCCAAAAAACCTGGCGTTTTAGTGCTATAGCCCAACAAATACGGGCGCAGACAGCTATTAAAAACGCAGCAAACTTCATGCGTTATACCTTGCGTTACACCTTGCCAGGCTGGGCGTTTTTCAACGCCGCAATGCGCTCTTCAATCGGTGGGTGGGTTGAAAACAGCTTGCCAATTCCGCCCGTAATTCCCATAGCGGCCACAGACTTGGGCAGCTCGCCGGGCACCATGCCGCCCAAACGGGCGAGCGCGTTCATCATCGGCTGGCTTCTGCCCATCAGCTGCGCTGCGCCTGCGTCGGCCCGAAACTCGCGGTGGCGGGAGAACCAGGACACCACCATGTGCGCTGCAAAACCCAGCACGATGTCCATCACAATCGTAGTGACCCAGTAGCCAATGCCGGGGCCAGAATTACTGTCACTGCCTTTGCGCAAAAAGCTGTCTACCGCGTAGCCAATCACGCGGCTTAAAAACACAACGAATGTGTTCATAACGCCTTGGATCAGCGTCATGGTGACCATGTCGCCGTTGGCAATGTGCGCCACTTCGTGGCCCAGCACGGCTTCAATTTCTTCACGCGTCATGCCTTGCAGCAAGCCGGTAGACACCGCCACCAGCGCTGAGTTTTTGAATGCGCCAGTTGCGAAGGCGTTGGGTGCACCTTCAAAAATACCGACTTCTGGCATGCCAATTTGCGCTTTGTCAGCAAGCTTTTTCACGGTGTCGACAATCCACGCTTCGTCAGCGTTTTGCGGCTCTTTGATCACTTTGACACCCGAGCTCCATTTGGCAACCGGCTTGCTGATAAGCAATGAAATAAACGCACCACCAAAACCCATGATCAGCGCAAAGCCCAGCAGCGACGTGAGGTTCAAGCCCTGCGGCGTTAAAAAGCGGTTCACGCCGAGAATGTTGGCAACGATTCCCAGCACCACCACCACCGCCAGGTTGGTCATTACAAATAGAAAAATACGCTTCATGAAATCTCCGTGAGGAAGTTGACTCAACAGTTCGGTAAGTGGGGTGCGGGCAACCAAAGCTCAAGGGCTGCAGGCCGCTACCCAAATGATTTTTTAGCTATTTTCTTGTTTTCAGGACGAAATACAAGAATGTCCTCATAAAAGGAAAGTTTCTCGTTATCGGGCCACCAGCCGGGTACGCCCAGCACTGGCAGCGGTACAAATGGTTTGGTGGCCAACTTGTTGGCGCTGACGTCGGTGGCTATCCAAGCATCGAGACTTGCTATTGAATCAGTAGCTGCTTGCGCCCGGTAAACGTGGGCTGTGATGGGTTTTCTCGGTGAAACCAGCTTCTCAAGCAGCGCGTGGCCAAACAAAACCAGCTGCGCGTCTTTCCACAGCGGACGCAACTCAACAAACAGCCGCTGCCAGTCTCTAGCAATCAATGCGTCCCACAGCGGCTCCGGCGCGATGAACAAAGCCGCGTTTTCATCAAACAGCGTGAGGGCATCGCGCACAGCACCGCGTGTTTTCTGAACCCCATCTGCTGCCAATTGCTCGGCCTGCAGTTGGTTAAGTCTTTTCTTGGTTTGCGGAAACGTCAGCCAGCACAGGCCGTTGAAAAAGTCGTGCAGGTTGTCGCGCGTGGGAACGGTGTTGGTGTCGAAAATGAATTGTTCGTAGGCTTGGCCGTTGGGCAATTCGCCCTGCCCCACAAACCTCTCGGCCGACGTTGGGTGGGAGTTGAGTACCTGCGCGACGCTGGCCTTTGCCAGATTCGGCAATTGTCGCAGCGCTGATGAAGCCAGCAGATAGTGCGCCAGCCACGGGGCGCGCCAGTTTATGCCAGCATCAATCACATTCAAGTCAAACGCCAAGCCAGTGCCTCTCCACTGCGCAGCGGCTTGAGTTGCCCTTCGCCGAACGCAAAACTGTCGGGCGGCGTCCAGCTTTCTTTTGTCAAGGTGACACTGCCGGTGTTGCGCGGCAAGCCATAAAAATCTGCGCCATTGAAGCTGGCAAAACTCTCTAACTTAAGCAGAGCGCCCGCGGCCTCGAAAGCCTCGGCATACAGCTCCATCGCGGCGTGTGCGGTATAGCAGCCTGCGCAGCCGCTGGCATGCTCCTTTAAATGTGCTGGGTGCGGTGCGCTGTCTGTGCCCAGAAAAAACCGCACGTTGTTGCTGGTGGCGGCTTCAACCAGCGCCAGGCGGTGCGTTTCGCGTTTAAGAACGGGCAGGCAGTAGTAGTGCGGGCGCATGCCGCCGGTAAACATGGCGTTGCGGTTGTACAGAAGGTGGTGCGCAGTGATGGTGGCGGCGGTGAAGCGGTCTGCATCACGCACGTAATGTGCAGCGTCTTTTGTAGTGATGTGCTCGAACACGATTTTGAGCTCAGGGAAATCGCGGCGCAGCGGGATGAGTTGGGTGTCAATGAACACGGCTTCACGGTCAAACAAATCAATGTCAGGTGAAGTCACTTCGCCATGCACCAGCAGCAGCAGGCCTTCCTTTTGCATCGCTTCCAGCGTCTTGTAGATTTTGCGCAAGTCGGTCACACCTGCATCGCTGTTGGTGGTGACACCGGCCGGGTACAACTTGGCAGCCACCACGCCCGCGTCTTTGGCGCGTTTGATCTCATCGGGCGGCAGGTTGTCTGTGAGGTAAAGCGTCATCAATGGCTCAAACTGCACGCCCGCTGGCACTGCGGCTTGAATACGGCT
>JANNCT010000084.1:0-17015 GCA_031386895.1 Polaromonas sp.
TTTTTGTGCTGGTTTAGAAAAATAGTAAGAGCGGTCTGCCGGGGTGTTCTGCTGTGGTCATGGTGGAGCGCAACGCGGGGGGGACACGCAGCAGAACACTCGGGCAGACCGCTCAGTCTCACAACAGATCACCTGTCTTGAATCCTCTCCCCAATAATTTGACGTTAGCCAGCAAATAACACCAATTTTTAAGGACTTATCCGGGTGACTTCAATATTTTCAGACAACGCAGTTGATCAAGCCATCATCAGCCGCCAATCTATCCGCCAGTTTTTAGAAAACCCCGTGCCGCGCGAAACCATCAGGCGGATACTGGAAGTCGCCAGCCGGGCACCATCAGGCACCAACACCCAGCCGTGGAAAGTAGCCGTGCTGCAAGGCGATGCATTGAGTAGCCTTTGCGCAAAAGTCTGCACTGCGCACGACACGCTGCGCGCCAATCCTGAGCTTGCCGGTGACTTTAAAGAAGCCTACAACTACTACCCCGAAAAGTGGACATCGCCATACATCGAACGCCGCCGCGAAAACGGCTGGGGCTTGTATAGCCTGCTGGGAATTGGCAAGGCCGACAAAGACGCCATGCACGCGCAGCAGCAGCGCAACTTCCAATTTTTCGACGCGCCGGTTGGGCTGATTTTCACGCTTGACAGCACGCTCGAGCGCGGCTCATTGATTGACAGCGGCATGTTTTTGCAAAACATCATGGTCAGCGCGCGGGGACATGGCCTGCACACCTGCCCGCAAGCCGCGTGGAACCGCTTTGCCAAAATTATTCTGCCGCATATTGGCGCGGCTGAGGGTGACATGCTGGTGTGCGGCATGGCTCTGGGCTTTTCTGACGAGGCTGCGCTGGTCAACACATTTCGCACGCCGCGTGTTCCGGTCAGTGAGTTTGTGACCTGGCTGGAATAGCTTGCGCCCAGCGTCAGGGTAAAGTCAAACGTTCGCTATTTTTAAACCTTTTTTTGAATTGAAATTTCTATGCCATTGACCACCAACCCTTCCGGCCTGCAATTTGAAGACACCGTTTTAGGTACTGGCGCCATCGCCAAAGCCGGACAGCACGTCAGCGTGCACTACACCGGCTGGCTTTTTAACGATGGCGTGCAGGGCGCCAAGTTTGATTCCAGCAAAGACCGCGGCCAGCCGTTCCAGTTTTCACTCGGTGCTGGTCAGGTTATAAAAGGTTGGGACGAGGGCGTACAGGGCATGTCGGTCGGCGGTACGCGCCGTTTGGTGATACCCGCAGAGTTGGGTTACGGCGCACGCGGCGCTGGCGGCGTGATTCCGCCAAACGCCACATTGCTGTTTGAAGTGGACTTTTTGGGTTAATCCCCGTGCGCGCCAAGTGCCCATGATCATCACGAGTCTTTTAGACACTGACCTGTACAAGTTCACCATGATGCAGGTGGTGCTGCACCAGTTCCCGGGGGCTGAAGTGGAGTACCGCTTCAAGTGTCGCAACAAGGGTGTGCTGGCACCGTACGTGAATGAAATTCGCCAGGAGATTCGCGCCTTGTGCAGCTTGCGGTTTCAAGATGCCGAGCTGGCGTACTTGAAGATGATGCGCTTCATTAAGGCCGACTTCATTGATTTTTTGGGTATTTTCAAGCTCAATGAAAAATACGTCAGCGTCACCGCGCTGTCGTCCGGCGAGATTGAAGTGTCGATCAAGGGCCCTTGGCTGCACACGATTTTGTTTGAGATTCCGGTGCTGGCCATCATCAACGAGGTGTACTTTCGCAACACGCAAAAGCAGCCCGATGTCGCCGAAGGTCGCAAACGGCTGGACACCAAAATTGGCCAGTTGCAGGCCGATGGTTTGAGCGCGTTGAAGATTGCTGACTACGGCACGCGCCGCCGCTTTGGTAAATCCTGGCATGAGGAAGTGCTGCGAACGCTCAGCACGCGATTGGGCGCCGGTCAAACCGGGCAATTTGCGGGCACCAGCAACGTGTTGTTCGCCATGAAGCTGGGCTTGACCCCTCTCGGCACCATGGCGCATGAGTACTTGCAAGCTTGCCAGGCGCTGGGCCCGCGCTTGCGCGACAGCCAGGTGTTTGCATTTGAGTCATGGGCCAAAGAGTACCGGGGCGACCTGGGCATCGCGCTTTCTGACGTGTACGGCATGAGCGCTTTTCTGCGCGACTTCGACATGTTTTTCTGCAAGCTTTTTGATGGCGCGCGCCACGACAGTGGCGATCCGTTTCAGTGGGGCGAACGCATGATTGCGCACTACAACAAAAACCGGGTTGACCCCAAAACCAAAACCCTGATTTTTAGCGACGGCCTGACCGTGCCGCGCACCATCGAGCTGTTCCAGCAGTTTCGTGGGCGCTGCCAACTTGCGTTTGGCATCGGCACCAACCTGACCAACGATTTAGGCTACGAGCCGCTGCAAATTGTCATCAAGATGGTCCAGTGCAATGGCCAGCCGGTGGCTAAATTGTCTGACACGCCATCAAAAAATATGTGTGAAGACGAGAAGTATCTGGCTTACTTGCGCCAGGTTTTTGAAATTGCCTGACCATGCGCCGTAATGCGGGGCTGCTTTTGTTATTTGCCGCGCTGCCAAGCGTGGTGCTGGCGGCTGATTTTGACGGCTCGCAATTGGGCTTGGCGTGGGCCATTCCGTTTGCCGGCCTGCTGCTGTCGATAGCGCTTATGCCGCTGGTGGTGCCTGACTTTTGGCACCACCATTTCGGCAAAATTTCTGCAGCCTGGACGTTGGCATTTTTTCTGCCGTTTACGTATGTCTACGGCGTTCAGGCGGCCGGGGCAGGTTTGGTACACGCGCTGCTGGCCGAGTACATTCCCTTCATTGTTTTGCTCACTGCGTTGTTCACGGTTGCAGGCGGTATTTACATTCGCGGCAACCTGCGCGGTAGCCCGGCACTGAACTGCGGTATTTTGCTGGTGGGTGTGGTGCTGGCCAGTTTTATGGGCACCACTGGTGCGTCAATGCTGCTGATTCGCCCATTGATTCGCGCTAATGACAACCGCCAACACAAAGCGCACCTGGTGGTATTTTTTATTTTTCTGGTCAGCAACGTGGGTGGCTCGCTCACGCCGCTGGGGGACCCGCCGCTGTTCCTCGGATTTTTGAAGGGAGTTGATTTTTTCTGGACGGCGCGCTACATATTTCCAGAGACTGTATTTATGGTGGCCAGCCTGCTGGTCATCTTCTTTGCTATCGACAGTTATTACCTTAGAAAAGAAGGCATTTTGCCTCTGGATCCAACCCCGGACACGCGCGGCATCGGCTTTGATGGCGCTGCCAACTTCTGGCTGTTGGGCGCAGTAGCGGGCTTGGTGTTGCTCAGTGGCGTGTGGAAGACGCCTGTAGCGTTCGACATTGCTGGCACGGTAGTCGGCTTGCCCGGCGCCGTTCGCGATGTTGGCTTGTTAGTGATCACCGTGATCTCTCTCGGCATCACTGCAAAAAGCGTTCATGAAAGCAACCAGTTTTCCTGGGCCCCCATGCTGGAAGTGGCCAAGCTTTTCATCGGTATTTTCCTCACGATTATTCCCGTGATTGCCATGTTGAAAGCAGGCCTTGACGGCCCGTTCAGCATGGTCGTAGCTGGCATTACCCGCCCTGACGGCACGCCCAACCCTGCCATGTACTTTTGGGCCACTGGAATACTTTCAGCCTTTTTGGACAATGCGCCGACGTACCTGGTGTTTTTTAATACTGCAGGCGGTGACGCGCAAACGCTTATGACCACGCTGGCCCCAACCCTAGCTGCAATTTCTGCGGGTGCGGTCTTCATGGGCGCCATGACGTATATCGGCAATGCGCCCAATTTGATGGTCAAGGCAGTGGCGGAAGATCGCGGTGTGAAAATGCCCAGCTTTTTCGGCTACATGGCTTGGTCGTTAACTATTTTGCTTCCCATTTTTATGACCATGACCTTCATCTGGTTCAAATAAACACTTATGACAAAACCCAAAATTCTCATTGCCCGCGCCATCTTCCCTGAGGTCATTGACCGCCTCAAGCAGCACTTTGAGGTTGAGTCCAATCAGGCCGATGAGGTGCCGGGCAAGGCGCAATTGATTGACAAAATGCGCGGAAAATATGGCGTGTTGACTACAGGCTGCGAGCGCATTGACGCCGAAGTTTTGGTCGCCTGTCCAGACTTGAAAATATGCGCCAACATGGCGGTGGGCTACAACAATTTTGATGTGCCCGCCATGACTGCAGCAGGCGTGCAGGCCACCAATGCGCCCGATGTACTCACTGAGACCACCGCCGACTTTGGCTTTGCGCTGCTGATGGCCACTGCCCGGCGCATCAGTGAAAGCGAGCATTACCTGCGCGCTGGCCAGTGGACGAAGTGGAGTTACGACATGTTCGCTGGCAGCGATATTCATGGCTCGACACTGGGTATTTTGGGCATGGGTCGCATTGGCCAAGGCATCGCCAAGCGCGGCGCGCATGGCTTTGGCATGAAAGTGGTCTATCACAACCGCTCGCAGCTAAGCGCTGCACTGGAAGCCGAATGCAAAGCAAAGTATGTGAGCAAAACCGAGTTGCTGCAAACAGCAGACCACGTCGTGCTAGTAATGCCCTATTCACCTGAGTCGCACCACACCATAGGCGCGGCAGAGCTGGCTCTGATGAAGCCCACAGCCACGCTGGTCAACATTGCGCGGGGCGGTATTGTTGATGATGCAGCGCTGGCGGCAGCGCTGCGTGAAAAGCGCATTGCTGCTGCCGGGCTTGACGTGTTTGAGGGCGAGCCCGCAGTGCATCCTGATTTACTGACGGTGCCCAACGTGGTGCTGACCCCGCACATTGCCAGCGCAACGCTTCCAACCCGTTTGGCCATGGCCAACCTTGCGGCTGACAACCTGATTGCATTTTTTACATCTAATAAGCCTTTAACGCCCATAAATCAGGCGCAAGCAGCTCCTAAATAAATAGCATGAATCCTACTGAATTTTGGGCAATCGTTTTTGTATTGCTCGTCAATGCAGTGCTGCTGGTGTGGTTGCTGCTGCGCAAAGCGCCGGACTCGGGCCGGGCTGAGCTGCTGCAGGGCATTGCCAGCAGCAGCGACAAAACCGAGCGTGAATTGCGCCGTGAAATTTTGGAAAACGGCCGTGCTAATCGGCAAGAGCTGGGCGCTACTTTTGCCACGTTTCAGCAAACTCTGCTGCAACAAAGCCTCGGGGCAATCACTGCGCAAAACGCGCAAATAGACGCCTTTGGCCAGCAATTGGCCCTGCTACAAAAAACGCTTTCAGACACGCTGACCACGCAGCTGCAATCGGTGAGTGAGTCAAACGCGCGCCGCATGGGTGAGGTGCGTGAAACGCTTGCACAGCAGCTTGCGCAACTGCAAGTCACCAACTCCGCCAAGCTGGACGAAATGCGTAAAACGGTGGACGAAAAACTGCAAACCACACTGGAGGCGCGGCTGGGCGAAAGCTTCAAGCAAGTGGCCGACCGCCTGGAGCAGGTCCACAAGGGCCTGGGCGAAATGCAAACACTTGCGCAAGGCGTCGGCGACTTGAAGCACCTGCTGACCAACGTGAAAACGCGCGGTATTTTTGGTGAGGCGCAATTGGCAGCGCTGCTGGAGCAAGTATTTACCGTTGACCAATACGCCGCGCAAGTCGCCACGCAGCCGGGCAGCAGAAACACAGTGGACTTCGCCATCAAGTTGCCGGGCCGCCTGGATTCAGGTGCGCCGCTGTGGCTGCCAATTGATGCGAAGTTTCCAAACGAAGACTACGAGCGCTTGCTCGACGCACAGCAGCGTGCGGATGTGGTGGGTGCGGAGGCAGCGGGCAAGGCGCTTGAAGTGCGCATTCGCCTTGAGGCCAAATCGATCAGTGAAAAATACATTGCGCCGCCGCACACCACAGACTTCGCCATTTTGTTTTTGCCCACCGAAGGCTTGTACGCCGAGGTACTGCGCCGCCCGGGCTTGATGGAAAGTTTGAGCCGTGACCACCGCATCACGCTTGCGGGCCCGACTACGCTGCTGGCTATGCTCAATTCGCTGCAAATGGGCTTCAGAACGCTGGCGCTTGAAAAACGCTCCAGTGAAGTGTGGCAAGTATTGGGCGCGGTGAAAACCGAATTTGGAAAGTTTGGTGACGTACTAGCCAAAATCAAAACCAATGCTGAAACCATGTTGAACACCGTCAGCAGCGCCGAGCAGCGCAGCCGTGTGATGGGCAAGGCACTGCGCAATGTTGAGGCGCTGCCTGAGCTGGATTCTGCCAAGCTGATTCCGCTGGACAAAGAGAGTGATTGAACCTAACCGGCTTTTATGTAGCTCAAATCGGCAAGCTTGACTTTGACGCAGTTTTGCTTATGTGTATGCATGGCGGGTCCTCGCATGGCGGCACTGTTGTCCGCCGACAACGATGTCTAGCCTCGTCCTATAAGCATTGCATAAAGTCAAGGATTAAAAATGTGGACAATTAGCTTCTTGCGTATTGGCGTGTGTGCATCTTCATCAACGTCACGTTGCTTTTAGATCGTCAAGACGAATATTCAAGGTATTGGGTTCGAGTTCGTTAATGCTTAGTTCTTGATGCTACTAAACGGAAAAAAATGAGATTTCTTAATATCGGTATTCTTTCGGTAACAATATTTTCGGCTTCAGTTTGCTTTTCGCAAAACTTAAAAACAGATGGAAATTGGTTGCTCGAACATATAGATTCAACTGAAAAAGTTGCTAAGTCAACAAATGCTAGTGAATTAGATAAACATAACGCGATTGTATTGGGATTTTATTTTAAGGGTTTCATAAATTCTCAAAAATATACCAAAACGATATCACCGCTTTATATAAAGTTGAATGAGCTGGGCAAGGACAAGGAGCACGTGAAAAGAATGGAGAAGTTTGCAGAAATATATAGCCCCATAGTGTTTGACAAACTGTCGCCCAGTGAGGCGTTTTCAAGAATCAAACAATATCTTCTAAAAAATCCGAAGGAACGAAATACTGACGGCGTTCTTGTAATGATCGACGCTTTGTCTAGTAAGAATTAGTAAGTATTTAAACTTTGACGTTGAAATGGTTAGTCTTGAAATGGTGAGATGAGCGAGCAAGACAGACCTTCGCAAAAGCCTAGATACGAATTTAGACACGTTACTGATCTACAAATTCACTGATCTGTGTAGTGGTGCCAAAGCCCGCTGGTAGTGGGCATGTACTTGTACTAATCTAAGTGCTCTAAACTGTTGACTTTGCTCGCGCTAGCACAGATGCTAGCGGCGCCGGGTTTTGCGCTTAGTACAGTTCAGCCAATGCTCACGAGCTTGTTGCACCAGATCACACCGTCAGCGCGTCACGGCGAGGCCCTGGGCTTGCGGCTGATGGTGACCAATGCCGCCAGCGTGGCTATGCCTATTTTGTTTGGCTCGGCGGGAGCTGTGGCGGGTGTTGCAATGGTGTTTTGGGCAACTGGTGCGGTTCTTGGGCTAGGCGCTCGCGCAGCGTGTCGGTTAAATTCCGACTGAAACCTGGCCAAACCTCGATCAACCCCAATCACAGCTTGTAAAACGCCTTAATGTAGTCCCACGCCGCTTGCGGCTCATCCACATATTCCACCAGCTTGACGTCATCCGGTGAAATTGCGCCTTCTTCAATCAGCACGTCAAAATTAATCAGGCGCTTCCAGTAGTTGGAGCCGAAAAGCACAATCGGCAGCGCTTTGGCTTTTCCGGTCTGGATTAGGGTGACGACCTCAAACAATTCATCGAGCGTACCGAAGCCGCCCGGGAAAGCCACCAGCGCTTTAGCGCGCATCATGAAATGCATTTTGCGCAGCGCAAAGTAGTGGAACTTGAAATTGAGCGACGGGGTGATGTACTTGTTGCCTGATTGTTCGTGCGGCAAAACAATGTTCAGCCCTACGGTGGGCGCACCGACTTCATGCGCGCCGCGGTTGGCCGCTTCCATGATGCCGGGGCCGCCGCCGGTGCAAATAAACAGCTGATCGGCCAGCGGCAATTTGGCGCTGTGCTCAGCCACCAGCCGGGCAAACAAGCGGGCCTGGTCGTAGTAGTGCGCGTTGCGCATGTGGCGCTGCGCGAGTTGCAGCGCGTTTTCGGCTTCACGCAGTGCCTCCCCATTACTGCCAGCAGTTTTTAAATGCAGCAAATTGGCTTCGGCGGCTGCCAGGGAAGCGCTGGCAGTTTCAGGCGCCGGAAAACGGGCGCTGCCAAACACCACCACCGTGCTTTCAATGCCTTGCTCGCTTTGGCCCAAGTCAGGTTTGAGCATTTCCAGCTGAAAACGAATGCCGCGTGTTTCACGGCGCAGCAAAAATTCAGGGTCTGCAAAGGCCAGGCGGTAAGCGTCTGAATCCAGTGCCGAGCCGTCACGTGCATGCGCCTGCAGCTCAGCCCAGGCGTTGGCCAGTCGGCTTTCCGATACTTCGCTGGTCAGGTCTTGTGTTTGTTCCATGGTGCGTTCCAGGTTTTCAATGAATGGTCTAAAAAGAATGTTCTAAAAAGCTGAAAGGGCTCCAGTGGAGCCCTTTTTTTATTGTGCGCGTTACGCTGTTAAACCGGTTTGCGGCAACGCGGCTGGTCAGACGCGTTTTCTATATTCACCGGTGCGGGTGTCTATTTCCACCACATCGCCTTGCGCTACAAAAATAGGCACGCCGATTTCAAAACCGGTGGCAATTTTGGCGGGCTTTAAAACCTTGCCTGATGTGTCGCCTTTTACCGCTGGCTCGGTCCAGGTGATTTCGCGTTCAACGCTGGTCGGCACTTCAACCGAAATGGCTTTGCCGTCGTAGAACACGACTTCAAGTTCCATGCCGTCTTGCAGGTAGTTCAGTGAGTCGCCCATGTTTTCGGCTTCGACTTCGTACTGGTTGTACTCGCTGTCCATGCAGATGTACATCGGGTCAGCAAAGTAAGAGTAAGTGCAGTCTTTTTTGTCCAGGATGACCTGGTCAACCTTGTCGTCGGCTTTGAAGACGTTTTCGGTACCAAAGCTGCCGATCAGGCTCTTCAGCTTCATGCGCACGGTGGCTGAGTTGCGCCCGCCGCGGCTGTATTCGGTTTTTAAAACCACCATCGGGTCTTTGCCGTGCATGATGACGTTGCCGGCGCGAATTTCTTGAGCGATTTTCATAACTTGTCTTTAGGTGGTCAAAGAGGGGGTGCTGATTTAGCAAAGCTTTTGATTTTAGCGGTTTTTTAGTGCAAATTGCTCTATTTGGCTGGTCAGGTCGGGCAGGGCTGATTGCGTGATGCTCAAGCGTTGCGCATGAAGCTGCCATTCAGCCAGGTCGCTTTCCAACAACGGGGCGTCTGCAAGTGCGGTTGAGCCGTTCCACCAGCGGTGAAAACCTTGCACCGATGGCGGCGCGGCTACCCTGCTTAAAAACGCCTCCAGTTTGGGCAGATGTGCATCGTTTTCTTGCGGGTAAATTTGCCAGACAAACGGCTTGCCCGCCCAAATAGCGCGCACCAGCGAGTCTTCACCGCGCACAAAGTTAAGGTCTGATGCCCACAGGGCATGGTCAAAATCACGCTGCGTCAGCTCTGGCAAATAAACCATGCCCAATAAATTTGATAGCTGCCTGCGCCCGTATTCAATGGGCTGTAGGCCTATTTCATTTGCAATGCGTTTAACGGCAGTAGCCGTACGGCCCGCAGCGATCATCATCGTGACGGGCTGGCCATGAACGCCTTGTGCCATAAGCTGGCGCAACAACATGGCCAATGCAGGCGGCTCATAACAAAACAAGAAGGCCAATACCTGGCCTTTGCCGTCAATGCCAAACTGCGCGAGCCATGCGGTAGGGTCAAACTCCGCCTGGCGCTCAGGCAGATCGCGCTCACGCAGCAAGCCGCCCGTTCTTTCCGTAAAACCAGGGTAAAAAAACCATTTTTTCCAGCCGGCTGCCGGGCCGCTTTGCACAAGGCTGGGCAGGCGGTGGCTGCGTTCGGCGTAGGCCTCGGCGGTCAGGTATTCAAGGTTTATCCACGCTGGGGGCAATATTCGAGTGCCATTTAAGGCTTCGGCCCCACAAATACGGGCGCAAGCAGCTATAAATTCAGGAGCAACTTCGCAACCGAAGGTTTCAATCAACACGTCGCAGGGTGCGTCATTCAGCCAGCCGGTTTCGATGTTTGCAGTCCACGGCATCACCCGCACTCCCTTGCAGCCGCTGGGTGCCATCCACGCCAATGCGCTGGTGTCGTCAACCCACAAACGTACTTGGTGGCCTCTGGCAGCGAGGTCTGCCGCCAGCCGCCAGCTCACGCCTACATCGCCAAAGTTGTCGATCACTTTGCAAAAAATATTCCATTGCAGCTTTGCCATTGGCAGATTGTCCACAATATGGCATGTCCAAAGAGTTTGAATTTGCCCCTGAGCTGCTTGCAGAAGTAGCTGCCTTGCCCGCCCTGCCGGGCGTTTACCGCTACTTTGACGCAGAGGGCGGCGTGCTGTACGTCGGCAAGGCGCGCAACCTGAAAAAGCGGGTTGCAAACTACTTTCAAAAAAACCATGGCGGCACGCGCATTGGCCACATGGTGACCAAAATCGCCCGCATGGAAACCACCGTGGTGCGAAGTGAGGCCGAAGCGCTGCTGCTGGAAAACAACCTGATCAAAACGCTGAACCCGCGTTTTAATATTTTGTTCCGCGACGACAAAAGCTACCCGTATCTAAAACTGGCCACCCACGAGTTTGCAAGAGTTGCGTACTACCGGGGCGCGGTCGAAAAAAAGCACAAGTACTTTGGGCCTTACCCCAGCGCCTGGGCGGTGAAAGAAAGCATTTTGCTGCTGCAAAAAGTCTTCAAACTGCGCACCTGTGAAGACACGGTGTTTAACAACCGCAGCCGGCCGTGTTTGCTGTACCAGATCAAACGCTGCTCGGCCCCGTGTGTTGGCCACATCAATGCAAACGATTACAGCCAGGACGTTGCAAATGCTGAGAAATTTTTGCGTGGCGAGACGCAACAAATACTGACTGGCTTGGAGCAAAGCATGTTGGCACACGCTGACAAGCTGGAGTTTGAAAAAGCCGCCGAGTTGCGCAACCAGATGTCTGCATTGTCAAAAGTGCTGCACCAGCAATCGATGGAAATTGGCGGTGACAAAGATGTCGACATCCTGGCTGTAAAAGTGCAGGGCGGCAAGGCCTGCGTCAATTTGGCGATGGTGCGCGGTGGGCGGCATCTAGGCGACAGGCCGTACTTCCCAACGCATATTGAAAACGCGGTGGACGTGGCCCTGCTCGATGCTGAAATCGAAGCCAATGAGACGCTGGCAGAAAGCGCCAAACCACTTGAAGCGCTGGTGCTGGAGGCTTTTATTGCCCAGCACTACATCGACGTGCCCATGCCGCCAGTGCTGGTGTGCAGCGAGCCTGTGGACAAGGAACTGATTGCCGCGCTAATTGCGCAGAGCGGCGTCAAGTTTGCGGCTATTCACCAGCCGCGCGAGCAGCGCCGCATCTGGCTGGACATGGCGTTGAAAAACGCTGACTTGCAGCTAGCGCGCCTGTTGGCCGAGCAAGGCAGCCAGCAGGCCCGCACGCGGGCGCTGGCCGAAGCGATGGACTTAAAAATGGAAGATCTGGCTGCCCTGCGTATTGAGTGCTTCGATATTTCGCACACGGCGGGCGAGGCCACGCAGGCATCGTGCGTGGTATTTGCCGAGCACAAAATGCAAAGCGCGCAATACCGCCGCTACAACATTGAAGGCATCACGCCCGGTGATGATTACGCCGCCATGAGGCAGGTCTTGACGCGGCGCTACAGCAAGCTGGCCGAGGCGGTGAAAAACAACGACGCTCGCCTGCCCGACCTGGTGCTGGTAGACGGCGGTAAAGGCCAGGTGAGCATGGCGCGCGAGGTTTTTACCGAGCTGGGTTTAGACCTGGGTTTGATTGCAGGCGTTGAAAAAGGCGAAGGCCGAAAAGTCGGCCTGGAAGAGCTGGTGTTTGCCGACGGGCGCGAGAAGATTTACCTGGGCCGCGATTCTGCTGCGTTGATGCTGATTGCGCAAATCCGCGATGAAGCGCACCGCTTTGCCATCACCGGGATGCGCGCAAAACGTGCATCGGTTCGAACGGGCGCCAGCAAGCTTGAAGACATTGAAGGCATAGGCCCCAAGAAACGCGCCAGCTTGCTACAGCGCTTTGGCGGTATACGCGCCATTGCATCGGCCAGTGCTGAAGACATTGCCACTGTGGACGGAATTTCGAAAGAGCTGGCTGACGAAATTTACCGGGCTTTGCATTGAAAAGTCTCTGGATAAGCCTTTCAAAACCCCGAAAGTCGTTTTTTAGGCACAAAAAGTGCCTTTAGCTTAATTAAATTAGGCGTAAGCAGCTATTAAATAAATAGCATTTCTACTTGTTGCTTAGGCGTGCCAAAATGTCTTGCGGGCACTTCTAGAAATTCAGCTTTTGGAGATGAAGTGCAAGGCGCACGGAGCGCAGCAACCGGAATGCACTTAGGTGCATGACGATTGCGAGCACCGCGCAACGCCGCAATTTGCTCAAAAAATGAATTTATAGAAGTGCCCGATGAAGTTTTGGACCATTCCTACCATCATGACCTGGACGCGCATCATTGCGATTCCTTTGATCGTGGGGGTTTTTTACCTCGATATCCCCGAAGAAAGGCGCAACCTGATTGCGTCGGTCATGTTCGTGGTCTTTGCCGCGACCGATTGGCTGGACGGGTATCTGGCCCGCAAACTAAACCAAACCTCATCTTTCGGCGCTTTTTTAGACCCGGTGGCCGACAAGTTTTTGGTGTGTGCAGCGCTCTTGGTGCTGGTGCATTTACAGCGCGCCGATGTGTTTGTGGCGCTCATCATCATTGGCCGTGAAATTGCTATTTCTGCCCTGCGCGAGTGGATGGCCATGATCGGCGCGACCAAAAGCGTGGCAGTACACATGATTGGGAAGATCAAAACTTTCGTGCAAATGACGGCTATTCCCTTTTTGTTGTACGACGGAGTTTTGCTGGGCGTGATTGACACGCACCTGTGGGGCACCTGGCTGATCTGGATTTCTGCGGTTCTCACTGTGTGGTCGATGGTTTATTACCTGCAAAAAGCGATTCCTGAAATCAAGGCGCGGGCCAAGTAATTTGGCCTCGTCATCGACAGAAAGCGCGCTGATTCGCGCCATGCCCGCGGTGTTCGTGCTCATTTGGAGCACTGGCTTTATCGTTGCCAAATTTGGCTTGCCTTATGCGCCGCCTTTCACATTTTTGGCAGTTCGCTTTTTTTGTTCGCTTCTGTGCTTTTTCGTCTGGATCAAATTTTCCAGGGCGCTGTGGCCACAAGGGCGTTCGCAGTGGCTTCATTTGTGCGTCGTCGGGCTTTTGACGCATGCGGGCTATCTGGGCGGCGTGTGGCTGGCTGTCAAAGCTGGCATGGGCTCTGGACTTGCGGCATTGGTGGTGGGCTTGCAGCCGGTGCTAACCGCACTGTGGGTGTCGTCGCATTTCGGTCAGCAAGGTGCGCAGGGCGGTCAACGGGTCTTGGCCCGCCAGTGGTTGGGCTTGGCGCTGGGCCTTGGGGGTTTGGTGCTGGTGGTGTGGCACAAACTAGGAATTGGCGTTGAGGCCACGGCACTGACCCTTGGCGCAACTGTTTTTGCTTTGCTGTGCATCACGGCGGGCACCTTGTATCAAAAGCAGTTTGTGGCGAAAACCGACGTGCGCAGCGCCAACGCGGTTCAGATTGCTGCGGCGCTGGTGGTTATGCTGCCGTTTGCTATTTTTGAGTCAGAAGCCATTGTGTGGAACGCGCCGTTTGTAGGCGCGCTGACCTGGTCGGTACTGGTGTTGACGCTGGGCGGCAGCTCGCTTTTGTATTTGCTGATTCAACGCGGCGCGGCCACTGCCGTCACCAGCCTGATGTACCTGGTGCCGCCCACCACAGCGCTGATGGCATGGGTGCTTTTTGATGAAGCCATCACCTTGCCAACGGTGGCAGGTACGGTGCTTACCGCTATCGGCGTGAGCCTGGTAGTACGGGGCGCGGCCGTAAAAGCTCCGGCTTAGCTTTCCACGGCTCTGCGGCGAATTCGGCCACCAGAAAGTCAATCAGCAAGCGAATGCGACGCGGCGCATCGGGCCGGTACGGAGCCAGCCACTGGATGTCTGCATCCGGCATGCACCAATCGGGCAGCACGCGCACCAGCTGCCCACTTGCAAGCTGCGGGGCAATGTCCCAGAGGCTTCGCAGCATGATGCCGCGCCCGTCCAGACACCAATCACGTACCAGCTCGCCTGAATTACTGGTCATTGGGCCGTTCACCCGTACAACTTGCGTCGCGCTGTGTTTTTTAAGCTGCCAAATGTCAAAGGGCTGTCCTGTTGCGCTGCTGTTTTCACGCACGACGAGACACGCGTGTTGCTGAAGTGCCAAAACGTCCTGCGGTGTGCCGTGTTGTTGGAGGTAGCCGGGCGTTGCCACCACCACCCGCTGGTTGCGGGCCAGTCGCCGCGACACCCATTGCGCTGCTTGCGCATTGCTGACCGACCAAAGCCACACAGCGCCATCAAACCCACCAGCTGCCAGGTCGGGCAGCTGCTCGGTCAGCTGAAGTTGAATTTGTACTTGTGGGTAGCGCTCTTGAAAACGCGCCAGCGCCGGGCCCAACCAAAGCCGCCCGAAGCCAAAGGTTGCTGCCAGGCGGATGCGCCCGGTTGGCACCTTGCGCCTTTCCTGCAACTGCGCTTCTAGCGTCTTGAAACCATCGAGCAATGCCCCAGCGCTGGCGCAAACAGCCTCGCCCTCCGCAGTCAGGCTTACGCGCCGGGTGGTGCGCTGAAACAGGCGCTGCCCCAAGCGCGCCTCCAGCGCCGCAAGGCGCTTGGTTACGGCCGGTGCTGCCACGCTCAAACTGAACGCAGCGGCGGCCAAGCTGCCTTGGTCGCGGATTGCCAACACCAGCTCTAGGTCACTGCGTTCTATGCTTTTCATCGGCTTCTTCGGCCCTTTATTACTGCTTATTTAGAAATAATTAATATCTTTATTGTTGCTTGAATTTCAGCTTGCAAAACGCGATGATCTGACTGTGCAAAATTTAGCTGACTTCTCAACGGTAAAAGTCCAAACCCGCGTTGGCCAAATGCACACGCGCAAAGGCGGCCGCGGCCCGCCTTTGCTGCTGATGCACGGCCACCCACAAACGCATGCCATGTGGCACCTGGTTGCACCCGCCCTTGCAAAGCATTTCACAGTGGTGATGTTGGATTTGCGGGGATATGGCGATTCCGCTCGACCAAGCAGCGATGCTGAACATGCGCCGTACTCAAAACGCGCCATGGCCCACGATGCGGTAGCTGTCATGCACCACTACGGTTTTGATCGCTTTGGCGTAATCGCACATGACCGCGGTGCACGGGTGGCGCACCGGCTGGCGCTGGACCATCCGGCGCCGGTTGAGCGGCTCTTGCTGCTGGACATTGCGCCTACTTTGGCGATGTATGAAAACACCAACCAATCCTTTGCCACCGCTTACTGGCACTGGTTTTTTCTAATCCAGCCACCGCCTCTGCCTGAAGCGCTGATTGAGTCTGGCCCCGTGCGCTACGTACGCAGCGTGATGGGCAATCGGCATGCGGGTTTGGATGCATTTGCGCCGGACGCGCTGGCTGAATATGAACGCTGTGTGCAAATTCCCGGCACCGCTCACGCCATTTGCGAAGATTACCGCGCCAGCGTAACGATTGACCTTGCCCATGACCGCGCCGACGCGGAAGCGGGCCGCAAGCTCACTCAGCCGCTGCGCGTGCTGTGGGGCGAACACGGCGCGGTGGGCCAATGCTTTGACGTGCTCGCGCTGTGGCGGGAACGTGCAACGGACGTTTCTGGCAGCAGTTTGCCGTGCGGGCACTACATTGCCGAAGAAGCACCTGACCTGCTAATTTCGCAGGTCTTAGATTTTTTCAAAACCTAAATTGACAACACTTTCAAGGAAAAACCCATGAGCAAGAAACGCATTGCGGTGATCGCTGGCGACGGCATTGGCAAAGAAGTCATGCCCGAAGGCATCCGCGTAATGGACGCTGCCGCGCGAAAATTCGGCATTGATTTGCAGTTTGACCATTTTGACTTTTCCAGCTGGGACTACTTTGAAAAGCACGGGCAAATGCTGCCCGACAACTGGAAAGACCAAATTGGCGGGCACGACGCAATTTACTTCGGCGCCGTTGGCTGGCCCGACAAGATTGCCGACCATGTGTCGTTGTGGGGCTCGCTGCTTTTGTTTCGGCGTGAGTTTGACCAGTACATCAACCTGCGGCCCGCACGCTTGATGCCCGGCATCATTGCGCCTGTGGTGCGGCGTGATGGCAGCGCGCGTGCACCGGGTGAAATTGATTTTTACATCGTGCGCGAAAACACCGAAGGCGAATACTCCAGCATTGGCGGCAGGGCCTTTCCAGGTACTGAGCGTGAGTTTGTTTTGCAAGAATCCGTGTTCACCCGCATCGGGGTTGACCGCGTGCTCAAGTTTGCATTTGAGCTGGCCCAGTCTCGGCCGAAAAAGCATTTGACCAGCGCCACCAAGTCCAACGGCATCTCCATTTCCATGCCCTACTGGGACGAACGGGTCATTGAGATGGCCAAAAACTACCCAGACATCAAGCTCGATAAATTCCATATCGACATCCTGACCGCCCACTTTGTGCAGCGGCCCGATTTTTTTGATGTGGTGGTGGCCAGCAATTTGTTCGGCGACATCCTGAGCGATTTGGGGCCAGCCTGTACGGGCACCATCGGTATTGCGCCAAGCGCTAACCTGAACCCGGAGCGCAAGTTTCCGTCGCTGTTTGAGCCTGTACACGGGTCTGCCCCAGACATCGCTGGGCAGAACATTGCGAATCCGATCGGGCAGATTTGGTGCGGCGCAATGATGCTGGAATTTTTGGGCCACAAAGACGCCCACGATGCAGTGCTGGCCGCAATCGAAAAAACACTGGCGCCCGGCAGCGGAGCGCCGCGCACGCCAGACCTGGGCGGCACTGCCTGCACAGCTGATGTTGGC
>JANNCT010000090.1:0-22247 GCA_031386895.1 Polaromonas sp.
AAAAAAGCGCAGTGTGACCGCCATTAATCTGGGCCGGGAGTCGCCTACCCGGCTCGGTGCCACCTACCCGCCAACTCAGCGAACCGCTTCAATGTTGGCCTATTTGGTGTTGCTGCGCGTAGAGATTGCCCGTTTCACCCGGCTTAGAACTTCCTTTCGGTTGCCCCAAGCCGACTCGTCTCTGTTGCTCTGATCCTCACCTCACGGTGGAGAGGTGTTACCTCCTACGCTGTCCTGTGCAGTCCGGACGTTCCTCCAGTGCGGGGTTTCCCCCACAGCGACTTGCATTGCTGCCTGTCACTGCCCCTTGCGAATTGCTCGAGTTGCACCAGCGGCGGTCTGGCGTGCTTCACAGCTTGATTATCGGGGCAACTTAAAATAGCAGCTTGATCCGAAAAACAGATCCACGAAAGTTGCCATGATCCGCATCACTGAACTCAAGTTGCCGCTTGACCACAACGAACACGCGCTGCCCGCGTTGATTGCTCAAACGCTGGGCATTGCCGACGCCGACTTGATCAGCCACAGCATCTACAAACGCAGCTACGACGCGCGCATGAAGAAGCTGCTGCTGGTGTACATAGCTGATATCGAAGTTGCCCCGGCGCTGGAGGCAACGTTGCTCAAGCGGTTTGAAGCACACCCGCACCTTCGCCCCACGCCTGACCAAAATTACTACCCGGTGGCGCAGCTCCATACCGCGCCTGCATTACGACCCGTCGTCGTCGGCTTTGGCCCCTGCGGTATTTTTGCGGCCCTGTTGCTGGCGCAAATGGGGTTCAAACCAATCGTTTTAGAACGCGGTAAAAAAGTGCGCGAGCGCACGCAGGACACTTGGGGGCTGTGGCGCAAAAGTACGCTGAACCCTGAATCAAATGTGCAGTTTGGTGAAGGCGGTGCGGGTACGTTTTCAGACGGCAAGCTGTGGAGCCAGATCAAAGACCCGCGCCATTTGGGCCGCAAAGTGATGATGGAATTCGTCAAAGCGGGCGCACCTGAAGAGATTTTGCTGGTCAGCAAGCCGCACATTGGCACCTTCAAGCTCGTCAAAGTGGTGGAGCACATGCGTGAGCAGATCATTGCGCTGGGCGGTGAGGTGCGGTTTGAACAGCGTGTGAGTGATGTGTTGATTGAAAACGGCTGCATTCGCGGGCTGACCGTACAAAATTTGAATGACAACACGCAGTATGAGATGCGCGCTGACTACGTGGTCTTGGCGCTGGGCCACAGCTCACGCGACACGGTAGCGATGCTGCACCAGCGCGGCGTTTACATGGAAGCCAAACCCTTTTCCATCGGCTTTCGCATTGAGCACCCTCAGGGCGTAATTGACCGCGCTAGACTAGGCCAGCACGCCGGCCACCCGCTGCTGGGCGCGGCGGACTACAAGCTGGTGCACCATGCAAACAACGGGCGAAGTGTTTACAGCTTTTGCATGTGCCCAGGCGGCACAGTGGTGGCGGCTACATCAGAGCCGGGCCGGGTCGTGACCAACGGCATGAGCCAGTATTCGCGCAATGAGCGCAATGCAAATGCCGGCATTGTGGTCGGAATCTCGCCCGCCGATTACCCAGGCAACGCATTGGCCGGGTTTGAATTCCAGCGCAAACTGGAATCGCACGCCTACACACTCGGCGGTAGCAACTACCAGGCACCTGGCCAGTTGGTTGGCGACTTCGTAGCAGGCAAACCGTCAAGCCAATTCGGAAGCGTTGAGCCGTCGTACAAACCGGGCGTGTTGCTGGGCGATCTGCGAAGCGCCCTGCCCGCTTACGCGATTGCCGCCATGCGCGAGGCAATTCCAGTATTTGGCAAAAAAATACGCGGCTTCGACATGCATGATGCCGTGCTGACAGGGGTTGAAACCCGTACCTCATCACCGGTCAAAATCACCCGCGGCGACGATTTTCAAAGCCTGAATGTCAAAGGCCTGTACCCGGCAGGCGAAGGAGCCAGTTATGCGGGCGGTATTTTGTCGGCGGGGGTCGACGGCATTGAAGTCGCTGAAGCCCTCGCGCGACACATGATCAGAAACACGACCGCTCAGCATGACCGCGATAATGCACCAGCAAAAACTGAATTAAATTGACAACTATGACCGACATCCAAGCAGCCGCACCGGTGCAAGAAGCCCAATCGCACACAGTTCAAGGTCTACCAAGGCAAGCCAAGACGCAACACCAGCGCCGCGTACCAAGCCCGGCACTGGAAAAGCTGTTTGAGCTCTACCCCAAGCTGTTCGGCGCGCACTTTTTGCCGCTCAAACTCGGCGTGTTTCAAGAGCTGCTGGCGCGCCATCCAGACGACTTTGTAAAAGCTGATTTGAAAATAGCGATGGGTCAGCACGCACGCTCTACCCGCTACCTGGAGTGCGTGGCCGCAGGCCTGCCCAGGCATGACCTGGATGGCAACCCGGTCGAGCCAGTGGCGCCCGAGCATATTCACCACGCGATTGTTGAGGTGTTCAAGCGCCGCCAGACACGCAGCCGCGTTGACCTGACACCGCAACTGCAACTGCGCTTGATGGAGACTATCGAGGCTTCGGGCCTTAGCCTGGACGAGTATGCAGAGCGCATGCGGGTGTCTGACGAGCAGGCCAATGTGGTGCTGGACGCGGCATTGGCCGAATTAAAACTGGAAGCCGCCAGGCGCGAGGCGCTGGTCAAAGCATACCAAGCCAGCGGCAAAACAGAGTCTGAGTTTGCCGACATGTATGGCGTGAAGCCTGCGCAGCTTCGTGCAGTGCTGGAGTCGCTGGAAGCGCTACCTCAATAAACCTGCGGCTCGCCCTCGGGCCGGGTTTTAAACCGCTTGTGCACCCAGTAATATTGCGCCGGGTTTTCATTGATGTAGCTTTCCAGGTGCTGGTTCATCAGTGCCGTGTCAGCCGCCAGATCATCGGTCGGAAAGTTTGGCCACGCCGGGTGAATGCGCAGCTCATAACCCGAGGGCGTCATGGTGACCACTGCAGGAACCACCTTGGCGCGGCCCAGACGCGCGAACCGGGACAGTGATGGTACTGTGGCAGTGGGTACACCGTAAAACGGAACGAATATCGAATCGACCGGGCCAAAGTCCATATCAGGCAGCAAGTAAAGCGGCTCACCCTTTCGCACCGCTGCAATCACCGGCTTTACCCCGCTGGCTCGGCCCAGCAAGCGCATGAAACCAAAGCGGCTTCTGCCTTTCAGTATCCAGCTGTCCACTTGCTTGTTCGACTGGTCGGTATAAATCGTCACAGACTGGCGCGGCTGGCGCAGCACCATGCCAGCCCAGGCCGCGTCCATGCCTACAAAGTGCGGCGTAAACATGACGGTAGGTGCATTGCCGATGACTTCATCAACCGCTCCGGTCATCGTCACGCGCCGCACCAGCCAGCTGCGCGGTGCGTGCCATACCCAGCTTCGGTCCAGCCACGCCTGTGCAAAATACACAAAGGTTTGCTGTGTCAGCCGCCTGATTTCTGGCGCGGACAGCTCCTTAAAGCATAGCGTCAGGTTGGTTGTAACTACCCTGCGGCGTGCGCCCACCAGCGCATACAAAGCCCAGCCCAGCATGGCGCCCAGCCCGCGCACCAGCCGCAGTGGCATAAATGCCAACACGTGCATCAAAGCGATGCCCACGAAAGTCAGCGCAGCCGCACTCCATTGCCGCACCTTCGTCATGCGGAACCCGAGCGCGGCGTTTTGTAGCGGTTGTAGCCCCACAGATATTGGCCGGGGTTGCGCCGCACCATTGCCTCAACTGACTGGTTGATGTGCGCAACGACTGCGTCGACGCTGGTACCGTTTGCACCGGACTGCACGTCAGGCAAATACGCGAGCGGCGGCAAGATCGTGACCACGTAGCCCGCGCCACGGGGCAGCCTGTCGCAAACCACCGGCAACAGCGCCGCGCCACTTTGCAGCGCCAGCCTGGCCGCCAAAGTCATCGTGTAAGCCGGCTTGCCAAAAAAAGGCGACCATGCGCCCAAGCCTTCCGGCGGGACCTGGTCGGTCAGCATGGCCACGGCCTGGTTGGCTTTAAGCGCCTTGTGCATCGCGCGAATCGAGCGCAGTGACCCCGGCAGCACTGACAGGTGCGGACGCTGGCGGGTGGCCAGCTCAATGGCAGCAAGACTGGCCTCGCGTGCGGGACGGTAAATGGCGGTAATGTCGCCATGCGTCGGGCCGAAAACTTCTGCGAGTACCTGCGGCATCAACTCAAAACAACCACAGTGCGCACCGAAAAAAATCACGCCCTTGCCTTGAGCAAACGCCTGCGTTGCCAAAGCTGCGCCTTGCAGCGTGACATTCATTCGCGGGTTTTGCAAACATGGCGGCTGATGCGGCCTGAGCCACAGCTTGGGCAGCTCGGCAACAAAGCGCCCGGCCTCGGCGATGGCTGGTTTGGCCAGCTTGAAATCAAGTCCCGCCAGTGCGACGTTGGCGCGAAATTTTGCCCGATAGCGCGGGTTGATTGCCCACACAACCCAGCCCAAGGCGCCGCCTAGTGCGTGCAATGCGCGCATTGGCCAAATCGAGAAAAATCGAAAAATCCAGAGCATTTAAATAGGTAACAAACGCTCACGGTGCAGCGCCATATAATTCGTTCGTCGCTGAGTTATTTGAACAACTTGCAGAGCGACGTTAAACCAAACTGCTAAAGCGTTCGCCAAAGCACATCCGCTGGCAACGCGCCCAGCAACCCAATGGAGTGTACAAAATGGCGAACGACTTTCTCTTCACCTCTGAATCTGTTTCTGAAGGCCACCCCGACAAGGTAGCCGACCAAATCTCGGATGCCATCCTGGATGCCATCTTCAAACAAGACCCGCTTTCGCGTGTTGCAGCCGAGACGCTGACCAACACCGGCCTGGTTGTGCTTGCGGGTGAAATCACCACCAACGCGCATGTTGATTACATCCAGGTCGCACGCGACACCATCAAGCGCATCGGCTACGACAACACCGAGTACGGCATTGACTACAAAGGCTGTGCAGTCATGGTCTGCTATGACAAGCAGAGTAACGACATCGCCCAGGGTGTCGACCACGCCAGTGACGACCACTTGAACACCGGCGCTGGCGACCAGGGCCTGATGTTTGGCTACGCCTGCGACGAGACGCCTGAGCTGATGCCCGCACCTATTTATTACGCACACCGCCTGGTAGAGCGCCAGGCGCAGCTGCGCAAAGATGGCCGCCTGCCATTTTTGCGGCCCGACGCAAAAAGCCAGGTCACGATGCGTTATGTAGACGGCAAGCCGCACAGCATCGACACCGTGGTGCTGTCCACCCAGCACAGCCCCGACCAGAGCGAGACGATGCACAAAATGAAGGCCTCTTTCATTGAAGCCATCATTGAAGAGATCATCAAACCGGTGCTGCCAAAGCACATGCTGACGGAGCACACCAAGTATTTGATCAACCCCACAGGTCGTTTTGTCATCGGCGGCCCGCAAGGCGATTGCGGTTTGACGGGCCGCAAAATCATTGTGGACACCTACGGCGGTGCCTGCCCCCATGGCGGCGGCGCTTTCAGCGGCAAAGACCCGAGCAAGGTTGACCGCTCAGCAGCTTACGCAGCCCGTTATGTGGCCAAAAACATCGTAGCCGCAGGCCTGGCCAGGCAGTGCCAGATTCAGGTCGCTTATGCCATTGGCGTTGCCAAACCGATGAACGTGACGGTTTACACCGAAGGCACAGGCGTGATGAGCGACGACAAATTGTCAGCGCTGGTGCAAGAGCACTTCGACCTGCGCCCGAAAGGCATCATTCAAATGCTCGACCTGCTCCGCCCGATTTACGAGAAGACTGCTGCGTATGGGCACTTTGGACGTGATGAGCCAGAATTTACTTGGGAACGCACCGATAAAGCTGCTTCCCTTAAGGCTGCAGCCGGCCTGTAAGGATTCCAGCATTGCTAGCCTGCGCATTTTTCGTCCCGGGTTAGCGGCGCAGCAATCGTTTAGCTTGTCTGCGCGAGCGCTTGTTCCCCGTGCAGGACAACGCCTTATTGGCTTGTAAGCGAATTGCTGCTTTTTGATTCAAAGCAATTCAAAACAGTTTTTCGCCCATTAAATTGAATCCGGTTGGAAAGAAGTCGCGTAAACCAAACGCAGCGCTCGCTGTACGTTTATTCGAATTGTTCCAACCAGGAGTTCAACATGCCCATTCAGTTAAAGCAGCTTGCAAAAGCTTGTCTGCTAGTCGTTGCCGCCAGCAGCGCGATGGCGTCCAGCCACCGCGAAGCCCCCTTCATTACCGGCAGCCCAAAAGTTGACGGTACCGACTTTTACATGTTCCGCAGCTACGAAGGCGTTGCCGCCAACGGCTCGGGCGGACGTTCAGACTACGTCACCCTGCTGGCCAACTACCAGCCGCTGCAGTCGCCGTACGGCGGCCCAAACTACTTTCAGCTCGACCCGAATGCGCTTTATGAAATACACGTAGACAACAACGGCGACGCAGTTGAAGACGTCACCTTCCAGTTCCGCTTTAAAAACAACCTCAAATCAATTCCCTTGACCATTGGCTCGGCCAGCGTGCCCATTCCATTGATTCAAGCTGGCGCAGTTGCCAACCTGAATGACGCTAATCTGAACGTCAACGAAACCTATGACGTCAAGGTTATTCGCGGTGAGCGCCGCAAGACCGATGGCACAGCGGTGTTCAAGACCACTGGAGGCAGCGCAACGCTTGAAAAACCCGTGGACTACATCGGCACCAAAACGATTGCTGACTACCCCGCCTACGCCGCCAAGCACATCCACACCGTGACGATTCCGGGTTGCCCGGCGGGCAAAGACCAGGGCAAAGTTTTTGTGGGTCAGCGCCAGGAAGGTTTTGCAGTTAACTTGGGCACCGTTTTTGATCTGGTGAACGCACCGGCTGCAGTTTTGCTCGACCCAGCCAACAAGGACGCAGCGGGAATGGGCGGCAAGCACATCATTCAAAAAGCCAACGTCACCACGATGGCCATTGAAGTGCACAAAGACTGCCTGTCTGCCGGATCTGAAACCGTGATCGGTGGCTGGACCACCGCCAGCGTGCGCCAGGGTCGCCTGATCAATGGCAAGCCAGGCTCAGGCAACGACAAGGTTGAAAAAGCCGGCGGCGCATGGACGCAGGTGTCACGCCTGGGCAACCCCCTGGTCAATGAACTGGTGATTGGTTTGCCTGACAAAGACAAATTCAATTCGTCGCAACCCAAAGACGACGGCCAGTTTTTAACCTACGTTTCCAACCCGACCCTGCCAGCGTTGCTGAGCCTGGTTCTGGGTGCGGACGTTACGCCGAAAAATCTGCCACGTACGGACTTGATCACGACGTTCCTCACCGGCATTACCGGTGTGAACAAGCCAGCAAACCCAAAGGCCTCTGAAATGCTGCGCCTGAACCTGGCAGTACCAGCGGTTCCGTTTGCCGTTCAAAACCGCCTTGGTGTTGCAGGCAACGCGCTGGCCGGTGGAACCGACAACGCAGGCTTTCCGAATGGCCGTCGCCCCAAAGACGACGTGGTGGACATTGCACTGATTGCAACGGTGGGCGGCTTGTGCGTCATCAACGGCGACAACGACGCGCTCAAGCTCAACAACGTACCCGGCCTGCCAGGCGTGACATCTGCGTGCAAGCCGTCTAACGTGCCGTTGGGCGCAAAAGCTGCAGACATCCATGACGCGGTAGACCAGGCCACCGTACCGTTCTTGCCCGGCTTTCCGTACCTGAACACACCCAACGCCGGGTCCGCCACCTATTGATCTGAATGACCACCAAAAGGAAACACCATGTCTAAACTCAAATCAAAATGGCTGATTGCAGCAGCGCTGGCTGCTGCACTGGTAGCAGGTTGTGGCGGCGGTGGCGGTGACGGCCCGGGGGGTGTTGGCGGGCAAGCGCCGCAGCCGACCAACCCATCAACCAGCGCGCAAGGCGTTGTAGATTTTCTGCTAGCGCTGATTGCCAATGAAACGTCTGAGCTGACGGACCCAATGGATACCGACGGCATTACTTTCGCGACGGAAGAGCTGGCAGAGCCAAGTCCGATCTAGCCACTCGCCTTTGATAACAGATACCTGGTGTACGTCAGGTTTTCTGCAACGCAAAATCCGGCAGCTCTTTCGGGCTGCCGGATTTATTTGATTTCAGCGCAGGCATGGCAGCGCTTGCTCAATTTCCGGGCTCAAACTACTTGTTTAAATAATCAAGAGCCAGCTTGCCAGCACCGGCCGCAATGCCGCTGACCATCGTGCCCCACGCCATGTCGATGAACGTCAAGCCCAGTGGCCAGTCTTTGACCACCGCAAGATTGGTGAGGTCATATGTGGAGTAGGCAAAAAACCCAAATAATGCGCCCATTAAAACCGCCTTGAGCACCGGGCTATCGGCTTGCGGCAATACCGCAAAGATCAGCAGGCCCACAGGAAACAGCAGATAAAAAGCCCCCGCGGCCCACAAATTCGGATTGGGGCTCAGCAAAGGCCCCATGGCGTTGGCATAGGTTTGTTTTGCAATGACCCCAAGCCAGATCATGTCAATCACAAACATGGTCAGGAAGACAGCAAGATAAACACCAAAGTACTTCATCATGGCTTTCTTTCAAGGTCGCTTGAACGACGGTTGTCAATCAAATGGAGCATTATTGACTGAGTCAACCATGCACCGTGTAGGCCGCAAGCGCATTTTGGAGCGCACTTGAACGCTATTATTTTAATAGCTGCATACGCCCGTATTTATTGGCCAAAAGCACTAAAAATCACTAAAAAGCACTAAGAGGAAATAAAAAGCAGTAAAAGAATTACAAGGCTGATAAATTAACCCGC
Organism: Polaromonas sp.; assembly: GCA_031386895.1. Lineage (GTDB taxonomy): Bacteria > Pseudomonadota > Gammaproteobacteria > Burkholderiales > Burkholderiaceae_C > Polaromonas. The sequence continues at coordinate 8,803 of JANNCT010000090.1, forward strand.
CTTCGGCAAATCAAGAGCCAGCCAGTTTTCACCGCGCTCCATGGCCAGGCCAGCAGAGGCGGCCATTGCCTCAACATCCTGCCATTCAATGCTGCGAAATTTGTGGACGTGATCGGCCGGTGTGTGAAGGGCGGAATCGCCACCAGGCAACACCCGCAGCATCAGCCGTCTGGTTGCGCTGCCGTTTTCATAGGCATCTTCCAGGCCAACCTGCAAAATGCCGCTGACCGCAGGCTCATCACAAAAAGCCAGCAGCGCGCCCATCAGCAGGCTGCGAAGAAAGCTTTGCGGTACCTCTGCTGCGGCATCGGGAATGCCATTGGCAATTTTCAAAGTCCGGCCCGAAAGTTCCACGGCCAGCATTTTGATGGCGTCGTCCACACCCTGCCGCAGGCCAACGCCGGTGTCCTCGCGCGACGCCATCCAGCCCATCGCGGCCATGCAGCCAGTGGTGGCTTCTTTCGCCAGGGCACTGAGCGATGTCACGTTCTTGATGATTGCCTCCATGTCGGGCTCTGGCATATGTACGCGCTTTTGCAGCACCATCATCAGCATGCCAACAGGTTGCATGAACCCCGCTACATCGTGGCGCAGCACGGGCGCAACGCGGCGCAGCACTGCATAACAGGCGGCTTCGGCCAGCCGCTGCTGCAGGTGGCTGGGCGCGGCTGGTTGCGCGGCGGCTGCATGCGCAAAATTTCCTGGGGTGGTGGTGGGCATGTCTTGCGGTGGGTTTAAAAGGTGAAACGGTTGGGGGTTTTTAGCGCGTTGAACCTGGTTTTGTGGCGCTGCTTTACTTGGCTTCTTCAGGCTTTTCCATCGGCAAAAAATCTGCCAGCAGGGCTTCAACGGCGTCCGGGTCTACTGGTTTGGTCAGGTGGGCATGAAAGCCGGCCATTTTTGACTTTCTGATGTCTTCCTGCGTACCCCAGCCGGTCAGCGCAATCAGCTTGGCCGCTGCGGTGGCAGGCTGCGCCAACAGCCGACGCGCCACTTCGTAGCCGTTCATGTCGGGCAAGCCAATGTCGAGAAACACCAGATCGGGCCGAAACTCAAACGCTACATCGATCGCCTCCTGGCCATTGAAAGCCGCGCGTGCATAATGGCCTGACAAGTCCAGCAGCATGGCCATGGTCTCGGCTGCGTCAACGTTGTCGTCCACCACCAGAATGCGCCGCCCGACCACAATGGCAGGCACAGTACGCGCCGCAGTTGCAGGTACGGTTGGGCCAGGCACCGTGGCGGCCGGCAGGCTGACGGTAAATTCGCTGCCCATGTCAATCCCGCCACTGCTGGCCTGAACCGATCCGCCGTGCATTTCGACCAGCGTTTTGACCAGCGACAAGCCAATGCCCAAGCCGCCCTGCGCGCGCTCAAGCGTGCGGTTGACCTGCGTGAACATGTCGAACACCCGGCCCAGCATTTCTGCCGGAATGCCCATGCCGGTATCACGCACAGAAATCACAATATTTTCAGCCTGGCGGCGAGCGCTGAATCTGATCTGGCCGCCGGGTTGCATGTACTTGGCGGAGTTGGTCAGTAAATTACTGAAGATTTGCGCCAGGCGGGTCGGGTCGGCGTCAAGCCACACCGGCTCATCCGGCCAGTCCACGGTGAGCGAGTGGCCTGCAACGTCTACCAAAGGCCGCGACGCCTCCAGTGCGGCCGCGGCGATCTCCTGAAACGCCACCAGCTCGCGCTTGAGGACAATCTTGCCGCTGCTGATGCGCGATACATCCAGCAAATCATCAATCAGCCGCACCAGCTGGCCCAGCTGGCGCTCCATCACCGGCAGGGTGCGCGCAGCCACATCGGCTTTGGGCGAGAGTTTGAGCAACTGCAAACCGGTGCGTATGGGTGCCAGCGGGTTGCGCAGCTCATGGGCCAGCGTGGCTAAAAATTCGTCTTTGCGCAAGTCTTGTTCCAAAAGCCGCTGCTCATAAGCCCTGCGATTGGTCACGTCGTGCGTCACACCCAGCGCAGACTCTGCTTGCCCGCTTTCACTGAATTCGGCCACCAGCCGACAGGAAAAATGGCGTAAGCCGTTGCTCGGTGTGTCCACCGAGAAGTCCAGCGAGGTGTCTGAAGCGTGGTCAAACACATGGCGAATCGCTTTTTCCCACTGATCGCACAATTTTTTAGATACGCCCAGCTCCCGATGCGTTTTTCCGAGGGTCTCCGCTGCCGGGCGGTCGGATATTTTCTCCATTACCGAGTTGACAAAGACATGGCGAAGCTGGCGGTCAAAACGCGCAATCCCGTCGGGCGTGTTTTCAGTCACGCTGCGCAACTCACGCTCGCGGCGGGCCAGCACCTTGCTTGCCCTGGCTTCAACCGTGCGATCCACGCCGTGGACAAAAATACCCGAAACCGTGCCGTTGACGTCTCGCAGTGGCAAATATGAAAAATCAAAAAACATGTCGGTCAGAGTGCCGTCTGGCCCCAATTTGAGCTTGGCCATCATCGACTTGGCCTCAAAGGGTTGACCAGTACGGTAAACCTCATCGAGCAAAGCTGGAAAAGGCTGATCGGCCAGCTCGGGCAGTGCCTCCACGAAGGTTTTTCCGATGATCTCCGGGCCGCGTTCAATCAGGTCAAAGTAGGCCTGGTTGGCCAGTTGAAACACATGCGATGGCCCGGTGAGCACTACCGAAAAAGACGGCATGATCTCCAGCATCTGCGAGAGTTGCAGCTCGTTGGCATGAAGTTTTCTTTCAGCCCGCACATGCTCCACCGCAGCCCAGGTGCGCTCGGCAATTTCGCGGGCCAGGGCTATATCTTCAGGCGTCCAGTGGCGCGGCGTAACCTGATGAACACCCAGCACGGCCACCAGTCGCCCGTTTTTTAAAATAGGGACACCCAGATTGGCCACAATTTTCATGTCAGCGTATGCTGCTTTTTCGCTGTCCGCATACCCGCTGTCGATTCGCATGTCGGGCACCATCTGGTTTTCACCCTTCTGAAAGATGGTCAGTAATGTCGAGCCATAGTCTTGCGCGCGGTAGGTGCCTTCTATCTGGTGTACTCCGTTAACGTAGCTTGGGCCCACCACCACATTGCCTTCATTGGTGACCTCGCCATACATGACGCGGTTAACTTGCAGGTGCACACCTAGCAAATGTGAAGCCATGCGTATCAGGGCATGCTCATCCGTCAAGCCACGTGTTGCGTCGCTGAATACGCTGCGAAATGTTTCGCGGTCAGTGACCAGGCGCAGCGCACCCTTGCTCTGGCGCAGCTCACGCGCCATGGCCCAGCTTTCACTGGCGTTTTCGACGGCACGGGTGAGGGCGCTCGGGTTGGTCCAGTCTTTGGCGATGTAGTCCTGCGCACCAGCGCGCAGAGCCAGGCGGCCCTCTTCGCGGTTGGCACCGCCAGTGACCACCACAACCGGGCATATTGGCATGCCGTCGGCACCGACCAGGGCGGCCAGCACTTCAGGTGCGTTCATGTCTGGCAAGTTGTAGTGCAAAACGATGCAGTTGCACGCAGGCGCGGCGTTCAGCACAGCCCTGACACCGGTAGCGCCTGATTCGGCCTCAATGAAGGTCAACTGCCGCTCCAGGCCCCTGAGCAGCATGCGGCGGATGTCGGCGCGTTCATCAGGGCTTTCGTCGATGATGACGATGCACCAAGGCTGAAGCGGCAATTTGTCGAACTGCGGCATCAATGGGCCCCGGCCAGCGGATTTTGAAGCCTTGCGCTTTCTACCCAGTACAGCATTACCGAACGAAGCATATCTTCGGCCGGGTAATGCAGGCCCAGCAGGGGCGGCAAATCGCGCCGAAGGCTTTCTGCCACCACTTCGCCGTGGTGGTTGGCGTGAAACTTATAGACCATCACCCGGTCCATGCCGGACAGCAGGCTGCCTTCGCCAGCCAGCACCTGGCAGAACTGCTGCAGCGTACTGGCCGACAGCAGGCGGGGCACGGTTTTTTTGATGATGGCGTAGTCTTCAAGCTTGGCGGGCGGCGCAGACGTTGTGGTGTTAACGCCGTTGACCATGCCGATTCCCAGCGGTTCAAACTCCACCAGCACCAGGCCGTCGAGAGTGTGCAGCGTCACATCCAGCGCTTGAGGCTGCCTGCCTTCAGGCAGCGTGAAAGCGTGAATCGGGTTGCGATCTGTTGGCTCGCTGGCCAGCACGCTGCGCAATTTGGCCTCGCCGCCGGACTCCTGCAAAATGGACAGATCCGACTGCTGCAGCACCAGCAGTGCGCCGTGCGCCTGAATACACCCGGGCGTGCGGACTGGTTCGGTGTCGCAGTCGGTGATGCTGGCTCGGTGGCGCTTGGTGCTGCTTTGCAAGTCTGGCGTACCTTTTACCAGCTGCTGCCGCATGGTTTGCCACATCTTGGCCGTGCCCGCGCCGTAGCCTTCAAAAGAGCTGCCGCCCGTGGCTAGCGTGATACCGAGCGTGGCCAGAACACCCTGTGAAATCATTCGCCCGCCCGGGCTGGCGCCGTCGAGAACATACAGGCAGCCGAGTACCTGGGCGGGGGTGTCCTGCGACGGCAAGTCGCGGCAGAGCGGCAGGTGATCGGTAGCAGCGCGCAAATGGTGCAGGTCATGCTTCAGATGGCTGGTTTTTTTCAGCCGCTCAGCCAGCGCGGCGTAGCTGTCTGTCGACAAAAATGCCTCGCTGGATACGCTGGGAAGCATGTCGCATCTGGCCTGCAGCGCTGGTTCCAGCGGCTCATAAAAGCCGTAAAACTTCGCTAAACGCTGGCGGTAGCCCGCGCGCGTGAGCGACGTGGCCATCAGGTCAAGCACTTTTTCAACCGCCTCATGCTCGCTGCAGGAGTCTTTCCGGAACCGGGAAAGGTTGGCAGGAGGCACAGCGGGACGAAGTAACACGTCCTGATGGGTCACAGGACCGGCGACATCAAAAACGAGCATAAAGTTGTCCCGACGCTGTGTGAAAAGTAATGAGTTTGGCGTTGCAGATTACCACGCGGGGTGCGTAGGAAAAAAGCTCGCATGCCAGTAGGACGAGTCTTACAACGCATACATGACGCTATAATTTTAGTAGCTGCTTGCGCCCATATTTATTGCGCCAGGGCACTAAAACACTTAAATTAAGGTGGCTACTCAGCTCCGTCTTGCTCCTTCCCCTGCCGGGGGGAGGCCAGGATGAGTGTACGGGCGATGGCAAGCTTCAGTTTTGCGCTTGCCCCCTGCTCCGCCCTCCCCCGCAAGGAGAGCGAGTAAGAGCACGTCGAGCTGAGTGTTTACAAATTATGGCAATGCAAGGTGCGTATGGAACTGCTCAGCGAGATAGCTCTCACCGCGCTCGAGCACAAAGTACCTGAAAGCCTCAGCCGCTGGCGACAGAATTTTTGACAGCGTGTGCACACGGTTCCAGGCGCGCACGACGGGTGTGCCTTCAATGTCGAGCACGGCAATCAGATTGCTGCTCAGCTCCAGGCGCAGCGTGTGCAGTGATAAAAAGCTCAGGCCTATGCCCGCCATCACGGCTTGCTTGATCGTTTCGTTGCTGGCCATTTCCATGCGCAGTTGCGGCGTAACGCCCGCCTGGTCAAAGTACTTTTGCATCGCTGCGCGCGTGCCAGAGCCCTGCTCCCGCACGATCAGCCGGTAGCGCGTGAGCGTGTTGGCATCTATTTGCCCAACATGCTCCAGCTCATGCCCGACGGGTGCCACAAACACATGCGGGTGGTCGGCAAACGGCTCAGAACGGGTGGCCAGCTCTTTGGGCGGGCGGCCCATGATGGCAATGTCGACTTCATTGGCGTGCAGCATTTTCACCAGTTGCTCGCAGTTGCCAACCGCCAGGCGAATTTCGATGCCGGTGTGTTCTTGCGTAAATTCAGCCAGCAAACCCGGCACAAAGTACTTGGCGGTGCTCACCATGCCAATCGTTAACAAGCCCACCTCAAGGCGCTGCAACCTGGCAGCAGCGTCTTCAGCGTCTTCGAGCGTGGCCAGCATGCGTCGCGCGTACACCAGCATGTATCCGCCTGCAGTCGTCAGTGCTACTTTTTTGCCGCTGCGCTCAAACAGCGGCAAGCCCACATGCCTCTCCAGCTCCTTGATTTGCAGGGTGATGGCAGGGGCTGGCAAATGCAGCAAAACCTTCAAAGGCCCGCCCACCGGGCTGGTGGTGGAGCGTGAGCGGCTAGACAAATTTGGCCGCCCGCTACTGGGCGCCACCACCAAACCCAAGCTGGGTTTGGGTGGCCGCAACTATGGCCGCGTGGTGTATGAGGGCTTAAAGGGCGGGCTCGACTTCATGAAAGAGGACGAAAACATCAGCAGCCAGCCTTTCATGCACTGGCGTGACCGCTTTTTGTACGTGATGGATGCAGTGAACAAAGCGCAGGCCGTCACGGGCGAAGTCAAAGGCAGTTACCTGAACGTCACCGCAGGCACGATGGAGGCGATGTACGAACGCGCCGAGCTGGCAAAAGAGCTCGGCTCAGTCTTACCTCTACAAGCCAGAAAACGAGCGCGATTATGGCCAGGAAGCGATTGAAATTTTGCTGCAAGTGATGGAGAACCAGCGGCACGACCTGGTCGTTATTCTGGCGGGCTACAAAGAACGCATGGACACCTTTTTTTCGTCCAACCCAGGCATGAGCTCTCGCATTGCGCACCACATCGACTTTCCTGATTACGGTGTGGGTGAGCTGCTGGCCATTGGCAGCACGATGCTCGGTGCGCAAAACTACCGCTTTGGTGCTGGCGCTGCGGAGGCGTTTGAGAGCTACTTGGGCTTACGCCTTGCCCAGCCGCACTTTGCCAACGCCCGCAGCGTACGCAACGCCCTTGACCGCGCCCGCCTGCGCCAGGCAAGCCGCTTGTTTGCCAACTTTGAGCAAGAGCTGTCCAAAGAAGATTTGATGACGATTGAAGCGTCCGATATTTTGGCCAGCCGCGTTTTTGGTGGTGGACTGGCCCCATGACTGCGTCGTCATTACAAGCGCTGATTTTTGATGTAGGCGGCACGCTGGCCGACACTGAAACCGCGCACCTGGCAGCCTTTAAACATGCTTTTGCCAGGCAAGGCATGGGCTGGCAGTGGGACAAGGCTCTGTACACCCAGCTGCTTGAAATTTCAGGCGGCAAAGAGCGCATGCTGCATTACTGGCAGCAAAGAAATTACGCGATTGATGCCAAAAGCAACGCAGTGCAAGACACCATTGCTGAACTTCACCAGATCAAAAATGCCGCTTACGAAGCGATGGTGCAGGCCGGCGGCGTAAGCCTGCGCCCTGGCGTGCTAGAACTCATTGAGCAAGCCCGCACCAGCGGCCTGCTGCTGGCCATTGCCACCACCACATCGCCTGTGAATATTGCCGCGCTCCTTCGCAAAGCCATTGGCCCCTATTGGCTGCAGTATTTTTCAGCGATTGGCGATGCGTCTACCGCGCCGATCAAAAAACCGCACCCGCAGGTGTATTTGCAAATGCTGCAAGCGCTGCAAATGCCGCGCGCTGCTTGCCTGGCATTTGAAGATTCAGGCAATGGCCTGCGCGCGGCCTGCGCGGCTGGGCTGGCTACGGTTATTACACCAACAGAATTTACAGCGCACCATGACTTTACCGGGGCAATTTGCGTGGTGCCCGACCTGAAGCACACCAGCCTGGAACAACTGGGCCAGCTGCATCTTGAGAACTTCAAAGAGCCAGTGACGAAGTAAGTCCAAACAACAAACCTGAAGTTAACGACCACACCATGCCCCTTAGCAAACGCTTTACCCTCACGCAGTATTTGATTGCCCAACGCCGCCGCTTTCCGGGTTCCAGCGGCGACTTTAATGCGCTGATTCTGGACGTGGCGCTGGCATGCAAAGCCATCGCACTCGCAGTTGCGCTGGGTGAGCTGGGCGCCATGCTGGGTGACCAGCCCGGCAACGGCGACGCGGCTGGCAGCGTCAATGTGCAAGGTGAAACGCAGAAAAAACTCGACGTTTTAAGCAACCGCATTTTTGTACGCATGAATGAATGGGGCGGCCACCTGGCCGGCATGGTGTCCGAAGAAATGGACCTGCCGCTGCAAGTACCCGAAGCCCACCCGCGCGGCAAATACCTGCTGGCATTCGACCCGCTCGACGGGTCCAACAACATTGACGTGAATGTGTCGGTGGGCAGTGTTTTTTCAGTGCTGCGCGCGGCAAAAGAGCTGCAGGCCAGCGCGCGATGTACAGGGCGCTGACTTTTTGCAACCCGGCAACCAGCAGGTTGCTGCGGGCTACGCTATTTACGGGCCGTCCACCATGCTGATACTGACGGTTGGCAACGGCGTTGCGGGTTCTACGCTGGACCCAAACCTGGGTGAGTTCATGCTGACGCACCCGTCCATCACCATCCCGGCAGACACCAACGAGTTTGCCATCAACGCATCAAACAGCCGCTTTTGGGAGCCGCCCGTCAAGCGCTATGTCGACGAGTGCCTGGCAGCAAAACCGGGCCGCCTGCGCTTGCGGTACGAGGCCAACCCGATTGGCTTCATCATGGAGCAAGCCGGTGGCCGCGCTAGCACCGGCAGGCAAAACGTACTGACTGTGCAGCCACCCGATATTCACCAGCGCATTGGTTTGGTTTTTGGTTCAAAAAACGAAGTCGAGCGCATTGAGCGCTACCACGCCGAGCCCGCCAACAGCGGCGTGGAATCTGCCCTGCTTGCGCCGCGCAGCTTGTTCAGAGACTGAGCAACCTTAAAAACAACGAGAAAAGGCCAGCCATGTCAGAACGCCACCCCATCATCTCGATTACCGGCTCTTCAGGTGCGGGCACATCGACAGTGACGCGCACGTTTTACAACATTTTCAGGCGTGAAGGCGTAACCGCTGCCATCATTGAAGGCGACAGCTTTCACCGCTACAACCGCGCGGAGATGAAAGCCAAACAACTTGAAGCTGAAAAAACCGGCAACACCCACTTCAGCCATTTTGGCAACGACAACAACCTGTTTGGCGAACTGGAGGCGCTGTTTAAAAACTACGCTGCAAACGGCAGCGGCCGCTCCCGCAAATACCTGCACAACGCAGAAGAAGCCGCGCCGTATAAGTAAGACCCAGGCACTTTTACCGATTGGGAAAGCCTGCAGCCAGACACCGACATGCTGTTTTACGAAGGGCTGCATGGCGCAGTGGTAACGCCCGAGCACAAAATTGCCGAGTACCCGGATTTGCTGATTGGTGTGGTGCCCGTCATCAACTTGGAGTGGATTCAAAAAATCTGGCGCGACAAAAACCACCGGGGCTATAGCGCCGAGGCCGTGACCGACACTATCCTCAGGCGCATGCCGGACTACCTTGAATTTATTTGCCCACAGTTCACGCACACACATGTTAATTTTCAGCGGGTGCCGATGGTCGACACGTCCAACCCGATCACTGCGCGGGACATTCCCAGTGCGGATGAAAGCATGGTGGTAATTCGCTTTGCAAAACCCAAGGGCATTGATTTTCAGTATTTGCTCAGCATGATCAACAACTCCTGGATGTCGCGTGCCAACACCATCGTCGTGCCCGGAGGCAAGATGGAGCTGGCCATGCAATTGATCTTCACGCCGTTCATCTGGCGGATGATCGAGCGCCGCAAACGGGCTCTGGCAGCAGGGTAATGGCAATGGCAATGGAAGCAGACATGAAAACCCGCCGATTTGATCTGATCGTGTTTGACCTGGACGGCACACTGATTGAAACCGCGCCGGAAATTTGCGACGCGGTGAACGACACGCTTGTAGAGTTCAAGCTGGCACCGGCAACCCAGGCGCAAGTCGAGTTGTGGATTGGTCACGGCACGCGTAAGCTTTTAATTCAAGCGGTGGCCTGCAGCACGGGCCAAGCTGAATCTGCTGTCAGGGGCACGGAATATTTTGAGCAGATTGCAGCGGTGTTTACCACCCACTACAACAAGCGCTGCGGCACGCGCAGCGTTCCCTATCCGGGGGCTGTTGAAGCGCTTGAAAAATTATCTGGCGCGGGCGTCCATTTAACCATCGTGACCAATAAAGAAGCCGCCTACACCAGGCGGGTTTTGGACGCGCATGGGCTGACCACCCGCTTTAAATCGGTGGTGTGCGGCGACACCCTGCCGACCAAAAAACCCAGCCCCGAGGGCGTTGCTTTTTGCCTGACGGCTTGCAATATTCCCGCCACCCGAGCGCTGTTTGTGGGCGACTCGTCCATCGACGTGGCCACTGCGCGCAACGCAGGGTTGGCGGTGTGGGCGTTTTCGCACGGCTACAACATGGGCCAACCCATCGCTGCCAGCCAGCCAGACCTGGTGCTAGGCGGGTTTGATGTCTTCAGCAGTTCGTTGGGCATCTAGTCGGCGACAGGCAAAACATTCAATTTGCTATATTTTTAATAGCTGCTTGCGCCCGTGTTTATTTGGCTAAAAGGCTATTTCTTGCATAATTTAATCAGTCGGCCTTGATATTTGCCGTTTTGATGACCTTGCCCCACTTGTCGTACTCCGACTGCGCATAGGCCATCATCTCGCGCGGGCCAATGTAGTTGGCCTCAGCGCCCAGGCTGCTGGCGCGCTCTTTGAATGCTGGCGCAGCCATGATTTTTTGCACCTCAGTTGCCACGCGGTCAACCGCCGCCTTGGGCGCTTGCGCATGCGTGTACAGCGCAAACCAGGCATCGACTTCATAGCCCTTTAAGCCGATTTCAGCGCCGGTAGGCACATTTGGCAAACTGGCCAGACGGCGCGGGCCAGCCACGACCAGCGGCGTGAAACGGCCGCTTTGAATGTGCGGCATCAGCGATGGTGCGGTCGTTACCGTCAGGTCAATCTGGCTAGCCAACAAATCAACAATGGTTGGGCCGGAGCCGCGGTACGGGATGTGCGTCATGAAGGTGCCCGATAACTGCTTGAACAGCTCGGTGGCAATGTGTTGCACGCTGCCGTTGCCTGAGCTGCCATAGTTCAGTTTGCCGGGGTTTTTCTTGGCGTAGTCGATCAGCTCAGCCGCAGTTTTAATGCCTAAATTGGAGCGCACCACCATTACCTGCGGAGCCGAATACACATTGGCAATAGCCTGCAAGTCTTTGAGCGGGTCGTACGGCAACTTGACCAGATGCGGGCTCATGCAGTGAAAGCCCGAATACGCCATCAGCAGCGTGTGGCCGTCAGGCCGGGCGGCCAGCACGGCCTGCGCACCCACCGCGCCGTTGCCACCGCCCCGGTTGTCAACTGCTACCGGCTGGCTCAGCGCTTTGGAAAGGGCATCAGATATGGCGCGGGCCGAGATATCAGCTGTGCCTCCCGGAGGCGCAGGCACGACGATGCTGATGGGCCGTTCAGGAAAGCTTTGCGCGCGTGCCCATGGAGCGGCCAGCAGGGCAGCGGCGGCCAGGGCCTGGCGGCGAGAAAGGCCTAAGTTGGAGGTGGGCGTGGAGGTGGGGTGCATTCAAAATCCAGTCGGTATGAAAATAGACAGCCTCGTTTTTAATCTACGTAACTGGGCTTTGGTATTCGGAAAAGCCATAACCTGGCTTGATTTCGCCCCTTGGTCTTGAAATTGACATGGTTTGCCCCTATTATTAGCACTCTACGGGTTTGAGTGCCAACACAGCCTTCAGAACCGCGAGATCGCAGAGCCCAACACGCTGTTGTTGGGGCTTTTTGATTGATACAACCCCTTTTTTAAAACTGGAGAAACCATGAAACTTCGCCCTTTGCATGACCGCGTGATTGTCAAACGCGTCGAAAACGAAACCAAAACTGCCTCTGGCATCGTCATTCCTGATTCAGCCGCTGAAAAGCCTGATCAAGGCGAAATTCTGGCTGTTGGCCCTGGCAAGAAAAACGACAAGGGCGAAGTTCAGCCTGTTGGCGTCAAAGTTGGTGACCGCGTTCTGTTCGGCAAATACAGCGGCCAAACGGTCAAAGTTGACGGCGACGAGTTGCTGGTCATGAAAGAAGAAGACTTGTTTGCTGTTGTTGAGAAGTAAGCCCTTCACGTCATTTCACTACTAATTTAATAGCTGCTTGCGCTCATTCTTATTGGGCTTCAGGCATATTTAACCCTTATTTAACTCATTTCAGGAGCCAAACATGGCAGCAAAAGACGTAATTTTCGGCGGCGAAGCCCGCGCACGTATGGTCGAAGGCGTGAATATTCTCGCCAACGCCGTCAAGGTAACTCTGGGCCCAAAAGGCCGTAACGTCGTGCTGGAGCGCTCTTTCGGCGCCCCAACCGTGACCAAAGACGGTGTGTCCGTTGCTAAAGAAATCGAACTGAAAGACAAGCTGCAAAACATGGGCGCGCAGATGGTCAAGGAAGTCGCTTCCAAGACGTCTGACATCGCTGGTGACGGCACCACGACCGCTACCGTGCTTGCACAAGCCATCGTTCGCGAAGGCATGAAGTACGTTGCCGCCGGCATGAACCCGATGGACTTGAAGCGCGGCATCGACAAAGCCGTGACGGCTTTGGTTGAAGAGCTGAAGAAAGCTTCAAAAGCCACCACCACTTCGAAAGAAATTGCACAGGTCGGTTCGATCTCTGCCAACTCAGATGAGACCATAGGCAAGATCATTGCTGATGCGATGGACAAAGTCGGCAAAGAAGGCGTCATCACCGTTGAAGACGGCAAGTCACTTGAGTCCGAGCTCGACGTGGTTGAAGGCATGCAGTTTGACCGTGGCTACCTGTCACCATACTTCATCAACAATCCAGAAAAGCAGTCCGCCATTCTGGACAACCCGTTTGTTCTGCTCTACGACAAGAAAATCAGCAACATCCGTGACCTGCTGCCTACACTGGAACAAGTCGCCAAAGCTGGCCGCCCACTCTTGATCATTGCTGAAGAAGTTGATGGCGAAGCCCTGGCAACGCTGGTGGTCAACACGCTTCGCGGCATTTTGAAAGTAGTGGCTGTCAAAGCCCCAGGCTTCGGCGATCGCCGCAAAGCCATGCTGGAAGACATCGCCTGCCTGACCGGCGGCAAGGTCATTGCTGAAGAAGTCGGCATGTCGCTTGAAAAAGCAACGCTGGCTGACCTTGGCTCGGCCAAGCGCATTGAAGTCGGCAAAGAAAACACCATCATCATCGACGGTGCTGGTGCTGCTGCTGACATCGAAGCACGTGTCAAACAAGTGCGCGTTCAGATCGAAGAAGCGACCAGCGACTACGACCGTGAAAAACTGCAAGAGCGCGTGGCCAAACTGGCCGGCGGTGTTGCCGTGATCAAGGTTGGCGCTGCCACCGAAGTCGAAATGAAAGAGAAAAAAGCCCGCGTTGAAGACGCCCTGCACGCTACCCGCGCTGCTGTGGAAGAAGGCATTGTTGCTGGCGGCGGCGTTGCCCTGCTGCGCGCCAAGCAAACTGCTGGCGTCATCAAAGGCGACAACGCCGACCAAGACGCCGGCATCAAGCTGGTGATGAAGGCCATCGAGTCACCATTGCGCGAAATCGTGTTCAACGGCGGCGGCGAAGCGTCAGTGGTTGTGGCAGCTGTG
>JANNCT010000142.1:0-25400 GCA_031386895.1 Polaromonas sp.
ATCACGTCAGTCGTCGGTGCTTCGGGCAACGCCGGGCAGGCCAACTACGCAGCCGCCAAAGCCGGTGTAGCCGGAATGACCCGTGCGCTGGCGCGCGAGCTGGGCTCGCGCAACATCACGGTCAATTGCATAGCGCCCGGATTTATTGAAACCGACATGACCGCCAGCCTGAGTGAAGACCAGCAAAAAGCGTTGCTCCAGCAAATTCCGCTGGGGCATTTGGGCAAACCGCAAGACATTGCGCATGCCGTGGCTTTCGTAGCAAGCCCGCAGGCGGCATACATCACTGGCCAGGAAATTCATGTCAATGGCGGCATGTACATGTAACCTGTTAGTGGTAAAACACTGAAGATCCAAGCCGGTTTGCATCCGTACGGCGGGGCGCCTGGAGTCAGGTCTCTAAGGCGCTAAAATCACGGATTAATTTACTACCCCCAAAGGGACTTATGAGCGACATCGAAGCACGTGTTAAAAAAATCATTGCCGAGCAACTTGGCGTTGAAGAAGGTCAAGTCACCAGCGAAAAAGCCTTCGTGGCTGACCTGGGCGCTGACTCGCTGGACACCGTAGAACTGGTCATGGCCCTGGAAGACGAGTTTGGCATTGAAATCCCGGACGAAGACGCTGAGAAAATCACCACCGTTCAAAACGCAATTGATTACGCCAATACGCACCAAAAAGCGTAAGCCGGAGGTCTTTTCGTTAATTACTTCAAAGAGCCCCTCGGGGCTTTTTTGCAATCTCATCAGGGAAAAAGCGCATGAGCCGTCGCCGGGTTGTTGTTACGGGTTTGGGCTGCATCAGCCCTGTCGGAAATACGGTTGACCAGAGTTGGGCCAGTTTGTTGGCGGGCCAGTCTGGAATTGACTTGATCACCAAGTTTGATGCCTCGGCTTCGTCCTGCAAAATTGCGGGTGAGGTCAAGGGCTTCTCCACCAACGACTACATTCCTGAAAAAGAAGGTCGCCACATGGACACCTTCATTCATTTTGGCCTTGCCGCGGCCTGCCAGGCGGTGGCGGACAGTGGCCTGAAAACTGGCGACGCATTGAGCGAAGACGAAGCGGTGCGCATTGGCTGCGTGATTGGCTCCGGAATTGGCGGGCTGCCGCTGATCGAAGAAACCCACGTAGAGCTGCAAAAGCGCGGACCGCGCCGCATCACCCCATTTTTTGTCCCCGGCTCCATCATCAACATGATTGCTGGGCATGTATCAATGAAGTTTGGTTTTAAAGGGCCAAACATCGCCATAGTCACCGCTTGCACTACCGGACTGCACTGCATTGGAGAAGCCGGCCGCATGATTGAGTACGGCGATGCTGATGTGGTGGTGGCTGGCGGCTCTGAAGCCACCGTGTCGCCACTGGGCATTGGCGGGTTTGCGGCTATGCGCGCGCTGTCAACGCGTAACGATGACCCAAAAACCGCCAGCCGCCCGTGGGACAAGGACCGTGATGGTTTTGTACTCGGCGAAGGTGCGGGCATGCTGGTGCTGGAAGAGTACGAGCATGCCAAAGCACGCGGCGCAAAAATTTATGCCGAGCTGGCCGGCTTCGGCATGAGCGCCGACGCAGGGCACATCACCGCGCCCAACATGGACGGCCCCAAACGCGCCATGCAAGGCGCGCTGCGCAATGCCGGCATCAATGCAGACGCCGTGCATTACCTCAACGCGCACGGCACATCTACGCCGCTGGGCGACATCAATGAGACCAACGCCATCAAAGCCGCGTTTGGCAGCCACGCAAAAAACATGGTCATCAGCTCCACCAAGTCCATGACCGGCCATTTGCTTGGCGGTGCGGGCGGTATTGAGTCGGTGTTCACGGTGCTGGCGCTGCACCATCAAAAAATACCGCCGACCATCAACATCTTCAACCAGGACCCCGAATGCGACCTGGACTTTTGTGCCAACACCGCACGAGATGCAAAGATAGATGTTGCTGTTAAAAATAATTTCGGCTTTGGCGGCACCAATGGCACGCTGGTGTTCAAGCGCCTTTCGGCATAGCCGTGTGCCGATTTTCCGGCTGCATTTGGTCACCTGGCGCAACGCATCTTGACCACCCATAGCGCCCCGCAGGTTGTTTACCCCTTGGGGCGCTCGGCCTTTTTGGGAGCGGCACTTCTGGTGGTATGGGCTGCGGGCGCGTCGGCCTTAGGCGCATGGGCTTATTTCTTTTCGGTCAACGATTGGCGGTTGGTTCTTGCGTTCCTGGCCAGTGCGGTCGCGGGCAGCGCGGCAGCGCGCGGCTGGTACGCAGCGCCCATTGGTTGTTTGGCATGGGACGCTCAGGTATGGCGCTGGCAAAGTGCGGCGTACTCGTCGGGTGAGACCACTCTGGAGCTCGTGGTCGCGCTAGATTTGCAAGGCGCGTTGTGGTTGCAATTTAAAAATTCTGCCGGAGCAAGTTTGTGGCTTTGGGCTGAAAAATCTGCTTTACCGCACCGCTGGATGGACCTGCGTCGGGCGGTGGTTTCCTCCGCTGTTACTGGCCCTGGTGCGCCCGCCACGCCGCTTGCTACGTTATGACCGATATCACTCCGCCGCCGATCCAACGTGCACCAGACGCAGATGCGCTGCTGGTTGCGCAAGCCGTTGCGGGCGATCAGAAAGCCTTTGAGTTGCTGGTCATCAAGTACCAGCGGCGTGTTCAGCGCTTGATTGGGCGCATGGTACGCGATGTTGATTTGGTGGAAGACATCGCCCAGGAGACTTTTATCAGGGCCTACCGGGCGCTGGCCCAATTCAGGGGCGAGGCACAGTTTTACACGTGGCTGTACCGGATTGCCGTGAACACTGCTAAAAAAGCCCTGATGGACCTCAAGCGAAACCCAACAGTTTCGGAAAATTTCTTCAAAACTGACGACGATGATGAAACTTCATTCGCCGAAAACGAACTAACCAGTCCAGAGACACCAGATGCGGTTTTGGCCAGCAAAGAAATTGCACTGATCATTAACGCCGCGCTTGAGGCGCTGCCAGAAGAACTTCGCCAGGCTGTGACGCTGCGCGAAATTGAAGGAATGAGTTATGAAGAGATCGCTGAAGCAATGAATTGCCCGATTGGCACGGTGCGTTCACGTATTTTTCGGGCACGCGAAGCGATCTCACAGAAAGTTAAACCGCTGCTTGAAAACCAGTCCGGCAAGCGCTGGTAGCAGCAACCGCTAATGTCCCAAACGGCAGTTAAACACCATGAAAACCCAGCACCACCCCATTCCCGCAGAAGAACTGCTGTCGGCCCTTGTCGATGGCGAGCTTGACGCTGACAGCTGCGCAGACGCACTGCGCTCTGGTCAGCTCAGCGAGCAAGTTGCCCAGCAATGGCAGACCTACCATTTGATCGGCAACGTGCTTCGCGCGGGCAGTACACAAGCCGCTGCCACAGGACCGGGCAATGACGCGCTGTTCATGAGCCGTTTCAGTCAGCGTCTGAGCGAGAGCCTGGCCGATGAAAATATTGCGCTTGCCGGGAGCAATCTGCAGGCCATTGCCAGCCAGCCCGCTGTGGTGCCCGACTTTGCGGTGAAGCATGCCGCCAATGACAGCAATGTGCGGTGGAAAATGCTGGCCGGCGTGGCCTGCATGGGAACCGTTGCGGCCCTGGCGTGGAGCGTGTCTGGTTTGGGAGGCGGCGATGCCGCTCGCCAAATGGCGCAGGCCTCGGCGCAAGGTCAGGTCGTAGTGGCTTCGCCGCAAGGCCCGATGGTGCGCGACGTGCGGCTTGAAGAGTTGCTTGCAGCGCACAAACAGATGGGCGGCACTTCGCTGCCCGTGCCGAGCGGTTTTTTGCGCAATGCGAATTTTGAAAATCAGGCCGGCGCACGGCGCTAGCCCCGTCGATTGCGCCACCCAAAGATGTATCAAGTACGGCCAGGACTGCGATTGTGATGAAATTTAAGACATTTAGCCTTCTAGCCCTTATTATATGGGCGCAAGCAGCTATTAATTTCGTAGCAGCTCAAACCGCCGTAAATTCGTCTTCAAATGCATCTACAAATGCATCGGCAGCGTCAGCCGCCCCGGCAGCGTCAGGCGCATCTGACGCAAAGAGCATCAACGACTGGTTGCTGCGCATGCATGAGTCGTCCAAAAAGCGCGCTTATATTGGCACTTACGTGGTGTCTTCCGGCGGCTCGATGTCTGCGGCCAAAATCTGGCACTTATGTGAAGGCGGCCAGCAAATCGAGCGGGTTGAGACGCTGACGGGTGCGCCGCGCACGATTTTTCGCCACAACGACAAAGTCGTGACATTCATGCCCGAGCAGAAGGTGGTGCGCACGGAAAAGCGCGAACCAATAGCGACTTTTCCCGATTTGATTCAATCGGCCGATAGCCGGATTGGAGATTTTTATACCCTCAAAGCCGATGGCGTTGAGCGTATTGCAGGCCTGGAGTCAGACGTTGTGGTGCTGCTGCCCAAAGACAATTTGCGCTATGGCTACCGCGTCTGGAGTGAGCAAAAAAAGGGCATGGTCGTCAAACTGCAAACCCTGGACGCCAGCGGACAGGTGCTGGAGCAGGCCGCATTTTCAGAGCTACAGCTGGACGCGCCAGTCAAGATGGACAAGCTGATGCAAATGATGACCAAGGTCGATGGCTACCGCGCTGAGCAACCTGCGTTGGTGAAAACGAGCGCCAATGCACAAGGCTGGGTCATGAAAGCCCCAGTCGCAGGCTTTAAATCTATGAGCTGCTATAAACGACCGGCAG
The DNA here is from genome assembly GCA_031386895.1 of Polaromonas sp. Lineage (GTDB taxonomy): Bacteria > Pseudomonadota > Gammaproteobacteria > Burkholderiales > Burkholderiaceae_C > Polaromonas. The sequence goes on from JANNCT010000142.1 coordinate 4,718, forward strand.
GCGCTGGTAGTGCCAGCAGCGACGAGCCCATGCAGTGGCTTTTTTCTGACGGGCTGGCCTCGGTGTCGCTGTTTGTGGAACCATTTGATCGCCAGCGGCATGAAAAAGAAACCAGCCTGTCGATGGGCGCCACACAAAGCATGAGCAAGCAGCTTGGCCCGTACTGGCTCACGGTGATGGGCGAGGTGCCGGCGCTGACGTTGCGACTGTTCGCTAACGGGCTTGAGCGAAAAAAATGAACCTGTCTGGCAAGTCGGTGTCGGACGGACTGGGTAGTTGGTAAAAGTAAAGCTAGTTAATTCAAATCCAAGGCGAATGATGTTTCTTGAAGCAAAAAAACCGTTGCGTTTTTATCTTGCCAGTGCAGTGATTGCGCTGGCCACTGTGGTGGCGGTGGCGGCACTGGTGCCGGCTCGGTCGGCCTGGGCGCAAAACCGTACGCTGCCGGATTTCACAGACCTGGTGGAGCAGGTCGGGCCGTCGGTGGTGAATATTCGCACGTCTGAAAAAGCCAAAGCAGCGGCAGCTGGCGGCGGTATAGACGAGCAAATGCTGGAGTTCTTCAAACGCTTTGGCATACCTGTGCCGCCCAACATGCCGCGCTCCCCGCGTCCAGACCGCGGTGCGCAGCCAGAAGAGGCGCAGCCACGCGGCGTTGGTTCAGGTTTTATATTGACCAACGATGGTTTCATCATGACCAATGCGCACGTGGTGGAGGGCGCTGATGAGGTTATCGTCACCCTTACCGATAACCGCGAGTACAAAGCCAAAATCATTGGTGCTGACAAGCGCAGTGATGTGGCTGTTGTAAAAATTGAAGCCACTGGTCTCGTCGCCGTAAAAATCGGTGACACCAACCGTTTGAAAGTTGGCGAGTGGGTCATGGCCATTGGTTCGCCGTTTGGTTTGGAGAACACTGTTACTGCTGGCATCGTGAGTGCAAAACAGCGTGAGACCGGAGACTACCTGCCGTTTATTCAAACCGACGTGGCCATCAACCCCGGAAATTCTGGTGGCCCGCTGATCAATATGCGCGGTGAGGTCGTGGGTATCAACAGCCAGATTTATTCGCGCTCCGGCGGTTTTCAGGGAATTTCGTTCGCCATACCGATTGATGAGGCAGCCCGGGTGTCAGACCAGCTGCGGGCGAGCGGTAAAGTCACACGCGGCCGGATCGGCGTACAAATTGACTCGGTGAGCAAAGAAGTTGCTGAAGCCATTGGTCTGGGCAAGCCACAAGGCGCGCTGGTCAGGGGCGTAGAAGCGGGCGCACCAGCTGAGAAAGCTGGCGTTGAGCCAGGCGACATCATCACCAAGTTTGATGGCAAGACCATCGAAAAATCAAGCGACCTGCCGCGTCTGGTGGGCAATATCAAACCGGGAACGAAATCTGTGGTGACGGTGTTCCGGCGCGGCGCAAGCAAGGATCTTTCTGTGCTGGTTGCTGAAGTTGAGCCGGAAAAGCCAGCGCGCAAAGCGTCGGCAGCCGAGGCCAAGCCGCCTATTGCGGGCCCAGCACAGTCGATGGGTTTGATGGTAAGTGAGCTGCCAGATCCGCAGAAAAAAGAGCTTAAACTCAAAGGCGGTGTAAAGGTAGACGCGGCCGAAGGTTCAGCAGCGCGGGCTGGTCTGCGTGAAGGTGACGTGATTGTTGCTATCGGAAATGTGGAAATTTTGAGTCTGAAAGATTTCGAAGCTGCAATTGCCAAGGCCGATAAAAACAAAGTCATCAATATGCAGTTTCGCCGCGGAGAGCTGGCGCAATTTGCGCTGATCCGGCCCGCTCGGTAGTGCATGTGCGGCCTGAGTGGCTTGGTACGCGAAAGCAGTCCACCCACCCATTCAGGTCTAAAACCCATTATTCCCCGCGCGAGCCTGGGGGCTTTCCGGCTTAAAAGTGTGTCTTTATGTGACGGAAAAAATTTATTTACCCGATTTTGGCTTCAGGATTTGTTAGCCTTCGCTAACAAACTTGGGTTGCGTGCAAAGCTTTGGTTAGAATAATACGGTCCTTACGCTACTTTTTGGCATATCGATTTGCTTCCGGAGTTGGTGTGTTGTCGTATTTTGGTTATTCACAACTGGTCCACAGACAGCGCACAAGTTGTCCATAGGAGTTCGGCATAAAATTGTGAATAAGCTGTGTATAAAATTAGCGTTGCTTGACTGCAACGACAGGAATTTCCACATTTTGGGGCTATCGGGAGGGCGCTTTTTGCCTACAATGAAGTTCCAACATAGCAGTTGCCATAGATTGTTGGTTTCAGGGCGCGTCGCAAACCGACGCGCCCTTTTTTATGTTCCATGCGAATGACTATTTTGTTGTTCGCAATATTTTCAAGCACTTAGGCGTTCTCGTTGATGAATCACATCAGAAATTTTTCGATCATTGCGCACATTGATCATGGCAAATCCACTCTCGCTGACAGACTGATTCAGCGCTGCGGCGGTTTGCAAGACCGAGAGATGAGCGCGCAGGTACTCGACTCCATGGATATTGAAAAAGAGCGTGGGATAACCATCAAGGCGCAGACCGCTGCGCTGAAATATAAAGCGCTTGATGGGCAAATCTACCACCTCAATTTAATCGACACACCAGGCCACGTTGACTTTTCTTATGAGGTTAGCCGATCACTGTCTGCATGTGAAGGCGCGCTGCTGGTCGTCGATGCGTCGCAGGGTGTTGAAGCGCAGACGGTTGCCAACTGCTACACCGCACTCGACTTGAAAGTTGAAGTGGTGCCGGTACTCAACAAAATGGATTTGCCGCAGGCCGATCCTGAAAATGCCAAGCAGGAAATTGAAGAAGTCATCGGCATTGATGCAACCGATGCAATTCCATGCAGCGCTAAAACCGGCATGGGCATCGATGAGATTCTTGAAGCCGTGGTGGCACGCATTCCCCCGCCCAAGGGAAACCCCGACGGCCCACTGCGCGCCATGATCATCGACAGCTGGTATGACGCGTATGTTGGCGTTGTCATGCTGGTGCGCGTGGTCGATGGCCGTCTGGCCAAAGGCGAGCGCATCAAGCTCATGGCCAGCGGCGCCACGTACAACGCAGAGCAGCTGGGCGTGTTTACGCCGCACAACGAGCCGCGCCCTTCGCTTGAGGCTGGTGAGGTGGGCTTTGTAATCGCCGGTATCAAAGAGCTGCAGGCAGCGCGGGTGGGCGATACGATCACCTTGATCAAAGCGGGTAGCGGCGGGGCAGCTTTCACCGCGATTGAAGCGTTGCCCGGTTTCAAGGAAATTCAACCCGCCGTGTTTGCAGGGTTGTACCCGTCAGAAGCCAGCGAGTACGAGTCGCTGCGTGACGCGCTGGAAAAACTCAAGCTCAACGACGCGTCGCTGCACTACGAACCTGAGGTCAGCGAAGCGCTGGGCTTTGGATTCAGATGCGGTTTTTTGGGGCTGCTGCACATGGAAATCGTGCAAGAGCGGCTCGAGCGCGAGTTTGACCAAGACCTGATCACCACCGCGCCGAGCGTTGTGTATGAAGTGCTCAAGGCCGATGGCGAGCTGATCAAGGTTGAAAACCCATCGAAAATTCCGGATTCGGGCCGGGTCAACGAAATTCGCGAGCCTATAGTCACCGTGCACTTGTACATGCCGCAAGACTACGTAGGCGCTGTCATGACGCTGGCCAACCAGAAGCGCGGTGTGCAGCTCAACATGGCCTACCACGGCAAGCAGGTCATGCTGACGTACGAAATGCCGTTAGGCGAGATCGTGCTGGACTTCTTTGACAAGCTCAAATCAGTGTCGCGCGGCTACGCGTCGATGGACTACACGTTCAAGGAATTTCGCGCGTCAGACGTGGTGAAGGTCGATATTTTGCTGAACGGCGAGAAGGTTGACGCGCTGTCGATCATCGTGCACCGCAGCCAGTCTGCGTACCGGGGCCGGGCGGTAGTGGCCAAAATGCGCGAAATCATCTCGCGCCAGCAGTTTGACGTCGCCATCCAGGCGGCCATTGGCGCCAACGTTATTGCGCGTGAGACAATTAAAGCCCTGCGCAAAAACGTGATCGCCAAGTGCTACGGCGGTGATATTTCACGCAAACGCAAACTCCTTGAAAAACAAAAGGCCGGTAAAAAACGCATGAAACAAATTGGTTCCGTCGAAGTGCCGCAAGAGGCGTTCCTAGCAATTTTGCAGGTAGAAGATTAATGAGCAGTACCCTGACCAGATCAATGAGCGCGATCACCGCCTTGGTCCTGGTGGCTTTTGTGGGCTACGCTGCTTCCTGGTATTTCGGGTTGGTTGACGGCAACTTTTCATTGTTGCTTTTTCTGGCGGCGGTCGTGACTGGCATTTACTGGGTGGCTGAGCGACTGTATTTTCTTCCGCAGCGCCACCGCGCCCTGGCAGTATTTGAGACAAATACTGCGCAGCGCCAGGCCGCGCTCGCGGACAAAGGCATTTCCAGGCTTGACCGAGACTCCAGCGACGCCAAGTCGCGCTTGATCATGCAGCCCTGGTGGCTGGATTGGACGGCGGGGCTCTTCCCGGTCATCATCATTGTGTTTTTGCTTCGTTCTTTTTCGTTTGAGCCGTTCAAAATTCCTTCAGGCTCAATGATTCCAACGCTGATCATCAACGACCTGATTTTGGTGAATAAATTCCACTACGGTGTGCGCTTGCCAGTGATCAACCTCAAGATTCTTGAAAATAACAGCCCCCAGCACGGCGACGTGATGGTGTTCCGCTACCCGCCCAAACCCAGCCTGGACTACATCAAGCGGGTTGTAGGTGTGCCAGGCGATGAGGTGGCCTACCTGAACAAGAAGCTGACGGTGAACGGCAAGCCGCTTGAAAAAACCGCATTGTCAGACTATTTTGACGAAGACACAATGCGCTACTCCAAGCAGTTTTCAGAGGCCACCGACGCCAAAAAATACAAGCTGCTTAACGACGATGACCGCCCAGCTTTTATTGCCGGCGCTGAGGACTTTCCGTTTAGAAAAAATTGCCGTTACAGTACTGAGGGCGTCGTTTGTAAAGTGCCTGAGGGGCACTATTTCATGATGGGCGACAACCGCGATAATTCATTGGATTCACGCTTTTGGGGTTTTGTGCCAGAGCAAAATATTGTGGGCAAAGCTTTCTTTGTGTGGATGAATTTTGGCAACCTCAAACGTATTGGTTCGTTTGATTGAATTTCAGAGTCTTGAACTTGATTTAGGCGAGGGAAAATATGAAAAATAAACAACGTGGCGTTTCGTTTCTTGGCATCCTGTTTATCGGCGGCATACTTGCATTTGCAGGCGTGATTGCGGCGCAGGTCTTCCCGACCGTGCTGGAATACCAGGCTATTTCCAAGGCCGCCGGAAAAGCCGCAAGCGGCAATACCGTGCCTGAAGTGCGCGTCATTTTCGACAAGGCCGCGCAGATTGACGACATCAAGGCGATTGTGGGCAAAGACCTGGAAGTCACCAAAGACGGCGACAAAATCGTCGTCGGGTTTGCCTACAACAAAGAAATCCATCTGGGCGGACCAGCATACTTGCTGCTGAAGTACGCCGGCAAATCCAAATAAGTGGCGGCCGCCTCTGCGCTTAGCCCAAAACTGATTGCGCTGCAACGGCGTTTAGAACACGACTTTACGAACCCTAAGCTGCTGGTGCAAGCGGTCACGCATCGCAGTTTTTCATCTGACCACAACGAGCGCATCGAGTTTTTGGGTGACTCTGTCCTGAATCTGGCGGTAGCCGGGTTGCTGTACGAGCGTTTGGGTGAACTGCCCGAAGGCGATTTGTCTCGGGCGCGGGCCAATCTGGTCAAACAGGAAACGCTGCACCACATCGCTGTGCAATTGGGCCTGCCAGAGCTGCTCAAGCTCGGTGAAGGCGAGGTGAAGTCCGGCGGCCAAAAGCGGCCTTCTATCTTGGCCGATGCGCTTGAGGCCGTCATTGGTGCGGTGTTTTTGGATGCTGGTTTCGAGCCTGCTTCCGCTTTGGTACGGCGGTTGTTCAATGATGTTCAGATCAATTCACACATGCCGGCGATTGGCAAAGACGCCAAGACCGAACTGCAAGAGTGGCTGCAGGGGCGCAAAATGAGCTTGCCAATTTACCGCGTGGTCGGCACCCAGGGCGCGGCGCACCAGCAAACTTTTGATGTCGAGTGCGAAATCATTGAATATCGCCGCGCTGAGCGCGGTATCGGCGCATCGCGGCGCTCGGGCGAGCAGGCCGCTGCGGTGGCCATGCTCGCCTTCGTTAAAACGCTTTGACGCCTTCACAGCGCTTCCTGGCGGCTGAGCCCTGCACCACTTTGTAGATCCACATGACAACCCGTAAAACCATTCCAAAACAGACCGCGCCCATCACGCCAGAAGCCGAGGCGCTGGCCCAGCAGCAGTCAATTGATGCCATGCTGGCCAAAGCGTTTTCAACGCGCAAAAGCCAGGTGCCAGCATCTGATGCAGCTGAGGCTGACGCGCATGTATTACCACCTGCAGCCGATCAGCGCTGCGGCCTGATAGCGATTGTGGGCAAGCCCAACGTTGGCAAATCAACGCTGCTCAATGCGCTGGTGGGCCAGAAGGTCAGCATCACGTCCCGCAAGGCGCAAACCACGCGCCACCGCATCACTGGCATGCGCACCGTGGGCGCCACGCAGTTTGTGTTTGTTGATACGCCGGGTTTTCAAACCCGCCACGGCAATGCATTGAATCGGTCACTGAACCGGACCGTGGTGGGCGCAGTCAACGATGTCGATTTGATTGTGTTTGTGGTTGAAGCGGGGCAATTCAACCAGGCCGACGAAAAGGTACTCAGCTTGCTGCCGCCAGGCACGCCCGCCATATTGCTGGCCAACAAGTTTGATTTGATTCACCGCCGTGGCGACATTGCGCCCTGGCTGCAAATGATGCAAACCAAGCGCGATTTTGCCGAGTTCGTACCCATGTCCGCCAACAGCGCCAAAGACGTTGAGCGCGTGTTCGGTATCTGCGAAAAATACCTGCCGCAGCAGCCGTGGATGTATGAGGCCGACGCACTCACCGACCGCAGCGACCGCTTCATGGCCGCCGAGATGATTCGTGAAAAGCTCTTTCGCCTGACGGGTGACGAGCTGCCGTATACCTCCACGGTCATCATCGACAAGTACGAGCAAGAGGGGAACTTGCGCAAAATTGCTGCCACGATTGTGGTTGAGCGGGACGGACACAAAGGCATGATCATTGGCGACAAGGGTGAAAAGCTCAAGCGCATGGGCACCGAGGCCAGGCATGAGCTGGAGGCGCTGACGGGCAACAAAGTTTTCCTTGAGATTTGGGTAAAAGTGAGGTCTGGCTGGGCGGACGACGAAGCTCGCGTGAAAACCTTTGGTTATGAGTGATATGACCCCCACGCTTGCCCACTGCGTGTGGCCGCTGCCCCCCGAGGCGGTCGCTGCGCCTGCGGTCCGGCAAAGCCGGTCCCGCGGCCCCTGCTTGAACAGGAAGGCCCCCACGCTTGTCAGCGTACGCGACGCCTCTTGAACTGAGGCATTTTTGGAGTGGCCGCAAAACGTATTTCTGACGAGCCTGCTTATGTCCTGCATCGCTACGACTGGAGCGAGTCCAGCCTGATTCTGGAAGTTTTTACCCGCACGTATGGGCGCGTCGCATTGATTGCCCGTGGTGCCAAAAAACCCAGTTCCAACTTTCGACCGATTCTGTTGCCGCTTCAGCCGCTGCATGTGGCGTTTGGCGGTGACGCAGAAATCCGCAACCTCAAAAGCGCCGAATGGCAGGGCGGCCACGTCATGCCGACGGGCGATGCGCTGCTGTCTGGCTACTATTTGAACGAGCTGCTCATGCGCCTGCTGGCGCGAGACGACCCGCACCCGGCGCTGTTTGACGCTTACGCCGCCACTGTGCAACTGCTGGCCAGCCAGAGCATTGACACGCTGCAAGTTGCACTCAGGGCATTTGAGCTGCGCTTGCTGCGTGACATTGGATTTTTGCCTTTACTTGACGCGCAAACAGCCACGCTGGCTAAGCTGGAGCCCGAAACGCCATACGTCTTGCTGGCAGAAGCTGGTCTGCGTGAGGCGCATGACGACGAGCGCAGCGGTTTGAGCGGTGCGCAGTGGACGGCACTGCAGCAGGCGCTCGATGGCGATGCGCCTTTTGTAGACACCATGCACGCTTGTGTCAACCATTTGCCGGAGCTGAAAACCCAGCTGCGTGCGCTGCTGCACTACCATTGCGACGTGAAGGTTTTGAAAACCCGGCAAATGATGATGGATCTGCAAGCTCTTTAAGGTCAGGCCTTGTAAAAAATGACTCACAAAACTACCAGGACCACCGCACTCTCGGTCAACGTCAACAAGGTTGCTTTGCTGCGCAATACCCGGCACCTCGGTATTCCCGATGTGGTGCGCGCTGCACGTATTTGCCTGGAAGCTGGCGCCAACGGCATCACCGTTCACCCGCGCCCCGACGAGCGTCACATCCGAAGCGCCGATGTGTTCGAGATTGCCGCCATGATGAAAGACTGGCCGGACCGGGAGTTCAACATTGAAGGCAATCCGTTTCAAAATCTGATGGGGTTTGTTCAGAGCCTGTCAGCACGTGGCCTGCCGTTGCATCAGTGCACTTTTGTGCCCGACAGTGAAGACCAGTTCACCAGCGACCACGGCTGGAATTTTCCGCAAGACGCAGCGCGCTTAAAGCCATTGATTGAACAAGCCCACGCACGCGGTGTACGCGTCAGTCTGTTCATGGACCCGATTGCCGAGCAGATGGCGCACGCAAAAGCGGTGGGTGCCGACCGCGTGGAGTTCTACACTGAAAGCTACGCCAGTGCATTTAATACATCGCAAAAAAATGAAGCATTAAGCCGTTTTACCCAATCTGCACAGGCCGCTACAGCTATCGATTTGGGAGTGAACGCAGGCCACGACTTAAACCGCGACAACCTCACCGAATTTTTAAAAGCTGTGCCGGGTGTACTTGAAGTGTCAATTGGCCATGCGCTGGTGGCTGACGCGCTGGAACTGGGTTATGCGGCAGTAGTTCAAAATTATTTGAGGTGCATTGATGCTGCGGCTGGTTGATCTGAATTTGGATTCATTCAAACAGGGGCTTTGGGCCTGGCTTTGCCAAGCCGTAGGCGCAGTGGCCCCCTCGGGGGGCAGGAAGCGACACGAAGTGCGCGACCTTGGGGGCGAATGATCTTTGGTATAGGCACCGACATCTGCGACGTGCGCCGCATACGCGCCAGCATTGAGCGCCACGGTGAGCGCTTTGCTCAAAAAATCCTGAGCGAAGGCGAAATGAAAACCTTTAGCGAGCGCAGCGCCCGCTGGCCAGACCGTGGCGTCAGCTACCTGGCTACCCGCTTTTCAGCCAAAGAAGCTTTCAGCAAAGCGATTGGATTGGGCATGCGCCTGCCCATGACCTGGCGCAGCTGCGAGATTGCCAAAGAGCCCAGTGGCAAACCCTGCATCGTACTGCACGGTGAACTGAAAGCTTGGTGTGAGGTGCGCCAGCTGACAGCGCACGTCAGCGTGACCGACGAAACCGAGTACGCCGCCAGCTTTGTAGTCATTGAGCAAAAAACCTGAATTTGGCTTCTTTTGAGGCATAAAATAGGGCTATAGCCCAATAAATACGGGCGCAAGCAGCTCCTGAATTAATAGTAATTAAACAAACCATCATGACCCAACACGCTCCCCTGATCATCGACATCGCTGGTTTAACGCTGACCAAGGACGACCGCCGCCGCCTGAAAAACCCACTGACAGGCGGCATCATTTTGTTTGCCCGCAACTGGGAAAACCGCGCGCAGCTTACTGCCTTGTGCGCTGCGATCAAAGGTATTCGCAAAGACCTGCTGATTTGCGTAGACCACGAAGGCGGGCGCGTGCAGCGTTTCAAGACTGATGGCTTTACCCATCTGCCGCCCATGCGCGCGCTGGGTGAATTGTGGGCCCGAGACCAGCTGGCCGCCACCAACGCCGCCACCGCGTGCGGCTACGTGCTGGGCGCCGAGCTGCGAAGCTGTGGCGTTGATTTCAGCTTTACTCCGGTGTTGGATTTAGATTTTGGTGAAAGCTCGGTCATCGGCGACCGCGCTTTGGGGCGTGACCCGCGCGTCGTGACGCTGCTGGCCAAAAGCCTGATGCACGGCCTTCTGCAATCCGGCATGATGAACTGCGGCAAACATTTTCCTGGGCACGGTTTTGTCAAAGCCGATTCGCACCATGAAATCCCAGTCGACAAACGCAGCCTGAAAGCGATTTTGCTAGATGACGCTGCGCCCTATGAATGGCTCAACACCACGCTCAGCAGCGTCATGCCAGCCCACGTGATTTACCCCAAGGTAGACAGCCGCCCAGCCGGTTTTTCAGAACAGTGGCTGACGTATATTTTGCGCGGCCAATTGGGTTTTGGCGGCGCAATTTTCAGCGACGATTTGAGTATGGCGGGTGCCCGTACTATCGACGGAAAAGAAGTTACCTACACGCAGGCAGCAGCGTTTGCGTTGAATGCGGGCTGCGATATGGTGCTGCTGTGCAACCAGTCGGTAGACGGAGGCAAGGCAGTTGACGAGCTGCTCGACGGCATGGCCGAGGCATTGCTCAAGGGCCGTTGGGAAGCGCTTGAATCGAGCGAGTTGCGCCGGCTGGATTTACTGCCAACGACTGCCGCACATGCCTGGGATGACTTGATGCTGCACCCGGCTTACATGCACGCGATGGGTTTGATTCCCTGAGCTGGTGACCTGATGGCTCAGTGATTGCTATTGATTATGTAGCTGCTAGCGCTGGAATTAATTGGGCCAAATGCCTGAATAAGTAATAGTCTCCCGACTTTTGCCGCTGGCGACAGCTTTCATTCGACCGCCACGAAGAACTTTGAGTTTGAGTTATGCGGTGCCAAGCCAGATTTTCGTAACTGCATGTTGTTTGCTTGACCGCCGCATCAAGGCTGTTTCAAACAGCGCCTTCATCGATGCAAGTTGTGTCGTCTAATGGCGTCGTGTTGAATTTTCCAATGTTTGAGATATGAGGAGCGCCCCATGAAATCTATCTACCGCCGAGCTACTCTGATGCTTGTCGGCGCGCTGTTGTTCAGCAATGCGCTTGCACAAACGACTGCCCCCGTTCGGGTCGGCTCCAAAATCGACACCGAAGGCAAGCTGCTCGGCAACATGATGGTGCTGGCGCTGGAAGCAAACGGCATCAAAACAGAAAGCAAGGTATCACTCGGCAATACCAAGGTAATGCGCGGCGCCATCACGGCCGGTGAGATTGACATTTACCCCGAATACACGGGTAACGGAGCCTTCATATTTGCCGAAGAAAAAAGCCCGGTCTGGAAGAACTTGCAAACTGGTTATGAGCGCGTCAAAACGCTGGACCTGGCGAAAAACAAAATCGTTTGGCTGCAGCCAGCGCCTGCCAACAACACGTGGACCATTGCCGTGCGCAAAGATGTGGCCACTGAAAATAAACTTGCCACGCTCGATGACTTGTCGAAGTGGCTGGCGTCTTCGCAATACAAGGTCGGTCAATTCAAGCTCGCCGCATCGGCTGAATTCGTTGAGCGTTCAGACGCGCTACCGGCATTTCAGGCGGCGTACAACTTCAAGCTCAAACCGGACCAGTTGCTGACTCTAGCTGGTGGCGACACTTCAGTCACCGTGCGTGCCGCTTATGAAAAAACCTCTGGCGTGAACGCGGCCATGGCATACGGTACCGACGGCGCTTTGGCGGCGCTGGGGCTGGTCATTCTTGAGGACACTAAAAATGTGCAGCCCGCGTACGCGCCTGCGCCGATCGTGCGCGAAGAAGTGCTGAAAAAGAACCCCAAAATTGCTGACGCATTGGCCCCAGTGTTCAAGCTGCTTGACCGCCCAACGCTACAAGCGCTGAACGCCAAAATTCAGCTTGATGGCCAGGACGCGAAAAAAGTAGCGGCCGAATTTTTAAAATCCAAAGGGTTGCTTAAATAAATCACGCGTCTTTTTTAAAGCGCCTTTCGCATGCATTTGCCGCAACGATGGAACCCGGTTTTACTTGTTTTGGCGGCTTTAATGCTGCTGGCTCTGGCTGGTTTGCCGTTTTTGCGGGTAGCGCCTAACCGGCTCGTATCTGGTCAGGCAGTTGGGTTTTGGGACGTGCTTGCGGGGCCGATCTGGTTGCTGGCGGTTGCTCCGTTTGCTCTTTTTTTCGCGGGGTTTGCCAGGCAAAGCCGGGCGCTGCTGGCGCTTGTGCTGGCCACTTCTGTGGTATTGGTGGTGGGGCTGCTGGGCCTGGCCGCCCACCATGCGCAAATTACGGCGCAAACCGAATCTTCTATTGCGCGGGTGTCTTTTGGGGCGGCATTTTGGTCTGCTGCGGTGCTGTCAGCGCTGATTGCCAGCGACACTTTGCAACGCCTGCGCGCAACGCCACTTCAGAAAGCGGCAACTGGAATCGGTGTGGTGCTTCTGGTGTGCGTGATGTTGGCCAGCGGCTGGTGCGACAGCTTGTCCATCATGAAGGAATACGCAAATCGCGCTGATGGCTTTGCTGCGGTGTTGGCCCGGCATGTACAAATTGTGGTCTTGGCAATGGGTTTTACGTTGGCGATTGGCCTGCCGCTGGGTTGGGCGGCGCATGCGCATGCAAAAGTCTCTAGCGTGGCTTTTCCGGTGCTCAATGTGGTGCAAACCATTCCGTCTATTGCGCTGTTCGGCTTGCTGATGGCGCCATTGGCTTTGCTGGCGGCAAACTGGCCTGCATTGGGTGCAGCGGGCATCAGCGGCGTAGGCATGGCACCGGCCGTGATTGCACTGACGCTGTATGGCTTGCTACCTGTTGTGCGCGGCACGCTCGCTGGCTTGCAGCAGGTCTCTATCGCGCAGATGAACGCTGCGCGCGCGTTGGGCTTAAAGCCCTGGCAAGTGCTGAGGCACGTCGGCTTGCCGCTGGCTTTGCCAGTGGTGCTTGGCGGTGTGCGTACCGCTGCGGGAGCTGCGGTGGGGCTGGCTGCGGTCACGGCGTTGATCGGCGCGGGCGGGCTGGGCAGCATCATGTTTGAAGGGCTGTTCAGCAATGCGCAAGATGTGGTGTTGCTGGGTGTGCTGCCGATTGTTGCGATGGGCGTGCTGGTTGACGCGCTGTTTCGGGCGTTGATCAGTCTGGCCGTGCGCCAGGTCAGGCCGCATGGATGATTCCGCCAGCATGAAAACTACCCACAAATTGATAGCCGCCTCAACGCTGTTGGCGGCGCTGGTACTCGTGCTGCCGTATTGTGGGCCGCTATTTGCCGCGCTGTTTCCTCAGCTTGAGCGGCCCGTGTACACGCAAGAGTCGTTTGCCTGGCTGCTGCTGCAGCACAGCCTGCTTGCGGGCGCGTCAAGCCTGGTCGCTGTGGTGGTGGGCACAGTTGTTGGCGTTGCCGTGACGCACCGGGATGGCCTGCAATTTAAACCCGTGGTTCAAAGCGTGGTGGCAATTGGCCAGGCCATTCCGCCGGTAGCGATGCTGGCGCTTGCGGTGCCCATCGTCGGGTTTGGCGAAGTGCCTGCGCTGATTGCGCTCAGTTTGTACGGCCTGCTGCCAGTGGTGCAGGGCACGATTGGTGGTTTGCAAACCGTGCCTGCTGCGCAGTTGTGCGCGGCAAGTGCATTGGGGTTGAGTGTGCGGCAAACCTTGGCTTATGTCGAGATTCCGATGGCGCTGCCGGTGTGGTTGTCGGGCGTGCGTACGTCGGTCATCATCAACATCAGCACCGCCGCCATTGCGTCAACAGTGGGCGCTAAAACGCTGGGCTCACCCATTATTGTCGGCTTGAGCGGTTTTAACACCGCCTATGTGCTGCAGGGCGCGGTGCTGGTAGCGTTGCTTGCGGTGGTGGTGGACCTGGCGTTTGAAAGCTTCGCTGAGCGGGTTGCGTTAAAAGCTTGAAAACAGCAGATTGCTACTAAATAAATAGCTGCTTGCGCACGTATTTAGGGCGCCAGAGGCCTATTTAATGACCTAAAAAGGTCTTTATTGCTGCACGGGGGAGCATGGTGTACCTCGCTAAAATTGGGTTGCCAACCGCTTAACCAACATCCTTTGAGAAACCCGTTTGCAACCTATTATTTCCATTCAGCAGCTCAGTAAAACCTATGCTTCGGGGTTTCAGGCGCTTAAATCGGTTGACTTGAGCATCAACCGTGGCGAGATTTTTGCGCTGCTGGGCCCGAATGGCGCGGGCAAAACCACACTGATTGGCATTGTGTGCGGCATCGTCAAGCACAGCAGTGGCACCGTCACGGTAGATCGCCACGACGTGGTGCGCGACTACCGCGCAGCCAGAGCCAGCATAGGGCTGGTGCCGCAAGAACTCTCTACCGATTCGTTTGAAACTGTCTGGTCAACCGTGTCGTTCAGTCGCGGGCTGTTTGGCAAACCGCCGAACCCAACGCACATTGAAAAGGTGCTGCGCGATTTGTCGTTGTGGGACAAGAAAGACAGCAAAATCATGGCCCTCTCAGGGGGCATGAAGCGCCGCGTGCTGATTGCCAAGGCGCTGTCGCATGAGCCCAAAATATTGTTTCTCGATGAACCCTCTGCCGGTGTAGACGTGGAACTGCGAAAGGGCATGTGGCAAATGGTGCGCGAGCTGCGGGACAGCGGCGTAACCATTATTTTGACCACCCACTACATTGAAGAAGCCGAAGAAATGGCCGACCGCATTGGTGTCATCAACAAGGGTGAATTGATTCTGGTGCAGGGCAAAGCAGAACTGATGCGCAAGCTGGGCAAAAAGCAGTTGACGCTCAGCCTGCAAACGCCCCTCAATCAACTCCCTGAAGCTCTGGCCGACTTGCCATTGACGCTAGCGGCAGGCGGCCATAACCTGGTCTACACCTTTGACTCGCAGCAGGAAGACACCGGCATTGCAGGCCTTTTGAAAAAGCTGGCGGAACTCGGCATTGACTTTAAAGACCTGCATTCAAGCGAAAGCTCGCTGGAAGATATCTTTGTCAATCTGGTCAGCAGCAGCCCAGCCCAAGAGCGCAGCGCAGCTGGCAAGGAGCACCCATGAACTGGCAAGGCATTCGCGCGATTTACCGGTTCGAGATGGCGCGCACTTTCCGTACGCTGACGCAGTCGATTGCGGCGCCCGTGCTGTCAACTTCGCTTTATTTTGTGGTGTTCGGCGCAGCCATTGGATCGCGTATGGGCGATATTGATGGCATCAGTTATGGCGCGTACATCATCCCTGGCCTGATCATGCTGGCACTGCTCAATGAAAGCATATCGAACGCTGCGTTTGGCATTTATATGCCCAAGTGGTCAGGCACTATTTACGAGCTGTTGTCTGCACCGGTGTCGTTTGTTGAAGTGGTGCTGGGCTATGTGGGTGCAGCGGCTTCCAAATCGGTGTTGCTGGGGCTGTTGATTTTGGCGACGGCCCGAATTTTTGTGCCGTATGAGATCGCACATCCGGTATGGATGCTCTGCTTTTTGTTGCTCACGGCCGTCACCTTCAGTCTGTTTGGTTTCATCATTGGCCTGTGGGCCGACAACTTTCAAAAGCTGCAAGTTGTGCCGCTGATGGTGGTGACGCCGCTGACGTTTTTAGGTGGTGCGTTTTATTCCATCAACATGCTGCCACCGATTTGGCAAAAAATAACGCTGTTCAACCCGGTGGTGTATTTGATCAGCGGCTTTCGCTGGAGCTTTTACGGCGTGGCCGACGTGAATGTCGGCCTCAGCCTGGCAGCGATTGTTGGCTTTTTGGCGCTGTGCATGACGGCCGTCTGGTGGATTTTTCGCACCGGCTGGAAGCTCAAGGCATAAAAAAACGCGTAGCGCGTGGCTTATGCGTTCGCCTCAATGTAGGCCCAGGTCAGCCACGGCATCAGTGCCTTGAGATCAGATGCTTCTACCGTTGCACCGCACCATATCCGCAGCCCCGCGGGCGCATCTTTGTACGCGCCGATGTCATAAGCTATGCCCTCGGCGTCCAGCAACATCACCATTTTTTTGACCTGGTCTGCAGTTGCCTCCAGCGTCAGGCAAACGCTGGTGTTAGACACTGTGGCCGGGTCTTTGGCAAGAAACGCAATCCAGTCGTTTTGCACCACAAAATCCTCAATCACTTTCAAGTTGGCGCGGCTCTTGGCAACCAGTCCAGCAAGCCCGCCCAAGCCGTCGGCCCATTGCAGCGCGTCGAGGTAGTCGGCCACGCACAGCATCGACGGCGTGTTGATCGTGTCGCCCTTGAAAAGGCCTTCGTTCAGTTTGCCGTTTGCCGTCATGCGAAACACCTTGGGCATGGGCCACGGCGGCGTGTAGCTTTCGAGCCGCTCAACGGCGCGGGGGCTCAAAATCAGCATGCCATGCGCGCCTTCACCGCCCAGCACCTTTTGCCAGGAAAAGGTAATCACGTCCAGCTTGTGCCAAGGCATGTCCATCGCAAAAATGCCAGATGTGGCGTCGCACAGCGTCAGCCCGCCCCGATGGTCTGGAATCCAGT
The DNA here is from genome assembly GCA_031386895.1 of Polaromonas sp. GTDB lineage: Bacteria > Pseudomonadota > Gammaproteobacteria > Burkholderiales > Burkholderiaceae_C > Polaromonas. Next base: position 21,177 of record JANNCT010000142.1, read on the forward strand.
CGCCGTTTGGCACCTTCACGCCAGAGGTAGTGCCGTTCCACACGAACACCACGTCGTTGTCAAAGTTGACGGAATTTAAATCAGGCAAGTCGCCATAGTCAGCCTTGATCACGCGGGTGTTCGGCAGCTTGAGCTGCTCGAGAATATCGTTCGTCCACGTCGCGCTGAAGGTTTCCCATTCCAGCACATCGACCCCGCGCGGCCCAAGTAGCGACCACATCGCCATCTCAATCGCGCCCGTGTCAGAGCCGGGCACCACAGCCACGCGGTAGCCCGCGGGCAGGCCAAGAATGCGCGCCGTTTCACTGCAAGCCAGCCCTAGCGCTTTTTTACCAATCACCGACCGGTGCGAACGGCCCAGCGTGTCCAGCTGCAGCTTGCTCACGTCATAGCCAGGCCGCTTGGTGCAGGGGCCTGATGAGAAGTTGGGGTTTTTGGGTTTGATTTGCGGTTGCATTTTGGGTTCTTGATGGGTCGACAAGGTGGGTGCCGGAAATGACGCCTGTGGAATCTGATTTGTTATCTTAGCAAGGGGGCGGCTGGCGTCAGGCGGCTCTTGAATGCACAGGTGTCGGCCAGCCTGAAGCCAAATACATTTGGGCGTTAGCAGCTACAAAATAAGCATCACATTGCTGTTGTTACCCGTGATGAGGACTTGATGCACACCCCTCTGAGCCAAGTTAAAAACCGCAAGGTGTGTCAGGGCAAATCTTGCAGACCACTTCAAAGTCTTTAACTATGAAGCGCGCTCTGGTTGCTTTGGTCGTCGTCATTTCCGTGTTCCTTGCCTGCATTGAACCGCTCGAGCTAATTTAAGGGCTGGTGTGTGGCTGCAAGCAATGGCCTTCGGTGCTGGACGCTCGCCGCAAAGCAGTTGCAATCCTGCGAGAATCTGCGGCTGTTGAGTTTTAAGCGTTTTGAAGGAACTTTTTTATGCGTCGTTTAGCTTTGAAGTCAATGCTGGCAGTGGCCACATTTGTTTTTGCAGGCAGTGTTTTGTCCCAGCCAGTGTTTCGCGTCACCACCATCCCGGAAGAAGCCGCCACGGAGCAGACCCGCAAATTTGGCCCGATCGTCAAGTACCTGGAAAGCAAGCTTGGCCAGAAGGTCGAGTTCATTCCGGTGTCAGACTACCCCGCTGCCGTCGAGGCGCTGGTCAACAAGCAGGTCGATATGGTCTGGTTTGGCGGCTTCACGTTTGTGCAGGCAAACGTGCGCTCTGGCGGCAAAATTGTGCCAATCGCCCAGCGCGAGGAAGACACCAAGTTTCAGTCGGTCTTCATCACCAAGCCTGATTCGGGCATCAAAACTCTTGCCGACCTGAAAGGCAAGCAGGTCAGCTTTGGCTCGCAGTCATCCACCTCTGGCCATTTGATGCCGCGCAGCTTTTTGCTGGACGCCAAAATTGACCCCGACAAAGACTTCAAGCGTGTTGCGTATTCGGGCGCGCATGACGCCACTATTGCATCTGTGGTCAGCGGTAAAGTTGACGCCGCTGCGCTGGACATCACTGTATGGAACAAGTTTGTCAAAGAAGGCAAAGTCACTGACAAGGATGCGGTGGTTTTCTTCACCACGCCGGGGTACTTCAATTACAACTGGTCAGTGCATGCCGATATGCCTGCTGCGCAGCGCGAACGTGTGAAAAAAGCGCTGCTTGACATCGACCCGAAAACGCCTGAAGGCAAAGAAATTCTGGACCTGAACCGCGCGACCCGTTACATCGCGACCACGCCTGAAAACTACCGCGGTATTGAGTCTGCAGCGCGTAGCGCCGGCTTGCTCAAGTAAACACGCAAGCAAACAGCGTGCACGTTCTTCTGGCCGACGCATCGGCCCGCCATCCGGCCGCCAGGGGCACTGGGCCTGACGCGGTCAAGCATGTTTGTGTGTCGGTGCAAGCTGGTGAGCATGTGGCGATCATCGGCCCCTCGGGTGCAGGCAAAACCACGCTGCTCCAGCTCATTGCCTGCGCGTTAAAACCCACGACGGGCTCGCTCAAACTGGGCGACATCGACCCGTGGAGCCTGGCGGTGAGTGACCTGCAAAAGTTACGCGGCACATTGTTTTTGGCCCCGCAGGTCCCGCCACTGCCACCGCGCCAGCGCGTGGTGACGGCGGTGCTGGCAGGGCGCTTGCCGCAAATGGGCATGTGGGCCAGCTTGCGCAGCCTGTTTTACCCCGCAAACATTGCGATGGCTGACGCTGCACTGGCCCGGTTTGACCTGGCCGAAAAACTGTTTGAACGGGTGGATCGCCTGTCAGGCGGCGAACGCCAGCGGGTCGGCCTGGCGCGAATTTTGGCGTCCAGCGCGCAGTTGCTGCTGGTAGATGAGCCGTTGTCAGCACTTGACCCGTCCCGCAGTGAGCAGGCCATCAAAGCACTTACAGATATTGCTACCGAGCGCGGCGCAACGCTGGTGGCTACGCTGCACCACGTAGACATGGCGTTGAAGTCATTTGCCCGGATTATTGGCATGCGTGATGGGCAGGTTGCGTTTGATTTGCCCGCAGCACAAGTCTCGCCGCAGCATTTGCAAGAGCTGTACGCACAGCACCTGCATGAGCTGGATGGCCCGGCGGTAGCGCTAGACAACGTGCCCGATGCGCCTCCACTGCCGGCCGTGATGCATTGCCGCTGATGCAGTCTGTGCAGGTACCCCACAGCAAGCGCGACCCCGCCTGGGCTGGCCGCGTTTTCTGGATGCTTGCAGCGGTTGTTCTGCTGTGGCCCATGCTGGTGCTGACTGAATTCAAAGTGTGGACACTGTTTGAAGCCAGCAATTTAAAACCCACCTTGAAGTTTTTAGGCGACTTTTTCCCGCCCAAAATCGAAGGCGAATTTTTGTTGTTGGTCGCCAAAGAAACCTGGCGCACCGTTGCCATTGCCACTGCTGGTATTGCTCTGGCGATGGTGCTGGCAGTACCGCTGGCGCTGCTGTCGGTTCGAGTGTTGTCGGTATCCGCCCTGACCGGGAAAATGGACAAGTTGCCTGCGGTTCTGCGCACGCTGCTGCGCTGGCTGATGGTGCTGCTGCGCAGCGTGCCTGAGCTGATCTGGGCGCTGATTTTTGTGCGGGTGGTCGGGCTGGGGCCAACGGCGGGGGTGATCGCCATTGCCCTGACCTATGGCGGCATGCTGGGCAAGGTTTACGCGGAAATTCTGGAAAGCGGTGACGCGCAAGTCACTCAAAGTTTGTTGCGCAACGGCGCTGGGCCCATGCAGGCATTTTTCTATGGACTGCTTCCGCAAAACGCTGCCGAGCTGACGAGCTACACCGTGTACCGCTGGGAATGCGCGATTCGCTCATCGGCAGTACTAGGCTTTGTAGGGGCGGGCGGGCTGGGCCAGCAAATGGACGCATCGATGAAGATGTTCAACGGCTCTGAAGTTGCCACCATGTTGATTGTTTTCATGCTGCTGGTCTGGCTGGCCGACGCCACCAGCGCGTGGTTGCGCAAAGAGCTGGGCTAGGGCATGGCTGAAATCAACCCACTTCAAACCCGCAAGCTGCCGCCGCCGCTGTTTGACGCGCGCTGCAAGGCTTGCTGGTTTGTGTTCGGTTTGGTGTGCCTGACGTTTGCCAGTTTCTGGACGCTGGACTTGAAATGGGCACAGTTTTTCAGCCTGGACGCTGCGCGCCGCATGGGTAAATTTATTGGCGAAATGCTGGTTCCTGAAACCAGCAGCAAATTTTTAACCAGACTCGGCTGGGCCGCGCTAGAAACGTTGGCCATGAGTGCGTTGGGCACGCTGCTGGCGGTCATCGGCGGCTTGGTGCTGGCAGTGCCCGCCAGCAAAACCCACAGCGAAGACCCAGCGCGCTGGCGCGGCGCAAGTCGGCTGGTGCTGAATATGTTGCGCAGCATTCCTGAGCTGGTCTGGGCGGCTTTGCTGCTGATTAGCGCTGGCTTGGGGCCGTTGGCGGGCACGCTGGCCTTGGCCCTGCACACCACTGGCGTGCTTGGCCGCCTGTTTGCTGAGACGATTGAAAACGCAGGTCCTGGCCCCGCGTTTGCGCTGCGCAGCCGCGGCATCAGCGAGGCCAAAATCTTCTGGTACGCCACGCTGCCGCAAATACTTCCGCAGCTGGTCAGCTACACGTTGTACCGGTGGGAAAACAACATTCGCGCTGCTGCTGTGTTGGGCGTGGTGGGCGCAGGCGGCTTGGGCCAAATGCTGGCTTTTCACATGGGGCTGTTTCAAATGCAGGAAACCAGCAG
>JANNCT010000164.1:0-18084 GCA_031386895.1 Polaromonas sp.
CCGGGCCATCCGAAGACCCTTGGTACGGATCACCATAGGTTAAAAGAGCTGCCAGCTGGTTTTTGAGTTCGGCTGTGGGCGTGGCGTCCGTCGTCACCAGATGTACAAAGCGCGCGTCGATGCTTTTGATTTTGTCGTGAACCGCCTGCAAACCGGGCAAAAGTTGCTGAACGCGAAAGCTGCTCAAGGCGCTGGCGCCGTCAAAAGTGGTGATGTGCAGGGTCACGGTGATGTCGCGATGAGGTCACGTTAGAGGGGGAGTCAGGAAGGGCGCAAGCAGGCCGCGCGCAAGTCTCTGATTTTAACTGGGCCAGAAAGCCGGTTGAGTGTGTCTTCTCCACGGGGCCGCACGCATTGCGTGGGTCCTCGGGGCATATCTAGGATAATTCCCCCATGACTATCACCTACAAAGACGAACAAGGCATTGCGGGCATGCGGGTAGCGGGCCGCCTGGCCTCTGAAGTGCTGGATTTCCTCACACCCCACGTCAAACCCGGCATCACCACCGATACGCTGGACAAGCTCGCTCACGACTACATCACGCAAGTGCAGGGCTGCATCCCCGCCCCTCTGAACTACGCGCCCTCGGGCTACAAGCCCTACCCCAAATCCATCTGCACCTCCATCAACCACCAGGTGTGTCACGGCATCCCGAGTGACAAGGTGCTGAAAAAAGGCGACATCGTCAACATCGACGTCACCGTCATCAAAGACGGCTGGCATGGCGACACCAGCCGCATGTACATGGTGGGCGACGCCTCGATTGCCGCCAAGCGCCTGTGCGCCATGACCTATGACGCCATGTGGCACGGTATTCGCCTGGTCAAACCCGGCATCCACCTGGGTGACATTGGCTGGTCGATCCAGAAGTTTGCCGAGAGCAACGGCTTTAGCGTGGTGCGCGAATTCTGCGGCCACGGCATTGGTCGGGGGTTTCATGAAGAACCCCAAGTGCTGCACTACGGCAAGCCCGGCACGCTGGACGAGCTCAAACCCGGCATGACCTTCACCATCGAACCCATGATCAACGCAGGCAAGCGCGACATCCGAGAAGCCGGTGACGGCTGGACCATCGTCACCAAAGACCGCTCGCTTTCCGCCCAGTGGGAGCACACCATTCTGGTCACACCCACAGGTTATGAGGTGCTGACGCTCTCAGCGGGCAGCCCGCCGACACCCGCCTTCGTGACGGTCTGAAACATGGCAGATCAGGCCGTGACCCTTGCTTCTATCCGCGATCATTACCGCACTCAAAAATCAGCACTTTTAGATACGGCAGGCAGTGGCGGGGCTTCCACCCGAGCGGTGCGTTCCGCGCTGCATCAGCTCTCCCAACTGAGCGACGACACGCTCAAGTCTTTGTGGCAAATGGCCGGTTTCGATTCGAGCCTGGCCCTGGTGGCCGTCGGTGGCTACGGCCGAGATGAGCTGTTCCCCCACTCCGACATCGACGTCTTGTTGCTCCTGCCCGATGCCCAATCCCCCGAGCAGGACGCAGACCTGAAAACCCGGATCGAAACCTTCATCACCAGTTGCTGGGACGCGGGGCTGGAGATTGGATCGAGCGTGCGCTCTTTGAGTGAATGCCTGAGCGAAGCCGCCAAAGATGTCACGGTGCAAACGGCTTTGCTGGAATCTCGTTTGGTGACCGGCCATGCAACGCTTTACCAAGCGTTTTGCGAGCAGTTCAAAAAAGCCATCGACCCCAAAGCCTTCTTCGTGGCCAAGACGCTGGAGATGAACCAGCGCCACAGCAAGTTTGAAGACACGCCCTACTCCCTGGAGCCCAACTGCAAAGAGTCCCCCGGCGGCCTGCGCGACCTGCAAATCATTCTGTGGGTGGCGCAAGCGGCGGGCCTGGGCCATACCTGGGACGCGCTGGCGCGCAACGGCCTGGCCACCGCGTTTGAAGTGCGTCAACTCAAGCGTAACGAAGCCACGCTGCGTCTGATTCGTACGCGCCTACACCTGATAGCCAAGCGGCGTGAAGATCGTCTGGTGTTTGATTTACAGACCGCGATTGCAGAATCCTTCGGTTTCACCTCGGTTGCCACGGGTGATGGCAAACCCATGGCCCGCGCCAGCGAAGCCCTGATGCGCCGCTACTACTGGGCTGCCAAGGCGGTGAGCCAGCTCAATCTGATTTTGCTGCTGAACATTGAAGAGCGCCTGAACCCAGCAACCCATACGCTGCGCAAAATCAACGAACGGTTTTTTGACAAGGCCGGCATGCTGGAAGTGGCCAGTGACGACGTTTACTTGCGGGAGCCGCACGCCATTTTGGAAACGTTTTTGCTTTACCAAACCAACGTGGGCATCAAAGGCTTGTCTGCCCGCACGTTGCGCGCGCTGTACAACGCCCGCGGCTTGATGAACGCGCAGTTTCGGCGTGACCCGGTCAACCGCGAAACCTTTCGCAAAATTTTGCAGCAACCCCAAGGCATTACGCACGCTATACGGCTGATGAACCAGACATCCGTGCTGGGCCGCTACTTGTGGGTGTTCAGAAAAATCGTCGGGCAAATGCAGCATGACCTGTTTCACGTCTACACCGTTGACCAGCACATTTTGATGGTGCTGCGCAACGTGCGGCGGTTTTTTATGGCCGAGCATTCGCACGAATACCCGATGTGCTCACAACTTGCAGCAGGCTGGGACAAGCCGTGGATTTTGTACATCGCTGCCCTGTTTCATGACATCGCAAAGGGGCGTGGCGGCGACCATTCGGTGCTGGGCTGCAGCGACGTGCGCGTGTTTTGCCGCCAGCACGGCATTGGTACTGAAGACATGCAACTCATTGAGTTTTTGGTCGCTCAGCACTTGACCATGAGCCGCGTTGCACAAAAAGAAGACTTGAGCGATGCAGATGTAATTGCTGCTTTCGCCAAGCGCGTAGGCAACGAGCGCTACCTGACGGCGCTGTATTTGCTGACAGTGGCAGACATTCGCGGCACCAGCCCAAAAGTATGGAACGCCTGGAAAGGCAAGCTGCTGGAAGACTTGTACCGGTATACCCTCCTCGTGTTGGGCGGCCGCGCGCCTGATGCTGACGCAGAAGTCGAAGCCCGCAAGCGCGAGGCCTTGAGAACACTCGCCCTGCACGCCGAGCCGTTTGAGGCGCACAAAGCGTTGTGGAACACGCTGGACATCAGCTACTTTATGCGCCACGACGCCAGCGACATTGCCTGGCACGCGCGCCAGTTGTCGCGCCACGTCGATAAATCACCAAAGGCCAAAGGCATCGTGCGTGCCCGCCGGTCAACGGCCGGGGAAGGCATGCAGGTGCTGGTCTACACGCCCGATGCGCCAGACTTGTTTGCGCGTATTTGCGGGTACTTTGACCAGGCGGGCTTTAGCATTCTGGACGCCAAAATTCACACCGCTACAAACGGTTATGCATTGGATACGTTTCAGGTCGTCAGCCCCGATTTGTCTGACGAGTTTGACCACTTCCGCGAACTTGCCGCCATGGTTGAAGCCGACCTTGACCGCACGCTGACCCAGCTCGGCCCCCTGCCAGCACCCAGCATGGGCCGCGTGTCGAGGCGGGTCAAAAGCTTTCCGGTGGCACCGCGCGTTGACCTGCGGCCAGACGAAAAAGCGCAGCGCTGGTTGTTAAGCGTATCAGCCAGCGACCGCGTTGGTCTGCTGTATCTGATTGCGCGCATTCTGGCCAAGCACCACATCAATTTGCAGCTGGCCAAAGTCACCACGCTGGGCGAGCGGGTAGAAGATACGTTCTTGATTGATGGGCCAGAGCTGCAACACAACCGGGCGCAGATTGCGATTGAGACTGAGTTGCTGGCGGCGTTGAACGCGTAGGAAACTAGGAGCCTGGGCGGCAGAAGGCGTCGAAGCGAAAATTGGCCCCAGCAAGGATAGTTTTTGACGATTTCGCCGCTGAATATCTGGATATTTGGCAAGAAATCGGCGAAAAATAGACCGCTGCGGCCAATTTGCAGCCGACGTCCCTTCTGCCGCCCAGGCTCCTAGTCGTCGGCGGGCGCGTCCAGCCCCGGAAACAGCACCTCAGTAAATCCAAACTGCATAAAGTCTTTGATACGCATCGGGTACAGCTTGCCCACCAGGTGGTCACATTCATGCTGCACCACCCTTGCGTGAAAGCCATCTACCGTGCGGTCAATGGGGTCGCCGTATTGGTCAAAGCCGGTATAGCGAATTCGCGCAAAACGCGGCACCACACCGCGCAGGCCAGGCACTGACAAGCACCCTTCCCACCCGTCTTCTTTGATTTCATCGAGCGGCGTGATGACTGGGTTCAGTAACACGGTGCGGGGTATGGCCGGCTCATTCGGGTAACGCGGGGTTACTGCACCGGTACCAAAAATGACGAGCTGCAAATCAACGCCAATTTGCGGCGCTGCCAGACCAGCACCATCAACTGAGCGCATGGTTTCAAACATGTCGCTGATGAGCAAATGCAGCTCGTCGGTGTCGAAGGCGGTGACAGGTGGGGCAATGCGCAGCAGGCGTGCATCGCCCATTTTCAGAATGGTGTGAATGGTCATGGGTAATCGTGCGGTATGCGACTTCAAATCAAAGGAGAATCGAAACCACTTTGCCTTGAGTTGGAACACCAGCTGTTTGGCGGATAGGCGCCATCTGTTTGTCCGACGGCAAACCATCACCCGGCTCATACTTTGGGAGCACCTGATCGGCTAAGCGGAGCACCGCGTAATGCAAAACATCAGAATCGTCCTCGTAGCCTAACTGCCTAGCCAGTTTACTGATCGTATCGCGCGAGACTCTTCTTTTAGTGCTGACAGCGGGGAACCGTATCAACAAAGTGTCTGACGTGAGTGAAGTGGCGCTGGTCATAAGTTACTCAGTTGAAGAAGTATTCGAATTTGCTCTCAACCTTCAATTTTGCAGCAAATTGCCCAGCATTGCCTCATCAATAATCGCCACACCCAACTCCCGAGCCTTGTCCAGCTTGCTACCCGCATCTGCCCCCGCCAGCAAATAATCGGTTTTTTTGCTCACGCTACCAGCTACCTTGGCACCAGCGGCTTCCAGCATGTCTTTGGCCTCATCCCGGCTCAGCGTGGGTAGCGTGCCGGTAATGACGAAGGTTTTGCCTGACAGGGGTTGGGGCACGACGGCTGCGGGTTCGCCTTCTGCCCACGTCAGGCCGCAGGCACGCAGTTGCTCCACTACTTCGCGGTTGTGCGGTTGGTCGAAGAAAGTCCGCAGGCTTTTGGCGACGATAGGGCCTACGTCGTTCACGCTTAGCAGTTGCTCTTCAGTAGCAATCATGATGGCGTCCAGCTTGCCGAAGTGGCGGGCCAGCTCTTTGGCAGTGGCTTCGCCTACATGGCGAATGCCCAAACCAAACACGAAGCGTGGCAGGGTGGTTTGCTTGGAGTTTTCAATGGCCTGCAGCAAGTTGTTGGCTGATTTGTCGGCCATGCGGTCAAGGCCGCTAAGTGCCACCAAGCCCAGCTTGTAAAGGTCAGGCAATGTGCGGATGATGTTGGCGTCTACCAACTGTTCAACCACCTTGTCGCCCAGGCCGTCAACCTCCACCGCGCGGCGGTGGGCAAAGTGCAATATCGCTTCTTTGCGCTGCGCGCCGCAAAACAGGCCACCCGTGCAGCGGTAGTCTGCCTCACCCTCCTCCCTGACTGCGTTTGAGCCGCACACGGGGCAAATGCGCGGCATGGTGAACACTTCTGCGCCTGGCGTGCGCTTGTCCAGTAGTACGCTGACAACTTCTGGTATTACGTCACCGGCTCGGCGCACCACTACGGTGTCGCCTACCCGAACGTCTTTGCGGCGTGCTTCATCTTCATTGTGCAGAGTGGCATTGGTTACCGTCACACCGCCGACGAAAACGGGCGCCAGCTTGGCCACCGGCGTGAGCTTGCCGGTGCGGCCAACCTGCACGTCAATGCTAATCACAGTGGTCAGTTGCTCTTGCGCAGGGTATTTATGTGCGACTGCCCAGCGTGGCTCGCGGGTAACAAAACCCAGCTGCTTTTGCAGCGCCAGGCTGTTGACTTTGTAAACCACGCCATCAATGTCGAACGGAAGCGCGTCGCGCGTTTGCCCGATGTGCTGGTGATATGCTATTAATTCAGTAGCTGCTTGCGCCTGTATTGTTTGGGCTGCAACCGGAAAACCCCATATTTTTACGGTTTGGAGCATGTCAAAGTGGGTTTTGAAGTCTGGCCCGCCTTCGCTTGCCGGTGTGACTTCACCCAGCCCGTATGCAAAAAAGCTCAACGGGCGTTGCGCTGCAATGGCGGAGTCTAGCTGGCGCACCGCCCCTGCGGCTGCGTTGCGCGGGTTGACGAAGGTTTTTTCGCCTTTCATGCCTTGGGCGATTTTGCTGAGCTGCTTTTCATTCAGTGCTTCAAAGTCGTCGCGCCGCATGTAGACCTCGCCGCGCACCTCCAAAACCGGGGGAGCTCCCTGGGGCAGCTTGAGGGGTATTTGATTGATGGTGCGGATGTTTTGCGTAACGTCTTCACCCGTTTCACCGTCGCCACGCGTGGCGGCTTGCACCAGCACGCCGTTTTCATAGCGCAGACTCATGGCCAGGCCGTCGAATTTGAGTTCGGCCACGTACTCGACTGCGGGGTCAGTATCCGCCAAGCCCAGCTCTTTGCGCACGCGGGCATCAAAATTTTGCGCGCCAGTGGCTTCGGTGTCCGTTTCAGTGCGAATGCTCAGCATCGGCACTTTGTGGCGCACGCTTGCGAATTGGCTCAAGGCTTTACCGCCTACGCGCTGGGTGGGGGAGTCCAGGCTTTGTAGCTCTGGATGCGCGGCTTCAAGTGCCTGCAGTTGGGCAAACAGCTTGTCGTATTCAGCGTCGGGGATTTGCGGCTCGTCGAGTACGTAGTAGCTGTGGGCGTGGGCGTTGATCTCAACACGCAGGCGCTCTGCCCGGTTGGCATCGGCAATGGGCATGTTCGCAGCCACTGCGTTTAGCTAAACAAGCGCCGCGCCAGCACTGACCCCGCCGCCAGCTCGCGCTCGTCCAGCGTGTCGTACAGCTGCTCCAGCTCAGCGGCAATCACGTCCATGGCGGGGGCCGCTATTGCGTTGCCGTTGTCATCAATGATGGCGCCGTCCATACTGGTGGCCAAGGCCATTGCGGCTTCGCACATGCGGGCAAAGGGCCGGTCGCCTCTTGGCACTTGCGGAACGTCGAGCGACAGCGTGACTTCACGCAGCGCCGATTGCTCGGGGTCTTCGGACATGGCGGCCTGGGTGTCAAACGACAAGCCGAGCATGGGCGCACCGCCGTGCGTGGCTGCTGGCAGCACCATGCGGCCGGGAATGGAACCCGCCACAAAGCCTTGCCGGGCTGCGTTTTGCTGCACGTAGCCGGGGCTCCACGCGGTGCTGGCTGTGCGCAGGGTAAAGCTGAGCTGCGCATCGTGCGTGCTGGCGAACTGGTCAAGCTCGCGGGCTCTGGCCACTTCATCCATCATTTCAGGAAACTCGGGCTCACCGCCAACATCGTCGGCAAAGGCTTGCGCTTTCATGACGAATTCAGAGTATTCAATCTGGTTGAGCGCGCCCAGCCGGTTGGCCAGTTGCACCCCACACTGAAACGCGTTGTAGCGCTGGCCTGCTGCCGGTACTTCCCACTGCTTGCTGGCGCTGTTGAATCCCTCAACACCAAAGGGCTTGCTGCCCGCGCGACGGGTGCTGGGCATGGCGGCCAGCGCGGCTTCGCCTGAGACTTCGCTGTCAACTCCGACGGGTGCGATAACGTCAATTAACGCGTCCAGCAACGGTTTTTTCTCAAGCGCCATGAGCCGTGTCAGGGCTGTGAGATTGGCAAGGGTTGAATCGCCATTGCCGCCAAGCGCAAGATCAAGGTCAACGTCAAAACTTGGCTCCTGCCGCTGGTCCAGCGACAAGTCGAAGTCCAGCGGCACATCGGGCTGCGCGGGCGCGCTCTTATCCACCGTGGCCAGCTTGGGCTGGTTTTTGCGGGCGGTCCAGGCGCTGTGCGCCACCACTGCAGCGAGGATTAAACCGCCCGCGATAGCCAAACCGATTTGTAGATTACTCATCGTGGGTATGAAGTTAAACGCATCATGCGGCCTCTGCAAAGCCCAGGGCTGATTCCATATCGACCGCCACAATGCGCGAAACACCCTGCTCTTGCATGGTCACGCCAATCAGCTGCTCGGCCATTTCCATAGCAATTTTGTTGTGGCTGATAAACAAAAACTGGGTTTCTTTGCTCATCGATTTGACCAGTTTTGCATAACGCTCGGTGTTGGCGTCGTCCAGCGGTGCATCGACCTCATCAAGCAAACAAAACGGCGCGGGGTTCAATTGAAAAATCGCAAACACCAGCGCAATCGCGGTCAGGGCTTTTTCACCGCCTGAAAGCAAAGCAATACTTTGATTTTTCTTGCCCGGCGGCTGGGCGATGACTTGCACACCTGAGTCAAGAATTTCTTCCCCCGTCATTTTCAGCTGCGCATTGCCACCGCCAAACAGCTCGGGGAACATGCGGCCAAACTGCTCATTGACTTTGTCAAAAGTGCTGCCCAGCAAGTCGCGCGTTTCGGCGTCGATTTTCTTGATGGCGTCTTCCAGCGTGGTCATGGCTTCGTTCAAATCAGCCGATTGCGCGTCTAAAAACTGCTTGCGTTCACGCGAGGTACTCAGTTCATCTAGTGCCGCCAAATTCACTGCGCCCAGCGCGGTAATGTCGCGGTTGATGCGGTCAATTTCGCCCTGCATACCTGCGGCGCGCACGTTGCCGGTTTGGATCGACAGCTCAACGGCGGCCAAATCGGCCTGCGCGTCAAGCAGCAGTTGCTCGTACTGCTCAAAGCCCAGACGCGCGGCTTGCTCTTTTAACTGGAACTCGGTAATGCGCTGGCGCAACGGGTCAAGTTCGCGCTCCAGCGACAAGCGGCGCTCATCACTAGCCCGCAGCTTGTTGGTCAGGTCGTCGTACTGGCTGCGCTTGGCGCCCAGGTCGGCTTCACGTTCGAGCTTGACGGCCAGCGCTGATTGCAAACCGGTTTGCGCCACCACATCGGTCAGGCCCGCCAGTTCAGACGCGGCGCGCTCTTCTTCTTGCGCGATGGTGTCAGCCTGCTGCGCGGCCATGGTGATGGCGCGGCTCAGTTCTTCACGCCGGGCAGTGAGCGTGCGCAGGCTGAATTGGGCTTCTTGCAGCTGGCGCTCCAGCGCGCGCTGCTGCTCGCGCGATTCACCCAGTTTGCGCTCGGCTTCAATGACGCGGTCGTCAAGCTGGGCATGGCGCTCCTGGCTGTCGGCCAGTTGCATGTCGAGCTCTTCAAAGCGGCCTTCCGCCACGGCTTTACGCTCTTCCAGGTCGCCGAGCTGGGCTTCAAAATCTGACACGTCGAGCTGAATTTGCTCAGCGCGTGCGCGGGTTTGCTCAGCCAGTTGCGACAGGCGCAGCACTTCAACTTGCAGCGCGTGGGTGCTGCTTTGCGCTTCAGCAGCGGTGCGTCGGGCCGTGACCAAACGCTGTGCAGCATCGGCATACGCTGCCTCAGCGCGAATGCTTGTGCTTTTAGCTTCTTCACTGATGAGGGCTTGCGCTTTGAGCTGTTTGTCGAGGTTTTCAATTTCTTGCGCCCGGCCAAGCAAGCCGGCTTGTTCAGAGTCAGGCGCATAAAAGCTGACACTGTGCTGGGTGACGGTATGCCCGCTTTTAACGTAAATGGCGTCGCCGCTTTGCAGCTTGTCACGCGCGGCCAGCGCGTCATCAAGGCTGCTGGTGGTGTAACAGCCATGCAGCCAGTCGCCGAGCAATGCAGACTGGCCTGCGTCGTTCAAACGCAGCAAATCAGCCAGCGGTTTCAGGCCCCCGATTTGGTTGACTTTGCCTGCGCTACCCGCAGCAGGCGGTGCGTAAAACGACAGCTTGGCTGGTGGCGCGCTGGTTGCGTCGGTGCCAGCAAAGCCGCGCACCATGTCCAGGCGACTTACCTCAAGCGCGCCGAGTCGCTCACGCAGGGCCGCTTCAAGTGCGTTTTCCCAGCCCGGCTCAATGTGGATGCGGCTCCACAAGCCTTGCAAGCCGTCCAGCCCGTGCTTGGCCAGCCAGGGCTTGAGCTTGCCGTCGGTTTTGACTTTTTCTTGCAGCGCTTTGAGCGCGTCCAGCTTGGCTGACAAGTCGGCACGCTTGGCCGATTCAGCATTGACTGCGCGCTGCTTGGCTTGGCGGTCGGCATCTAGCTGGGGCACGTTATCAGTCAGCTCATGCAGCGCGGCATCCAGCGCGGTTTGGCTGGTTTGCGCAGCAGCGAATTGCGCCGTCAGGTTGGCCAGGCGCACTTCATCGGGCGCATTCAAGGCGTTGCGGTCAGCAGTAAGTTTTTCAAGGCGCAGCGTTGCGGCGCGTGATTGCTCGGCAAGCGTGCGCTGCTCAAACGCCAGTACCTGGATTTGCTGCTGCACTTGCGCAACGCCGGTGCGTTGTTCGTTGGCTTTTGCCTGGGCTGTGCGCAGCGTTTCTTCAAGTGCCGGCAATTGCGCGTGTTGCTCTTCGCTTTGCGCAGCGAGCAATTCGGCTTTTTCTTCAGCGTCAATGGCTTGCGCACCGAGGGTTTCGGTTTCGACCGCTGCATCGCCCTTGCGCTGCGCCCACTGAGCGGTTTGCTCTTTGAGCTGTGCCAGCCGCTGCTCAACCCGCAGGCGGCCATCGACCACAAAGCGGATTTCGGCTTCAAGCCGGCCAACGTCGCTGCTGGCTTCATACAGCTTGCCTTGCGCCTGGTTGACGTGGTCACCGGCGGCGTAGTGCGCCTGGCGAATAGTTTCCAGGTCCGCTTCAATGTGGCGCAGGTCGGCCACGCGGGCTTCGAGGTCGTTGACGGCCTTTTCGACACCGTCTTTGATTTTGGTTTGGTCGCCCTGCGCGTCGGCACGCTTTAAAAACCACAGCTGGTGCTGTTTTAATGTGCCGTCGGCCTGCAACTGGTTGTAGCGCAGCGCAACTTCGGCCTGCTTTTCAAGGCGCTCCAGGTTGGCGTTCAGCTCACGCAAAATGTCTTCAACCCGCGTCAAGTTTTCACGCGTGTCAGACAGGCGATTGGCAGTTTCGCGGCGGCGCTCTTTGTATTTTGAGACGCCTGCGGCTTCTTCTAAAAACAGACGCAACTCTTCAGGTTTTGACTCAATGATGCGGCTGATGGTGCCCTGGCCAATGATGGCGTAGGCGCGCGGGCCCAGGCCGGTACCTAAAAACACGTCTTGCACGTCACGGCGGCGCACTGGCTGGTTGTTGATGTAATAGCTGGAAGTGCCGTCGCGCGTCAGCACCCGTTTGACGGCAATTTCAACAAACTGCCCCCACTGGCCACCGGCGCGGTGGTCAGCGTTGTCAAACACCAGTTCTACGCTGGCGCGGCTGGCGGGTTTGCGGGTGGTGGTGCCATTAAAAATGACGTCTTGCATCGACTCGCCGCGCAGCTCAGACGCCTTGCTTTCGCCCAAAACCCAGCGCACGGCGTCCATGATGTTGGACTTGCCGCAACCGTTCGGGCCGACCACGCCGACGAGTTGGCCAGGCAGCACAAAAGTCGTTGGCTCTACAAACGACTTGAAACCCGCAAGCTTGATGGAATTTAAACGCAAAAGGCAACCCGTATTTATTATTTAAGCTGTTGATTTGTAGGGGTTTTTTGGCCAGCTGTGCCACCCACACCCAAAATCGCAGCTTACGATGTTACCCGAGGCGGTTAGGCCAGAAAACCGCGCCTTCGCCCTCGATGGCTCACTGGCGTTGGCTACTTTTGTAAGCGCTTGAAAATCACCGCTGCCGACACCAGCGCGATGGTCACAAAACACAAAAACGACCAGTTGGCAATCGACAAGCCTAAAAACGTCCAGTCAATTTTGGTGCAGTCGCCGCTGCCTTTGAAAATCATGGGAATGGCGCGTTTTAGCGGAAAAGTTTCAATCATTCCGTACAGGTCACGGCCGCAACTGGCAACTTCGGGCGGGTACAACTGCAAATAACTTTGGCGCGCCGCGACGAATGCGCCTGCAGCGCCGGTCACCACCAAAGCCAAAGCGCCAACCACCATGAGCGCTTTTTTGCTGGCAAACGCGGTTGCAGCGGCAAGTAACGCAACTATGACCAGCGCATAACGCTGCACGATGCACATTGGGCAAGGCTCCAGGCCGACAACGTGCTGCAAATACAGCCCAAAAGCCAGCATGGCGATGCAGGCTGCGCACATCAGGGCGAACAAACGGGTTGAAGTGAAGTTGGCAAGCATGTAAGGGGTAAAACTTTCTTGACTGAATTCTAAAAGCCAGGGCTTGGCTTGGTTTGGTTTGGTGTTAATTTGAGGCGCAATTCGACGAGGTATTCGACGCGTTATCCGGCGCGAGGTTCCATCAGGTAAATTTTAAGTATTTTCGGGCTTTTAGCTAATTAATATGGGCGCAAGCAGCTATTATTTAAATAGCAAGCAACTAACTTGCCAAATGGCCAATTATTCAATACCCACCCAACCTGCGTCAGGGTAGCGACGGCCCGCAGCAGCATCTGGCGGAAACATGGCGTCCAGCCGGGCAATGTCTTGGTCCGTCAGCACGCAATTTGCAGCTGCGGCATTTTGCTCAAGGTATTTGATTTGGCGGGTTCCGGGAATTGGCACCACATGCGGGTGTTTGTGCAGCAGCCAGGCCAGCGCCATTTGCGCGTTGTTCATACCTTTTGAACTTGAGAATTGCGTGAGGCTGGCCACCAGCGCGGCGTTTGCAACTGCGGCCTCATCTTTAAAACGCGGCAGGTTTTTTCTGAAATCGCCTTCAGGCAATGCAGCAGTGCTGAGCGAACCGGTTAAAAACGCACGGCCCAGTGGGCTGTAAGCCACAAACGTAGTGCCCAGCTCTGCGCAAGTGGCCAGCATGTCTACTTCAGGTTCGCGAGCCCACAACGAATATTCGCTTTGCACCGCCGCAATTGGGTGCACGGCGTTGGCTTTTCGCAGTGTTTGGCTTGACACCTCAGACAGCCCAATTTGCTTGACTTTGCCAGCCGAAACCAGAGCCGCCATGGCACCCACCATGTCTTCAATCGGTACATCTGGATTGCGCCTGTGGCAGTAGTACAAGTCAATTGCCTCGACTTTCAAGCGTTTGAGTGATGCCTCACAAGCGCTTTGAACATAGGCCGGCGTGTTGTCAATGCGCCGCTCGTATTTGCCGGGCTCCCGCACGATGCCGAATTTAGTCGCAATCACCATGCGGCCTCTAGCGCTGGTATCTAACTGAACCAGTTGCCCCAAGAGTGATTCGTTGTGGCCAAAACCGTAGGTGTCTGCGGTGTCAAAAAAGTTGACGCCCAGCGCAAGGGCATGCGCCAGTGCGGCGAGCGATTGGGCGTCGTCAGTCGCGCCGTAAAACTCGCTCATGCCCATGCAGCCCAAGCCGATTGCGCTGACTGGCGTTTTACTTTGGCCTAAATGACGTTGCTGCATGGTGTGCCCTTTTTTGTACCGTGGTTGCCTGGTCGCAAGACCTCAATGTATGCGGCCCGGCGCCGTGGCGCATCGCCTAGGCGACAAACCCCGAGAGGGGCGCTGCGTCGATTGCGGTATCGTGCAGAAAGTACGCCCCAAGGAGACACACAAAATGCAAAGCCTGACCGGCCTCGACGCCACATTTTTATACCTCGAAACGCCGGAAATGCCAATGCATGTTGGCTCATTTGCCTTGTGCGGGTTGCCTGCAGGGTTTAAAGGCAGCTTTCATAAAGCAGTTATCGCGCACATCACCAAGCGCATGCACCTGGCACCCGTGTTTAGCCGCAAGCTGGTTTTTATGCCGATGGACTTGGGCCATCCGCTGTGGGTAGAGGCCGACGCGGTTGATATGGGGTTTCATATTCGTCGCGCTGATGCTGCCAAAAAAGGCGCAGCGCCCATGACATTGGCTGAAGCACACAAGCTGTGCGCGCAATTGCACAGTGAATTGATTGATCGCAATTTTCCGCTATGGGAGTTTTATGTGTTTGACCGCATCAAACTGCCGGACGGCAGCCTAGTGGCGGGCTTTTTCTCGAAAATTCACCATGCAGCGCTAGATGGAAAAGGCGGTGTGCTGCTGGCCAATGCGCTGCTGGACATCACGCCCATACCGCGTGAGGTTGCGCCGCCAGACACCAGCAGGCGTGGCCCCCGCGAGGGCGACTTGAAGATCAGCAAAATGCTTGGTACGGTTTTCTCCAGCTCGCTCGGGCAATTGCTCAAAGCTGCAAAATTGTTGCCGTCGGCAGCCGGATCGTTAGGCGCGTCGCTGGCCAAGCGCTCTCCAGCAAGCGAATCAACCAGCAAGATGCCGCTCAAGCTTGCGCCGCCTACCGGGTTCAATGGCGGCGTATCGCAAGGCCGCGTGTTTGTGACGGCAACTGCGCCACTGGCCGAATGCAAGGCGATTGGCAAGGCGATTGGCGGTTCGTTCAATGATGTAGTGCTGTGGATTTGCTCGACCGCGCTACGCAGTTACCTGACGCAGCACCACAGCCTGCCCAAAAAATCTTTGGTGGCCGCCATGCCGGTGTCGCTGCGCGAAAGCGGCCAGGCCGATGCCACCAATTTAGGTAACCAGGTCAGCATGAGCCTGGTCGAGCTGGGCACCCATCTGGCCAACCCGCTCAAGCGCATGAATGCGATCATGGCGTCAACCGCAAAGGTGAAGTCGTCGGTGCAATCGCTCAAAGGGCTGCTGCCGACCGACTACCCTTCCCTGCTGGCGCCGTGGCTGGTGGGCGGGGCGGCCAAAATGGCATTGAACGCTGCGGGTAAAAGCAATCTGTTTACCCGCCTGCCGGCGGTGGCAAACGTGGTGATCTCAAACGTACCCGGCGCGCCTATGCCTTTGTTTTTGGCGGGCGCGCAATTTTTAACTTTTCATCCTGTATCCATCATCATTCACGGCCTGGCGCTCAACATCACGGTGCAAACCTACGCGGGGCGGGTTGACTTTGGCATCGTGGCGGACAAAAAGGCGCTGCCATATGCCAACGATTTTGCGAAAGCGATTGAAGCCGCTTTCGTGGAGGCTAAAAATTTAATGGGCTCAGTTGCCGAGCCTGTAGATGCAGTCGCAGAAGTAACAAAAAAAGTAACGCCAAAGGCGACTAAATCAGTCTTGACAAGGCCGGCAGTTGTAAAATCCGCCGCCAAGCGCGCAGGCGGTAGTTCAAAATCTGATGCACTGAAACCACAACCACTCAAATCTCTCAAATCTCTTAAATCAACTACCCATGGCCATCCAGTCGTCAAGAAATCCATCAAGCGTGCAGCCAGCCTTTAACCCAAGCTTGAACCCCAACGATATGCCCCACAACGAGCCGCCCAGCGCCTGGCTGATGGCCCTTGAGTTGCGCGCCTTTTGGGAATTTGGCGCGCTGTTGCCGAGCTGGCCTTTTTTGTCACGCGCGCCCAAGGGCGACGGCCACGCGGTGATGGTGTTCCCTGGCCTGTCGGCCAATGACGCGTCTACCGTGCCGCTGCGTTACTACCTGCAGTCGCTCGCCTACAGCCCGTGGGGCTGGGCACAGGGCTTTAATTTCGGGCCGCGCGCCGGCGTGCTGGACGAAGCCAAAAACAACCTGGTGCGTACATTTGAAAGCACGGGCCGCAAAGTCAGCCTGATCGGCTGGAGCCTGGGCGGGGTGTACGCGCGCGAGCTGGCCAAAGAGATGCCGCACATGGTGCGCGGCGTGATCACGCTGGGCACCCCGTTTGCAGGCTCGCACAAGGCCACCAACGCCTGGCGCGTGTACGAGCTGACCAGCGGCCGCAAAATTGAACGCGAATCTGAAAACTACGACCTGCCCACTGCGCCGCCAGTGCCAACAACCAGTATTTACTCGCAATCTGATGGGGTGGTTGCCTGGCAAGCCAGTATTCAAAAGCCCAGCAATTCCAACCCTCAGACCGAAAACATTGAAGTGCTGGCCAGCCACATTGGCCTGGGTATCAACCCCAGCGCATGGTGGGCAGTTGCAGACCGCTTGAGCCAAAGCGAGGGGCAATGGGCACCGTTTGCGCGCGGCGACCGGGGCCGCATTCATGGTTTGATTTACCCAGATCCGATTCGCAAGAAATAGACAGGCCGGCGTCGAGCTCGTATTTGCTATTATTTATATAGCTGCTTGCGCCCATATTTATTGCGCTAGAGGCATTTTTTGATCTAATTTGGCTGCCAGACTACTTCTCGTCAGGCACTACCCGAGGCGTCTGCATGGCTGCATCAAGTGCCTGTTTGAACTGCTGCTGGGTTTGCTGCGGAGTGGCTTGTGGTGCGGGCATTGGGCTGTTTGCGCTGGGGGCAAGCTGCTTTTTCACCAGCAAGCCGATGGCAAGCA
Source organism: Polaromonas sp. (assembly GCA_031386895.1). GTDB lineage: Bacteria > Pseudomonadota > Gammaproteobacteria > Burkholderiales > Burkholderiaceae_C > Polaromonas. Next base: position 16,364 of record JANNCT010000164.1, read on the forward strand.
CCACCGCCAATAAACCCAGCAAGCTAAAAATACTGCGCATGTTTTGCCCTGGTTAAACTGTTTTGGCTGCAGGCCTGGCCTTGTCCATCCACGGCACCAGCGCCCGCTGGTTGTCGTTGCCACTAGCGTAAATTGCCCGCATTGCATCAAACGCTTCGGGCCGGTGCTGGTTGACTTTGATCTTGCACTGCATGGCTAGCACGCGCAGTTCAAACGCAACGATGCCGTTCATCATTTTGTGCTGGTAGTCTTCGCCCAGGCCGCGCCACTGGTCAGCGTAGGCAGGGTCATGGTCAGCAATCAGGTGCTTTAGCAGGCGGTCTTTGTCGTCGAAAGTTTCGATAATTTTGGCCTCCACCGTGCAATGCACCATCACGTAGTTCCAGGTCGGCACACGGGCCAGGTCGGGGTACACGCGCGGCGTCATGTAAGCGTGCGGGCCCATGAAGGTGACGATGGCCTTGGGCCGCTCCAGCAAGTAGCGCCAGTGCGGGTTGGGCCTGGCGCAATGGCCTAGCAGCAGAGTTTGGTTGCCGTCCCCTTCGCCCGTCAGCAAGTGCAGCGGGAGAGGCGTGACAAAAGGCAGGCCGTCGTCGTTAGTTGATATGAGGCTGGCAAACGGATTTGCGCGCATCAGCTCGTGGGCTGCGGCTGCATCTTTGGCGGCGAATTGGGGCGGTAGGTACATAGTTATGGAGCAAAAATTCAACCTTGCGGCGATTTGACTTCAAGTGCATGTTGATATATATTGACATGCACCGCAAAGACCTTAAGCAACCGCCAAACAAACGGACGAGGACACCACAATGAGTTCAATGGTTTTGACCCAAGTTTACCTAGAGCCTTCGCAAAAACAAGCGCTCACCAGCCAGGCCAAAAAAACAGGCCGCAAGGTGTCGGAAATCATGCGCGATGCAGTTGATGCCGCGATTGCTGGTGTAACGCTCGAAGAAATTCAGACGCTCGACATGGGCACCAAGCGCGCGCAAAGCGACATCAACGCCATGCTGGCAGACCTCAAAGGCAACACCACCGAGCACACCGCCTTCATGCGCGAAATAGCCAAACTGCAAAAAGCCGCTGCAAAGGAATTCGCGTGAGCGTACTGACCGATGTGCTCGACAGACTGACGGACATTTCGTCACTGCGCACACAGGTCACTGAGCTGATTCAGCAGCAGCGCGAAATGCGCACCATCATGCTCAGCCAGCAGCGCGAACTGGCTGAAGTACGTGGGCAATTGAAGGCGTTGATTCAGATGCAGGGAGCTGTGGCGCGGAAATGATTCCTTGAAAACCAACTTTGAACGTTCAAGTTAGAGGCCAATACAGGCGTCTTAGTGGAAGCAGCTCTTTGCTCTCCAAGTCAAGGTTTTCATAGTTGTCAAGTAAAACGGAAACAAACTCTCGCAGGTTTAACAACGTAACAGGAATAGTAGATCTGTCCGCTTCGTACCTTGCTTCATTGCTAAAGCCACCCGTACTGACGTACAAGCATCGATCACCTTGCCGACGCCCACCGACGAATGCTCTTACTTCCTGCGAACCCATAGCACCTGAGCGATGTTTAACCTCAACAAAAATCCGCGGTTCTTGGAGTCCGAGGCCGTCAGGGGAAGCTGTAATGTCCTTGCCCCGATCCTTACCTTTTTGCGATATCGTAGTTTTGTAACCTAACGAGCGCAACATACCCGCAACCAAGTCTTGCATTTCATCCCACGC
>JANNCT010000179.1:0-34752 GCA_031386895.1 Polaromonas sp.
CACGTTGTCGCCCACGTTGTCGGCAATTACGGCCGGGTTGCGCGGGTCGTCTTCAGGAATGCCGGCTTCAACCTTTCCGACCAAATCAGCGCCAACGTCAGCGCCCTTGGTAAAAATACCGCCGCCCAAGCGCGCAAAAATCGAAATGAGTGACGAGCCAAAGGCAAAGCCAATCAATGGGTTCAGCATGGCTGCCGTTGGCACGCCGCTTGGCACCAGGTACCAGTAAAAACCAGCCACGCCAAGCAGGCCCAGCCCCACCACCAGCATGCCGGTAATCGCGCCGCCCCTAAACGCCACATCAAGCGCTGGGCCAATGCCTTTGGTGGCGGCTTGCGCGGTGCGCACATTGGCGCGTACCGACACATTCATGCCAATAAAGCCGCACGCGCCCGACAGCACCGCGCCAATCACAAAGCCAATCGCGGTTTTTACATCCAGAAAAAGACCGATCAACACGGTGAGCACCACGCCAACAATGGCAATGGTTTTGTACTGCCGCGCCAGGTAGGCAGCAGCGCCGGTTTGAATGGCAGCTGCAATTTCCTGCATGCGCGCGTTGCCCGCGTCTTGCGACAAAATCCAGCTGCGCGCCCATACGCCGTACACCACAGCTATCAGCCCGCAGGCTAGCGCAAGCATTAGCGCTGAGTTACTTGTCATAGTGAAACCTCCGAAATTTTTTGCTTGGAGGGTTGAAACGCAAACGTATCAACCCGCTGCGCTGCTTCCTCGACGTGTAGAACGCGCCGAATGGCCAACAGATGAAATTTAACCCAGAACCGGGTCAGTTAGCTATCAGTAAGGTGTGAATCAGTAAAATATTGGTAAGCCCTGAGCGGCTTGCGGTTTCGCACCAATCTCTTTTTACCCACAACTTAAAAAATATTCATGGCACTAGACAAAGTAACCCCCGGCACCAAAGCACCCGAAGAATTCAACGTCATCATTGAAATCCCGATGAACGCCGACCCGGTGAAGTACGAGGTAGACAAAGAGTCCGGTGCAATTTTTGTTGACCGCTTCATGAGCACCGCCATGCACTACCCGACCAACTACGGCTACGTGCCGCAAACACTCAGCGGTGACGGCGACCCGGTCGATGTGCTGGTGATCACCCCCGTGCCGCTGATCCCCGGTGTGGTGGTGACGTGCCGCGTCATCGGTATTTTGAAAATGACGGACGAAGCCGGTGAAGACGGCAAAGTGCTGGCCGTGCCAATCGACAAAAAGTGCTCGCTCTACACCCACTGGAAAAAGCCGGAAGACATGAACCCGCTGCGCCTGAAAACCATCGCGCACTTTTTTGAGCACTACAAGGACCTGGAAGAGGGCAAGTGGGTAAAAATTGGCGGTTGGGAAGGCCCGGACGCTGCCAAGAAAGAAATTACAGACGGCATTGCTGCGTACGCTGCATTGAGCAAGGCTTAAGCGTTTTAGTGCCATAAGCCAATAAATACGGGCGCAAACAGCTATTATATTTATAGCTAATGAACAATCCTGCCGATGATGATTCGTTCATGCGCCTGGCGCTTGCCCAAGCGCAGCTTGCAGCAACTGCGGGCGAAGTTCCAGTAGGCGCGGTGGTGGTCTGCAACGGCGAAGTCATTGCCACTGGCCGAAACGCCCCCATCAGTGGACACGACCCTACCGCTCACGCAGAAATCGTGGCACTGCGCGCCGCCGCTGCTGCGCTGGGCAACTACCGGCTGGACGACTGCACGCTGTACGTCACGCTGGAGCCCTGCGCCATGTGCAGCGGCGCCATGCTGCACGCGCGGCTGGCGCGGGTGGTGTACGGCGCGGCTGACGCCAAAACCGGCGCGGCAGGCTCGCAGGTTAACCTGTTTGAAAACACCAATTTGAACCACCAAACCGCTCTGACCAGCGGCGTTTTGGCCAACGAAAGCACGGCGTTGCTGCAGTCGTTTTTCAGCCAGCGGCGTAAAGACAACCGCTTGATGGCCCAGCAAAACCACCCGCTCAGAGACGACGCATTGCGCACCCCTGATGCTGCCTTTGCAAGCCTGCCGGGTTACCCGTGGCAGCCAAAATACATCAGCGACCTGCCAGCTTTGGGCGGCTTGCGCATGCATTATCTGGATGAAGGCGCGGCTGGTCAGCCGGGTCAATTAACCTTTGTATGCCTGCACGGCAACCCAGCCTGGAGCTATTTGTACCGCAGCATGGTCCCGGAGTTTTTGGCGGCTGGCCACCGCGTGATTGCGCCTGATTTGATTGGCTTTGGCAAAAGCGACAAACCCAAAAAACCCGGCTTTCATTCCTTTACCACCCACCGCCAGATTCTGCTTGAATTGATTGAACGGCTCGATGTGCAAAACGTTGTGCTGGTTGTGCAAGATTGGGGCGGTTTGCTTGGCTTGACGCTGCCCATGGCCGCACCCGAGCGCTACAAAGGCCTGCTGGTGATGAATACCATGCTGGCGACTGGCGACGCGTCGCTTTCGCCAGGCTTTGTGGCTTGGCGCGACATGTGCGCAAAGAACCCTGAATTCGACATTGCCAGACTTTTCGCCCGCGGCAACCCGCACCTGAGCGCTGCTGAATGCGCGGCCTACAACGCGCCGTTTCCTGATGCGGGGCACCGTGCCGCTACCAGGGCTTTTCCAGCCATGGTGCCTGACTCGCCTGACGCTGACGGGGCCGAAACATCCCGCCAGGCGCGTGATTTTTGGCAGCACCGCTGGGCCGGCAAAACCATGATGGCGATTGGCGCGCAAGACCCGGTGCTGGGCCTCGGCCCCATGCGCGAGCTGCAAGCCACCATTCGCGGCTGCGGCGAACCCATGCTCCTGGCGCAGGCTGGGCATTTTGTGCAGGAACATGGCCAGGCCATTGCCAGGCAAGCGTTGTCGGCATTCGACAAAATTCTGTTAATTTGATAGCTGCTCGCGCCCGTATTTATTGGGCTAGAGGCCAAAACGACTCGCCATAATGCCTGGCGCCAAAGTAACGGCTTGTATCGGCCACCGCCTACAGCAAGTCGGCTTTTTTAAGCACGGCGACCAACGCGGATACACGCCAGACTGGCTGTGCAGTCAGCGGCGCACATATTTGCGGCGCTTCATCAGCGCAAACGAATTGTCCATGTCCATGCCTACCAAGTCACATCAAGCTGAATTTGACAACGACGCGTTTCAGCAGGCGCTGGCCCGGTTCAATGCGTCGCGGCTTGCAGTTGCCACCCCCAAAGCGCACTGGCAGCAGCAGCTGGCAACTGATTTGGCGCACCAGTTCAGGGAAGGCAATTTTCTCGAATACCTGCGGGGCGGTGTTGCCTACCTGCTCCCCGATGCGGCGCTAAATCCGCAAGAATTTGTCAAGTGGTTTGAAGGGCTTGCAGCGACTGGACCGGGCCAAAATCACCCTTTGTTTGATTGGCTGGCAGGGCACGCCAGCATGGCTGATATGCGCTGGTTTTTAACGCAGGAAGCCGCTGGCGAGGCGGGTTTCGATGATTTGCTGGCCTATACGCAGGTCAAGCTGCCCGCCCAGGCAAAACTGGAGTGCGCGCGCAACTATTGGGACGAAATGGGCCATGGCAAGCAAAGCGCCATGCACGGGCAAATGCTTGACAACGTCGTCAGCGAACTTGGCCTTCAGCCCAGTATTGACGCCACCTGCTGGCAGGCGCTGGCGCTGAGCAACACCATGCTGGGCCTGGCGCTCAACCGGCGCTACACCTACCAGTCGATTGGCGCGCTGGGCGTGATTGAACTGACAGCGCCCGGCCGCGTTAAAAAGGTGTCCGCTGGCATGAAGCGCCTGGGTCAGGACGGGCGAATGCGCGCCTACTTTGACCTGCATGCAGCCCTGGATGTGTCGCATGCACGCGCGTGGATTCGTGAAATCATTGCGCCGCTGGTCGAGGCTGACGCCACCTGTGCCCGCTTTATTGCAGAAGGTGCGCTGATGCGCCTGGTGTGCGGGGAACGCTGCTTTAAACGCTACAGCACTGAGCTGGGCGGGCTGGTTGTGCCGCAGGCAACTACGCTGCAAGCTGCACATTTTGAGCAGGAAGTGGAGTTTTCAGCGTGAGCCCGCTCGACCAAGCCACGCTGACTGAACTCCTGACATTTTTACGTGCAAACGGCTACGCATTCACAACCCCCACACCAGCCACACACCAGCGCGTACTGGCGCAACGAAGCGGGGAGGGCAGCAGTATGCTGCGCGATATTTTTGGCTGGAACTTGCCGTTTTCGCCTTCTCAGCCTGGGTTGGCACTTGCCGCGCCGATGCTGGACAAACTGCGTGGGGCTGGCCTGCTACAGATACGCGGAGAAAATCTGCAGGCCAGCGTGCGCGTGTCCAGCCTGGCTGGCGACCTGTTTGTGCATTCAGCATTTCCTACCGTGCAAGACAACGCCGTATTTTTTGGCCCCGATACATACCGCTTTGCCCGCTTTATTCAACAGGGTCTGGCTGTACCGTTGACGCGGGAAGACCGGGCAGACACGCCGGTTCGGGTACTCGATGTCGGTTGCGGCAGCGGCGCAGGCGGTGTGGCGGCAGTGCGGGCTTTGGCGCACTTCCACCCAGCTAATCACATTGAAACCACCATGAACGACATCAACCCATTGGCGCTTGACTACACCGCCGTCAATGCCGCTTTTGCGGGCGTGCCGACCGCGCTGGCACTCGGCGACGCGCTGGACGCAGTTGATGGCTTGTTTGATGCCATCGTGTCCAACCCGCCGTACCTAGACGACCCAGCCCAGCGCGCTTACCGGCACGGCGGCGCCGGGCTTGGGCGCGCACTCAGCGTGCGCATTGCAACCGCTGCCTTGCCCCGGCTGGCACCCGGTGGGCGCTTCCTGCTGTACACCGGCGTCGCCATAGATGCCGGGATTGATCCATTTTTAGCCGACATGCAACCGGTATTGGCTCAATCAGGTTGCGAATGGTCTTACGCTGAAATTGACCCGGACGTGTTCGGCGAAGAGCTTGAGCAACCGGCCTACCGGCACATTGATCGCATTGCGGCAGTCGGCTTGACCGCATTACGCCCCATGAAAGCCGCCTGATGCAAACCGCAACGCATTTTGTCCACGCGCATGCCGCCGAGCAGCCGTTTGCCGCGCTCGAAGAGGATGCGCAGGCTGGCCAGGGCACGCGGGTACGCCGCAGCCTGCTGGAACGCATGCCGAAATGGTTGATTTGCATTCCGCTGGTGGTGCAGTGGCTCTGGCTGGCGCTTCGCTACCGCAGCTTGAGCCTGCCCACCAGCGCCAACCCGACCATTACCGCTGGCGGGCTGGTCGGTGAAGGCAAGCTTGAATATTTTGCTGGCATGGGCCCAATTGCGTTGGCTGCCACAGCGCCGCACTGCGCCATACACACAGACACCCGGCACACCGGAGCAGAGTTGCGCGAGTTCATCAAATCCGCCGGGCTTGACTTCCCGCTGGTAGCAAAACCAAACCTGGGTCTGTGCGGCTACGGCGTTCGGCTGCTCGCCAATCGCGCCGAGTTGCTGGACTACCTGGCGGATTTCCCGGTCGATGAATGCGTGGTGCTGCAGCAATGGTTGCCGCAAGAAGGCGAAGCCGGGATTTTTTACGCGCGCGAGCCCGGTACCGAAAAGGGCCGCATCATTGGCCTCACGCTGCGCTACTTTCCCCGCGTGACGGGCGACGGCTGGCACACTACCGCCGAGCTGATTGCGAAAGACGCCAGGGCAAAACGGGTCAGCAAATCAGCACGCCACCACAGCAAAGTCGACATGGACCGCATCCCGAAACTGGGCGAAGTCGTGCGGCTTGCCACCATCGGTTCAACCCGCGTGGGCGGCCTGTACCGCGACGGCGCCGAATGCATTACGCCGCAACTGAGCAGCGCCATAGACGAGATTGCCCGCGACATGCAGCTCTTTCATTTCGGCAGATTCGACGTGCGGTTTGACAGCCTGGCCGACCTGCGCGCAGGCGCCGGTTTGAGCATCATGGAAGTCAACGGTGCAGGCTCTGAAGCCATTCAAGCCTGGGACCCCGCCACCAGCGTGCTGGCAGGCTTCGCCATGATTTTTGAAAAGCAGCGCACTTTGTTCGAGATAGGCAACGCCATGCGGCGCAAAGGCTTCATGCCGATCGGCGTGCAGGCGCTGGCCAAGCTCAACACAAGACAAAACCAACTGATGGCGCTTTACCCGCCGTCGAATTGAGTGGTGGCGCTTTTGGTATTTGACGCAGAGAGCCTGGTTCAGCGACTTTAGCTCCAGCAGCTTCAATACAGCTATTAATTAAAGAGCTGCATGCGCCTGTATTTATTGAGATGTAGCCATTTTGCATCTAAATAGTGCAGTAGATCCACCCGGCATAGCCGGCACGATTTAGCCAGCAGCGCGGACTGAAATTTGAAACTTGCCCCCAGTAATGGCTGCAACCCGCTCGGCCAGCACTGCAGTGCCACCGTAAATCGTATCCACGCTTTCAGGAAAGCTCGAGGCCAGCCCCCGGCGTACATTGGCTCTGGTTTGCGCCAGCGCAGGTGCAGTGAAGAAGTTGCCGCTTGTTCACGGAGAGTTGCCCGGCTGGTGATGAGGCCAACGTATCAGCAAGACGAAGGCCAGTTCTGATTGAGCGCTGCGCGTGCTTTGTGAAGCAGTCACCCACCCTTGATAAAGCTACTTATTTCATAGCTTCTTGCGCCCATATTCATTAGGCTATAAGCCTATTCTGCACTTTAAACAGCCTGCTTACATTACAGTCATCTGGCAGATTTAACAATGCGATACTTTCACCGTGAAAAAACATATCTACCTTTATTCCCCGTCCAGCGCGGTGCGCGACAAAGCCAGTTTCAAGCGCGGCGTCAAGCGGCTGCAGGCACTGGGCCATGAGGTAGAAATTGATGTGTCTGCTTTGGCTAAAGTGCAGCGGTTTGCAGGTGATGATGAAACCCGCCTTGCCGCCATTGCCCGAGCCGCTTCCAGCGGCGCTGATGTGGCGCTGATCACGCGCGGTGGCTACGGGCTGACGCGCATCCTGCCAGCGATCAACTACAAAGCCATTGCCAAGTCGATTGAAAAGGGTACGCAATTTGTTGGCCAAAGCGACTTCACGGCACTGCAATTGGCGCTGCTTGCCAAGACAGGCGCACAAACCTGGGCTGGCCCGGCGCTGGGCGAAGACTTTGGCACCGAGCACACGCCTGACGACATCATGGAAGCGTGTTTTGACGACCTGATCACTGGCCGGGGCGAGGGCACAGGTTGGCAGTTGCCCAAGGTGCCTGCACAATTTGCTACTGAATTAATAGCTGCTAGCGCCCATAAAAAGGGCGCCAGAGGCCAATTTAATGTTAAAAATGCATTGCTTTGGGGTGGTAACGCGGCGGTACTGGCGTCTTTGATTGGCACGCCGTACTTTCCCACGGCGGCCGCAACCAGGGGCGGCATTTTGTTCATTGAAGACGTTGGCGAGCACCCGTACCGCGTAGAGCGCATTTTGACGCACCTGCTGCACGCGGGCGTATTGGTTAACCAAAAAGCGATCATTTTTGGCCAGTTCAGCAATTACAAATTGGTGCCCGGGTACGACAGCGGTTTCAGTTTGCATACCGTAGCGCAGCGGCTGCAAACGCAGGTCAAGGGCCGGGTGCTGATGGGCTTGCCGTTTGGCCATGTGGCCACCAAAGTGCTGCTGCCGGTAGGCGCAAAGGTCACGCTGACGGTGGAAGGCAAAGATGCGTTTTTACTGTGGGGGCACCAGCACTAGGCTGGCATTGGGCGGTTTGCGCACGTGGCGGCCGAGCAAAAGCCGCAGGGCGGCGCAGGGCGGATTAACGCATGCGCATCATGGTGCTTTTGGTGACGCTTTTTGGCAGCAAGCCCACAAATTTGACGCTGATGTCTGACATTTTTTTGCGCGCGACTTTCTCGCCGTAGGTGTTCGACATGATCGCCATGACTTCGCTTCGGGCGTACCACAACCCTTGCACATCAGGGGCAAAGCGAACCCGGCGCACGGTAGCCGGAAATTTCCTGTCGCCGTAGTCACCCAACTCAGACAACATCAGTTCACGAATCGATTCAATTCGCCACAACGCGTCTTTGGGTGGCGTTTGCGAAAATCCAAGTAGTGCCATACAGCTCGATTTAAGCTTTGGCACAAAGGTCGGCACACTGAAGGTGGAGAGTAACGAGCGCATACTATTAAGTGTCCAGAGACATTCCGAAAACAGGGAACTCGGCATATCAAACGGCTCGAGGTTACGCCTGCCGATGCGAACCGACAAGTACGCAAACGTTAATTTGTTAACAAGTAACAACATATAAATCAAGCACTTAGTAACCGAATGTCAAGTCATTTCTAACGTTTGTAGGTAAATTCCTATCTTTTACTATCAAAATCAGTCCCAATTCTTCACCGTAAGTTAACCCAGTTTTATGACAACCGACACAAAGACCTATTCCTCTCACTACATCAACGGACAGTGGGTAAAAGCCCAATCAATTGAGACCATGCCGGTGCACGACTCCAGCACCGAAGAACTCATGGCCACGGTTCCCGCGGGTACGGCTGATGAAGCCGCAACCGCAGTACTGGCAGCCCGCGCTGCGTTTGACGGCTGGGCCGCGCTGCCGGTTGAAACCCGAGCGGCGTATGTCGACAAAATCGCCGCTGGCGTGAAAGCGCGCACCGACGAGCTGGCGTTGGCCATTGCCCGTGAGGTCGGTATGCCTCTGAAAATGGCCAAAGCGATTCAGGTGGGCGGGCCGGCCTGGCATTGGGGCAACTTTGCCAAAGTGGCGCGCAATTTTGAGTGGGAGAAAAAAGTCGGCAATTCCATCGTGGCGCGTGAGCCAATCGGCGTCGTCGGCTGCATCACGCCGTGGAATTTCCCATTGAGCCAAATCACGTTGAAGATTGCACCCGCGATGGTGGCGGGCTGCACGGTAGTACTCAAGCCAAGCGAAATTGCACCCGTCAACGCGATGATTCTGGCCGAGATCATTCACGAGGCAGGCTTGCCGCCTGGCGTGTTTAATCTGGTCAATGGCGCCGGGCCGGTGGTGGGCGAAGTGTTGGCCACGCACCCTGAAGTCGATATGGTGAGCTTTACCGGATCAACCCGCGCGGGCAAACGTGTCAGTGAGCTGGCCAGTCAAAGCGTCAAGCGAGTCGCACTGGAATTGGGCGGCAAATCAGCCAGCGTGATTTTGAATGACGCGAACTTTGAAGCCGCCGTAAAAGGCACCGTGGCGGCTTGCATGCTGAACAGCGGCCAAACCTGCTCTGCCCACACACGCATGCTGGTGCCCGCCGCCAGGTACGACGAAGTCAAAGCGCTGGCGCAGGCCGCAGTGGCTAAATTCAACGTCGGCCCCAGCCTGGACGAGACCAGCCGCCTTGGCCCGCTGGTCAGCGCAGCGCAACGTGACCGGGTTATCGGCTTTATAAAAACCGGCATTGCCGAGGGCGCTGAGGTGATAACGGGCGGCGCTGAGCCACCAGCATTTGCCACTGGCTACTTTGTGCAGCCCACCGTGCTGGGCATCAAATCCACCGACACGCTGGCGCAAGACGAAATTTTTGGCCCGGTGCTGGTCGTTATCAGTTACCAGAATGAAGATGAAGCTGTGCAAATAGCCAACAACACCATTTACGGCCTGGGCGGCGCAGTGTGGGGCGCCACCGATGAGAGCGCCATGCGCGTTGCACGACGCATGCGCACGGGTCAGGTGGACATCAATGGCGGGCCGTTCAATGCCAACGCGCCGTTTGGCGGGTACAAACAATCGGGCAACGGGCGTGAAAACGGGTTGTACGGTTTTGAAGAGTTTCTGGAATTCAAATCGATGCAGCTCAAGCCTTCAGCAGCTTGAAGGGCAACGAAAAGGCATAAAAAAGGAGACGCCATGGTGTGGCTAAAACGGGGTTTGTGGCTGCTGGTCGGCTTAGCTTTACTGGCCAGCGCGGCAGCAGGCATTTACATTTACCGCACCTTTCCGGCTATGAATGGCAAACTTCGGGCTACCGGGCTGCAAGCGCCAGTGGCTGTCTCGCGCGACGCGGCAGATGTCACCCACATCAAAGCCCAAGCCCCGCGTGATGCCTGGTTTGCCATTGGCTACGTGCACGCGCAAGAGCGCGGCTGGCAGCTTGAATTTAACCGCCGCGTGATGCACGGCGAATTGTCTGAAGCGTTTGGCCCAGCGACGCTGGAGACCGACAAACTGCTGCGCGCGCTCGGCATTGTGCAAGCGGCCGAACGGCAATGGCAAGGCTTGCCAGCCGAGGGAAAGGATGCAATTCAGGCCTATAGCGACGGTATCAATTCTTTCTACGCCACCTCATCACAAGCGCTTTCGCCAGAGTTTCATGTTCTGGGGGTCAAGCCGGGCGGCGAACGTGACGGGAAAAGGGGCAAACCCTGGACGCCGCAAGACAGCATCGGCTGGTCATTGATGATGGCGCTGGACTTGGGTGGCAACTGGGGCACCGAATTTGCGCGGTTGACCGCCGCCAAAGCGTTACCAACCGACAAGCTCTGGCAGCTGTTCACGCCGTACCCCGGCGAGCAACCCGCCTCCAAAGTTGACTTTGCCAAGCTGTATGCCGACTTGGGCGTGTACAAAGCGGGCGCTCCAAACGCTATTAAAACAGGAGCTGCTCCCGCCCATATCGATTGGGCTAAAGGCTCAAAAGATGCATATTTCAGCGCTGATTTAACCCAAAACATCACCGACTGGGCAAGCAGCCTGGGCACCGTTGACGGCAAGGGCTCTAACAACTGGGTAGTGGCTGGCGCGCGCACCCAAAGCGGCAAACCGCTTTTGGCCAATGACCCACATTTGGGCCTGTCAGCGCCTGCTATTTGGTACTTTGCGCACGTACAGGCTCCCGAAAGCAAGGCCGCAAACGGCCGCGTGACCCCAGCGCTCAACGCCATTGGCGCTACGCTGCCAGGCCTGCCGTTTGTGGTCCTGGGCCGCACTGCGCAGGTGGCTTGGGGCTTTACCAACACGGGTCCAGACGTACAGGATTTGTATCTGGAACAAATCAACCCGGCCAACCCAGCGCAATACCGTGTGCCCGCTGACGGAGTGCAAGCCGCGTGGGCCGACTTCAAAACCCGGGTCGAAACCATCAAGGTCAAAGGCCAGCCAGACGTGCAACTCACGGTACGCGAAAGCCGCCACGGCCCGGTGCTGCGCGATGCGCAAAAAACCCACGCTGATTTGATCGATACGACGAAATATGTCATCGCCCTGCGTTGGGCCGCGCTGGACGCCGACAACCAAACCGTGCTGTCTGGTTTGCGCTCCAACCACGCGCAATCGGTTAATGACTTGCTGGCCGCGTTTGAAAGCTACCACTCGCCAATGCAAAGCGTGGTTATGGCCGACACCACTGGGCGCACGGCGTTCAAAGCAGTTGGCAAACTGCCTTTGAGAAAACCAGATAACGATATCTTGGGCATCGCCCCCGCGCCCGGCTGGGACACACGCTATGACTGGGCCGGCTGGGCCACGTATGCGCAAAACCCGCAAGCCGACCACGCAGCAATCGAGGCCAAAGGCTTTCTAGCCACCGCCAACCAGCGCATCACACCGCCAGATTTTCCGATTTTCATTAGCCAGGACTGGGCCGTGCCGTACCGCTTTGACCGCATTGAGCAAATGCTGGCCAGTATGCCCAAACACGACGCTGCATCCATGCAAAAAATCCACAGTGACCAGAAGTCACAAGCCGCTTTAACCCTGCTGCCGCACCTGCAAAAAGCCCTGCAAACCAGCACGCACGCAATGGCTGCCAACGCCAAGACCGCGCTTGCAGGTTTTGACGGCGTGATGCGCGCCGACAGCGCAGCACCGACGATTATGGAAATGTGGGCAGACGAGCTAACCCGCAGCCTGGTGGGCGGCAAGCTGGGCGACGTTGCCTTCAAATCGTTGTACGGAAAACGCAATTTTCGCGCGGCGATAGAAGGCATTTTGGCGCGTGACGACGCTGCCTGGTGCGGTGAAAAAGGTTGTCCAACGCAAGCCAGCGCGGCTCTTGACCGCACCTTGACCCGGCTTGAAAAAACCAGTGGAGCAGACATCAGCCAGTGGACATGGGGCAGGGCGCACAACGCAATTTCAGCCCACAAACCGTTCGGCAATGTGCCACTGCTGGCCCGGTTTTTTGACGTGCGCGTGCCCACTGGTGGCGACACCTACACAGTCAACGTAGGCCAGTACTGGCCCAACGACGAGGAAGCACCGTTTGCCAATCGGCACGCCGCATCGATGCGCACGGTGTTTGATTTGGCCGACCTCGAAAAGTCCCAGTTTATTTACCAAACAGGGCAGAGCGGTTCGGTGTTTTCAAGCCGATATCGGGACATGAGCGCTGAGTGGGCAGCCGTGCGGTACCGGCCACTGCAAATGAGGCCGGCTGCAATGGCGCATCAACTTCGGCTTGTGCCTTAGGTATTGGGATTTTTCTAGCGTCAAGTGTGGTTGTAATGATTTACAACGGGCGCTCGAAAGGGTCTCACGTGATGTCGCTGCGAAAGGCAGAAAGACATGAAGCTCGCCACTGTTTAGATATTCTGGAATTCTTCAAGTCGAAAGGGGCTGGCCATCAGTCCTGCATCGATGCTGCGCTTCGCATGGAAGTGGACTGAAATTTAACTGGTATCACCGCTGCGCACTGCCTTGCTGGCGCAGCACTTCGCCTTTTTTCATCTTCAAATAGGCTTCTTTGTCCACCTCGCCAAGCTGATCTGGATATCTTTCAGTGGCGTCAAACCAGGCGTTCAGCCGGGCGTCGAGTTGCTCTGGCGGCGCAACCCGCAGGCTGGCAAGATAGGAATCAATAGCCAGGTAGTAGCGCATGGTGTTGCGCTCCACCGCGCCGCGCATGCCGCCAACGTAGCTCTGCGAATCGCCCTCAGTGACTTTGGTAAAGCCAATTTTTCTACTGCCTGAAGTTGCAAGATACCCGCGCATGGCCAACCGGCCGGCTACGCCGTAGCCATACGAATAGCGCAGGTGCAAAAAGGTTTTGCCTTCGGGCAAAGGCACTGCATCAATTTCAATGCGGTAGTTGCTGGTGCCTAGCGGGCCTTCTGGTGCGTCGAGCAGCACGGCCAAGAAACTTGCCGATGAAGAAGGCACGCGCATGTCGAAGTCAATTGCAAAAGTGCTGGCCAGTTCTTGCGGCGTTTTCTTTCCAAAGTTCACTTTCAGCAGATTGCCGTCACCCTTTTTGGCAGGTTCCGCGCGGCAGTATTTTGTGTTCAGGTGCAAGATGATGAGCTCGCACAAGCGGCTAGGGCTCTGCAGGGCGGCGCTGGCGCTTGTGAACGCTGAATTGATGATTGCGTAAGCATCGCCAGTGACCCGGTTGTTGGTTTCTACCGATTCAATCACCAGCGGTCGGCCAAACACGTTGCTAGCCAGCGCCGGGCCCATCGAAGCATATTTTTCGGTCAATGACGCAGCAGTAAAAGCGGGCTGCGGCACCAGCGATGGCTGGGCCGATGCAGGAGTTCCGACAGAAATCAAAGCGCAACCGTAAAGCGCCCACAAACGAAAAGCTAAAAACAGTTGATGATTTGGTTTTTGCATCACGCCAGTCTGGCGCAGTTTCACAACGAAATCGGTAGCAGTTCAGCGCCCTAGCGTGTAGGCGGTGCGCCAGAGCTTGCGGTGTTTGTCGATTTGAATCGGGTGG
Source organism: Polaromonas sp. (assembly GCA_031386895.1). Classification (GTDB taxonomy): domain Bacteria; phylum Pseudomonadota; class Gammaproteobacteria; order Burkholderiales; family Burkholderiaceae_C; genus Polaromonas. The sequence goes on from JANNCT010000179.1 coordinate 13,692, forward strand.
GGGTGGGGATCAAACTGTGGTCGACCAACATCAAGCGGCTTATTGAGGAGACTTTAATCAGTCTGCATATAAGTTAACATAATATACATCGTGGAAGATAAAACTGAGCCGCGCGTTTTCACCATTTCCCGGGCGATTGCTTGCTGCGAATGGCCTTGAGTACCAATTCAGCTGCGTCTGGCCTATTGGCCCGCTGGGCAAACTGCTGGGCGGTCAGGCCCTGGATGTTTTTCAGCATGGGGTCTGCGCCTTCGTCAATCAAGAACTGAACAGCTGCTGCGTTGCCGTACATACTGGCCATCATGAGTGGTGTGGTGCCGTTGGGCGATTCGGCATCGATGTAGGCGAAGTTATCAAGCAGCAGCTTCATGACCGGTAAATGGGCGCCGCTGGCTGCGTAGTGCAATGGTGTCCAGCCTGTTTTGTTGACGTCTGCGCCTTTTTTGACCATCAACTCGGCAAGCGCCAATTGGCCTTTTAGCGCGGCCAGCATGAGCGGGCTTTCACCTTGGGCGCTGAGCAGGTTGAGTTCAATTTTCGGAGCCTCAGTCAAAACCTGGGCCACTTTGGGCGACGGCGTGCGCAGCGCAATCATCAGGCCCAGATTGCCCTTGGGGTCCAATGTGTTGGCATCAAACCCGCGCGCCAAAAGCCGTTTGACTGCAGGCGCATCGTCTTGCGTGACGGCGCTGAAAAAATCCTCATAAGATCCTGAAAACGATGCACTAAATCCAATTAAAACATACAGGTATACCAGTTTTTTAATGTGATTTATCAAGTTAAAACTCCTGCGTTTTCACTGATCTTGACCCTTGCAAACAACTCGCTGAAGTTGTAACTCGTAGCCTCAGCAACCGTTTCAATGCTGAGGCCCTTCAACTCGGCAACCAGCTTTGCTACCAGCGGCACGTAAGACGGATTGTTGGTTTTACCGCGATGCGGCATGGGGGCGAGGTACGGGCTGTCGGTTTCAATCAGCGTCCGGTCTAGTGGTACAAACTGCGCAACTTCGCGGAGATCGGCGGCGGTTTTGAACGTCAAAATACCTGAAAACGAAATATAAAAGCCCAGATCAAGTGCAGCCCGGGCTACAGCCTGCGATTCAGTAAAGCAGTGAAACACGCCCCTCGCCTGACCCGCGCCCTCGTCTTTCAAAATGGCCAGCGTGTCTTCGGACGCGCTTCTGGTGTGGATCACAAGCGGCAAACTGGTTTGAAGGGCTGCGCGGATATGCACCCGAAACCGCTCTCGTTGCCAGTGCATATCCGCCACTGTACGTTCGCCGAGCCGAAAGTAGTCGAGGCCAGTTTCACAAATGGCGACGACTTTGGGAAGTGCCGCCAACCGCACCAACGCAGCCACATCTGGCTCGGTTACGCCTTCGTTGTCGGGATGCACGCCAGCGCTGCACCAAAAGTTGTCGTATGCGGTCGCCAGCGCGTGTACTTCATCGAACTCTTCAAGCGTGGTGCAGATGCACAGCGCACGGTCGACCTGAGCGGTAGCCATGGCTTCGCGAATCTCGGGAAGCCGCGCCTTCAGCTCAGGAAAACTCAAATGGCAGTGCGAATCAGTGAACATAAAACGAGGGGGAAAACAAAAGCTGCCCGCAGCGGCAAGGCTGCCTAAATCGTCTGGGTGGGCCTGTCAGACGACAAATGCGCGCCCAAAATCTCTTCGATTTTCAGCTTTAAGGCCCGTGACTTTTCGTCTGCAGGAAAGCGCACGCCTACGCCCTGCGTGCGGCCACCAGCGGCGCGCGCCGGTGTGACCCACGCCACTTTACCGGCAATCGGGTAGCGCTGCGTATCGTCTGGCAACGTCATGAGCACGTACACATCAGCACCCAGGTGGTACTCGCGTGCGGTGGGAATAAAAATGCCGCCTTCCTGGAACAGCGGGATATACGCGGCGTACAGCGCTGCTTTTTCTTTGATGGCGAGCTGTACGACGCTGGGGCGGGCAGACGTTGCTGGGGCAGCTGCTGCGATACCAATGCCGGGGGGTTTACCTGGAGGTGGGGTTGCACTCATGCTGCAATCTTATCGGATTACTTGCCGCCAAGCGCAACTTTAGCGCGGCTGGCGAGCGACTCCAGCATCAGTCCGGCGTTGTAGGGGTGCTCCACCGTTCGCGCTGTGGCCGCCAGCTCTTTTGCCCAGCTGGCCAGCGCCATTGCGCCCAACTTTGCAGGCAACGCGGGCAGGTCAGCGGCATTGAAAAAGCGCGGTGCAGCGCCAGACTTCACCGACCAGACGTCGTGGCAAATTTTTTGTAGCGCATCCACTGCCTGGGCTGGCGCCCACTCGCTCAAAGCCTGCACATCGCCTCTGGCCATCGCTTTGGGCAAGGCTTGCCAGCTTTTTGCAATAGCACTGGCCTGGCCACTTTGCGCCCAAGCCAGCGCGTCGGCAGGGCGACCGCCTGCAGCCGTTAGCAGCGTTTTCAAGTCGGAAGCGTCAGGTGCCTTTATTGACTTTTTGTTGTCAGCGCCCTCACCCGCCCCTGCGCCTGCACGTGTCGCCCCGTCAAGCCAGGCCAGCGCCTCATCAAACGCAGGCCACACCATGGTGTGGCCGATGCAGCGGCTGCGGATGGTGGGCAGCAGCTGGTGTGCGGCTTCTGTGGCCAGAATGAATTTGACTGCGCCGGGCGGCTCTTCAAGTGTTTTTAGCAGCGTGTTGGCAGTGATGCCGTTCATGCGCTCTGCCGGGTACACCAGCACCACTTTGGTCGTGCCGCGTGAGCGGGTGAACTGGGTAAATGAGACGACTTCACGCGCGGCATCTACTTTGATTTCTTTGCTGGGTTTTCGCTTTTTGCTGTCGAGCTCGTCTTGCGTTTTTTCGTCGAGGGGCCAGCCCAGTTCAAGCGCCAGCACTTCGGGCATGAGCACGTTCAGGTCAGCATGGGTGTGCACATCTATTGCATGGCAGCTTAAGCACACGCCGCAAGCGCCTTCACTCGTTGGTGCGTCGCACAGCCAGGCTCGGGCTAGTGCCAGGCCCAGGTCGAACTGCCCCAAACCGGATGGGCCGCTGAGCAGCCAGACGTGGCCGCGCTGGGCAAGCAGGCTTTTGAGTTGGGCTTGCAGCCAGGGCGCAGTCATAACCAGCCTTTGGCAGCAACTGCGTGTTGCACGCTTTCCCAAACCGCTTCGCGGGTCAATGAGGCATCAATTCGCGCGAATCTTGCTGGCTCATTTTGGGCACGATCGGCGTAGCCTTGCGCTACGCGGGTAAAAAACACCACCGACTGGGTTTCAAACTTGTCGGGCACGCGTGCACCGGCCAGGCGCAGGGCGGCTTCGGCGGGGTCCAAATCGAACCAGACCGTCAGATCGGGTTGGGTCAAGGTGTGCGTTTGCGGGCTTGACTGAACCCACTTTTCAAGCGTGGCAAGCACCGCCAGATCAAACCCGCGCCCACTGCCCTGATAGGCAAAAGTAGCGTCGGTAAACCGGTCACACAGCACCACATCGCCACGCGCCAGGGCTGGCAAGATAACGGTGGTGAGGTGGTCGCGGCGCGCGGCAAATATCAAAAGCGACTCGGTCAGCGCATCCATCGCATCGATTAACACCATCGCGCGCAGCTGTTCAGCCAAAGGTGTGCCGCCCGGCTCGCGGGTTAGAGTGACCGTGCGGCCTGCGGCCTTAAATGCGTCGGCCAGCGCTGCAATATGCGTGGATTTGCCCGCGCCGTCGATGCCTTCAAAGCTTATAAAAGTACCGGTCATTGTTTTCTGATGTATTTGTTCACGGCGCGATTGTGCTCGTCCAGGCTGGCGCTGAATTCGCTGGTGCCATCACCCTTGGCCACAAAGTACAAAGCTTTGGTAGCCTGTGGCTGCACGGCTGCAAGCAGCGCCGCTTTTCCCGGCATGGCAATCGGTGTGGGCGGCAAACCGGCCCGGGTGTAGCTGTTGTAGGGCGTATCGGCCAGCAAATCGCGCTTGCGCAGGTTGCCGTCAAATTTGGCACCCAAGCCGTAAATCACCGTCGGGTCGGTTTGCAGCCGCATGTTGATGCGTAGCCGATTCGTAAATACGCCTGCGATCTGGGCTCGATCAGTGGGTTTGCCGGTTTCTTTTTCAACAATACTGGCAAGCGTGAGGGCCTCCGCAGCAGACTTGAGCGGCGTGTCGGCGCTGCGCAGCGCCCAAGCCGCGTCAAGGCGCTTGTCCATCGCCTTCGCTGCGCGTTTGAGTACTGCCAGATCGCTGGAACCTTTGGCGTAGGTGTAGGTGTCAGGGAAAAACCGCCCCTCGGGGTGTACCCCAGGTCTACCCAGCTGGTTCATGATCATTTCGGGTTCTAGCGCAGTAGATTCGGGCGCAAGCAGCTCTGCTTTTTGTAGCGCAGCACGCACCTGCGCAAAGGTCCAGCCTTCAACCAGCGTGACGCTTCTGAGCGTCTGGTCGCCGCGCACCAACATGCGCAGCAAGCTGTTGGGTGTGGTGCCCGGTGCAATTTCGTAACTGCCTGCCTTGATCTGTCGGGCCTGCCCTGAAAAGCGAAACCACAGCTGCAGCAGCAAAGCATTAGATCGCACCCCACTGGTCACCACGTCTTCGGCAATTTGGGCTGCGCGGGTTCCGGGCTCAACTTCGAGGTCAATCACGCCAGCGTCACCCTGCAACGCCAGTGGCATCGGCGTATAAAGCCACCAAAAACCAGCGCCTGCAGACACGCACAGCGCAAACAGACTAAAAATCAGCAATTTAATGAAAACACTGCGCACTGGTGATGGGTCCGTACAAACTGATTGAAAAAGGCGTAAGCCATGATAATTCAGTGATGACCACACCTTTTGCACCAGACGCCGCGCCCCCCCCTGTTACCGATGTCGATCACCAGCTGGCCATGTCGGGTGTGGTGCAGCTTTCGCACCTGGGCGTGATCAGCGCCGTTGGCGAAGAAGCGGCCAAGTTTTTGCAGGGTCAGTTGACGCAGGACATTGCCGGGCTGAGGCAAGACCGTGCCTGCCTGGCGGCTTTTTGCAACGCCAAAGGGCGGATGCAAGCCAGTTTTGTGGTTTTTAAACGCAGTAGCGATGACATTTTGCTGGTGTGCAGCCGCGACCTTTTGCCGCAAACCGTGAAGCGGCTGAGTATGTTTGTGATGCGGGCCAAGGTGAAATTGAGCGATGCAAGTGATGCGTTTTTGCTTTACGGCGCGGCAGGCGCAGCTGCAACGGCACTGGGCGCTATAAATTCAGAAGCTGCTAGCGCTTATATTCATTGGGCTAAAAATGATTTTGATGAGCAGACCACCATCCAGCTGTACCCCGGCGCAGGCATCGACCGGGTGATGTGGTGCGCCCCCACGGGCACAACGCCGCCAGCCGGGCCGGCGCTTTCACTGAGCAACTGGCAGTGGCTTGAAGTTCAGGCTGGCATCGCCATGGTCACGTTGCCGATTTTTGAGGCTTTTGTGCCGCAAATGCTCAATTACGAATCGATTGGCGGCGTGAACTTTAAAAAAGGCTGCTACCCCGGCCAGGAAGTGGTGGCGCGCAGCCAGTTCAGGGGCACGCTCAAGCGCCGCGCCTATGTGGCGCACATGCGGGGCGCACCCGGCAATGACCCGCAGGTTGGCGAGGAGGTGTACCACGAAAGCGACGCAGAGCAGCCTTGCGGGCTGGTTGCGGCCAGCGCTGCTGATCCGGCAGGCGGTTTTGCCGTGATTTTGTCGATGCAGACATCAGCGGCGGCTGGCTTGTTGACCCTTGGCAGCAGCGGCGGCGCGGCGTTAACGCTGCTGCCTTTGCCCTACCCATTGCTTGAAGATATTTAGCCAGAGCCCAAGCGAAAACATGTGCCTGGCCGCATTTGCCATCAACGCATCTAGCCGCTGGCCGCTGGTGCTGGCATCGAACCGCGACGAGTTTTTTGACCGCCCCGCCCTGCCCCTTGCGCGCTGGCAAACCGCCGCGGGCAACACCATCTTTTCAGGGCGCGATGCGCAGGCCGGCGGTACCTGGCTGTGCATGGCACCCAGCGGGCGCCTGGCGCTTGTGACCAACGTGCGTGAAGGCGTGGCGCTTGCTGCTCCGCGTTCCAGGGGTGAGCTGGTCCTGCGCTGGCTTGACGGCTCGGGCGACGCAGGTGCATTTGTTGCCTCGATTGACGGCGCGCTGTACGGCGGTTTTAACCTTGTGCTGGGCGACCTGCAAAGCGGGCAATGGCACTGGTGGTCCAACCGCCAGCCTGGCGGCGTGCGATCATCGCCGCAAAGGCTTGAAAACGGCATTTATGGCTTGTCAAACGCAGCTCTGGATACGCCGTGGACCAAGACGGTGGCGCTGAAAGCTGCTCTGTCCAAAGCACTGTCATCGCCGGACCAATTTGCCCTTGAAGAACAGCTGTGGAAGGCGCTCTCCCGGCAAGACCGCGCTGCGCCCGGTGATTTGCCGAAAACTGGTGTTGCGCCTGACCTGGAGTTGGCGCTTTCCAGCGCCCGTGTTGCCATTGTTGATCGCAACTACGGAACGCGCTGCACCAGTCTGATTGTGTTGGACGCTGTACAAGAAAAGGCCATGCCCAACATTTACTACCTGGAGGCCAGCTTTAAAGAGCTGACTTATCCCTCACTGGCTGCGACCGGTCAAAACGCAGTCGACTACGCCCAAGCCGAAGTCTGCAGGTTCACTATTCCGGTAAAAAGCTCGGGAGACGCCGCTGATAAAGCCGCTAACAAAGCCGCTGACGAAGCCGCCTAAAGCCGCGCTAACAGCGCAGGCGGAATTTGCGCTCGCAAGGCGTCGCGGTCTCTCTCAGGCGTGGCGGCCAGTGCCAATTTGTACGCGGCAAGCGCTTTGGCATCGTCTTTTTTCTGGATGGCATAAATTGCACCGAGCTTGGTGTACCCATCGGCCTGGTTGGCCGGCCAGCCCTTGTTGCGCAGCTCCAGGCCCTGAATGGCCATGTCGAAGTCGCCTTTTCTGACGCCCAGAACATAAGCCGCGTTGGTCAGGTCATAGTCAAACGTGCCTTCGTCCATGTACCGCTTGGCCAGCGCGGCTGCCTCTGGCTCCTTGCCGGTGCGGCTCATCAAAATGACTTTAAGCGAGCGAATCGACACCGCTTTGGGCTGCAGCTTTTCACCACGCTCTAAAAATTCCAGTGCTTTCTCGTTGTTCCCGATGGTGGCGTACCCGCGCGCTATGTTGGACATGATGGCCACCACGTAAGGCCTGGACACGACGACTGACTCCCACACCCAGATTGCGTTTTTCCAGTCGCCCCACTTGGCCAGCTCGTCGCCGAGCATCGGCGTGATCTTGCGGTAATGGGTGTTGATCGCTATGGCTTCCCTTGCCAGCGTCAGCATTTCCTTTTTTGTTTTGTCCCACTTTGGGTTGTTGTAGTCTTTGGATTGGGTAATAGACAGCGACATTTTTACGGCCGTGACAATTTTTTGCTCGGTTGCAGCAGCCTGTTGGCTGATGTAAGCGGTAAGCGCCAGGCACACCATCATTGAAACGGCCAGAGCCTGAGAATAAGCGGGCCGCCATGACATGCGCGTAGCCGCCGCCACCCCGCGAATGTTCAGCCGTGCATCAGACGCGGCCAGCATGGCCAGCGCCAAGGCAAAAATGCACCCCGTACTGGCCAGGCGCCACGGGAACCCGATATTGCTCACCACCAAAAGCGCCAGCACGCTGGCAAGCGCAATGGCGCGCATGGGCGCCTCGGCCAAGCCGTCAGGGGTTTTATTGCGCAGAGTTTTCCAGGCTGCCACCAACAGGTACGAAAACAGCGCGAACAAAAACACCCAGCCCACCGCGCCATATTCAGCCAGCAGCTGCAAGACTTCGTTGTGCACGTAGTAATCAGTCTCAAGCTGCGAGCCTTCCGTCTGGTACAGGGGCAGCATGGCTTCCCAAGCACCTGCGCCAACGCCTTTAAAAGGAACTGCCTTGATCATGCCCGCAGTGGCTTTCCACATCACGAGGCGAATACCGAGTGAGCCGTCTTGCGCCGAAATGGATGCCGTGCGCTTGAATGCCATGTCAAACGGCGTGGTGACGTTGCCATACGACGAGCGGTCAGAAATCACCTTGGGATTGCCTGAGCTGATAAGCCCCATCGTAAGAATTGTGGCCATCAGAACACCGCACGCCAGAATTCTTCTGCCGCTGTCCCAGGTGTAAAACGCAAACTGCTTGCGGTACAGAACAAGGATGAGCGGGAAAATCAGCACCACCAGAATCCAGAACGCCGCCAGAGCACCGCGCGTACCGGTCATCATCAGCGCAATCACGTTAAAGCCCAGCACAAAGGCGGTTAACGCAATACGCGAGGTGCTCTTGCCCTGCGCCAGCAGGTACAACGTGAATGGAAACGTGCACACCACAAACTCTGCAAAGAAGTTGCGGTTCACAAAAGTTGACGCTGGATTGGGCCCTTGCGGGAAAAAGGTGAAGTCGAAGTAGAACTGGAGCACCGTCCACAGCGAGCACACAAACGCCCCCCAATGAATGCCCTCAATCAAATACGGAGTACGCTCGCGCGACAAGGTGTTGACGCCCAGCCACAACATCAGACTGAACAAAAACCAGCGAATTGCCTCAACCCCGCCCAAAAACGAGTGCGACCACACCATGCTGCCCAGCGCATAAAACATCAGCGCAAGCGGCAGCCACATCAGCCCATGCCAGCGGAGTGCATCGCGCCGATTGCGTTGCTGCCAGAAAAAAAGCAAACCCGCGCCTACCGTTGCAAACGCTACCACGATGGATTTCAGCGTGTCTTGCAGCATCAACTCATTGGGCACGCCAATGGCAGGCGTCAAAAACATCATCAACGCCAAAATAATCACCGTCCAGTCGCCGCGCTGCACTTCAAAAGGCAGATTTATCGTCGGTGTGGCAGCGCCCATACGCTGGCTGGGATGGCTGACCTTTCGGTCAGTACTGCCAGAGGTGACTGGCAAATTGGTTTTGGCGCTTGATGAACCTGATTGCTGGGCTGATGTGCCCGAGGCGGGGTAACTGCGTTTTTTCTTTGCCATAACTGCTTGGGAATGATGAGAGCACTTTTAAGCGGCTATTGTCGCTGCTGAGTGCCAACCAGAGTGGTTACCGACCGACTGCCTTGAACATCTCAATGTGCGCAATGCCGACTTCATCAAAAGGTGCACCACGCACAGTGAACCCAGACTTTTCATAAAAACCCTGGGCGCTGACCTGCGCGTGCAAAAGCACTTCTTTACAGCCCTGCTGTTCTGCAGCGGCCACCAGGGCGTCGACAATGCCGCGCCCCAGGCTACCGCCGCGCAGCACGCGCTTGACCGCCATGCGCCCAATTTTCGCGACTCCAGGTGCATGCTCCAGCAGGCGCCCCGTTGCCACGCACTGCATCAGGCCGTTATAGACCACCGCATGCACAGCTGATTTGTCGGCTTCGTCCCATTCGTCTTCAACGGCAATACCTTGCTCTTGAACAAACACTTCCGTGCGAATTTGGGCTGCGTCGGCGCCCAACTGCTGCCAGGCTCCGGTCTTTACCGTGTGCATTTTTTCACCCGCTTCAAAGTCCGCAAGCATTTGGCGAAATGCTTGCGGGACTGGCGCTGCCTTTTGGGTAGCCGGGTTCGCAAAAACGTAAACCAATTCGCAAGTCACCAGCAAGGCATCGTCCCGGAAAATTGCGCCACTGAATGCAATCGACGAGTTACCAACCTTGGTGCATTTCAAACCTACCTGAAGTTGGTCATCAAAACGCGCTGAGCCGTGATATTCAATCGCCGCTTTTTTGACGTACAAATCGCCGGTAAGTTGCACCATCGCCTCTTCATACGGCAGTGCCAAGGCGCGCCAGTAATCGGTGATGGCGGTGTCGAAGTACATCAGGTAGTGCGCGTTGAACACGATTTTTTGCATGTCCACCTCCGCCCAGCGAACGCGCAGGCGGTGGGTGAAGCGGAAGTCGGTTTTTTTCATGTCGTGTTGTTGCGTGATAGCGTTAGGGGCAAGGCGAATTCCAACCGGGCGAATGGTACAACGGCAGCCCACAAGCACAGGCAATAATCTGGCCATGGCACTTATCAACTACATCACCCAAATCCAGTTTGACTTCGGCGCTGTCCAACTGCTAAAGCAAGAGTGCGCCCGCGTCGGCATTACTAAGCCACTTATCGTGACTGATACAGGAGTCAAAGCTGCCGGTATCGTAGACATTGCACTTCGCTGCCTGGCTGGCTTGAAAGTCACAGTTTTCGACCAAACCCCGTCGAACCCCACCGAGGCCGCTGTTCTGGCCGCCAGCGCGCTGTACAAAGCCAGCGGCTGCGATGGCCTGATTGCGGTGGGCGGCGGCTCAGCGATTGACTGCGCCAAAGGGGTGGCGATTGCGGCCGCACATGACCAGCCCTTAACCACCTACGCAACGATTGAAGGCGGATCACCCAAGATCACAGCTGCAGCCGCGCCGCTGATCGCGGTGCCCACCACCAGCGGCACCGGCAGCGAAGTCGCGCGGGGCGCGATCATCATCGTGGCAGATGGCCGCAAGTTGGGGTTTCACTCAACGAACATCATTCCCAAGGCCGCCATTTGCGATCCCGAGCTCACGCTGGGCTTGCCCGCAAGGCTGACCGCAGCCACGGGCATGGACTCGATTGCGCACTGCATGGAAACCTTCATGTCTGCCGCCTTCAACCCGCCAGCCGACGGCATTGCCCTGGACGGCCTGGCGCGCGGCTGGGCACACATCGAGCGCGCCACACGCGACGGCAATGACCGCGAAGCGCGCATGCAGCTGATGAGCGCGTCGATGCAAGGCGCAATGGCTTTTCAAAAAGGCCTGGGCTGCGTGCATTCGCTTAGCCACAGCCTGGGCGGAGTTGACCCGCGCTTGCACCACGGCACGCTGAATGCGATGTTTTTACCGGCGGTCATCCGCTTTAACTCCTCCGTCGAGTCCATTCAAAAAGAAAACCGCCTGCAGCGCATGGCCCACGCCATGGGCTTGGCGCAAGGCAGCGACGTGGCTGGCGCTGTCACTGAAATGAGTGCCCGCCTCGGTTTACCAAACGGCCTATCAAGCATGGGCGTTCAGGCAGATCAGTTTGCCAAAATTATTTCCGGCGCTTTGGCCGACCATTGCCACAAAACCAACCCGCGCCTGGCTACAAGTGCCGACTACACCGAACTGATTGAGCAGTCGATGTAAATTGTGGTCACTGTAGATGCTATTAATTTGGGAGCTGACTTCGCCCGTATTTATTAGGCTATAGGCTTATTTAACGCCTAAATTAGAGCTGGAATCTGACCTCTCTTAAATATTTGATTAATCTACGCTTAGTCATTCCCGCGAGCTATGTTTACCCAGGTACGGCTCAATCCACGACTAACGCACTGGTATCTACTGCAGGGTAATGATCGTTTAACGCCTTCAAACCCTCAACCGCCCGGCTTCGCCACCCAGGCCCCCGGGCAATGAGTTCGTCCCAGGTATCGCTAAGAAGTTCAGAGTCATTTTTGGAAAGATAGTCAATTAATGACGCCGCCTGCGCCAAGTCTTTTGTAGCTTTCACCCGCATGTTTTGCGGCCTTTCGCCATGTACCAACAACTTATGCAAAGCGTACTTTTCTGGTGGCGGCGCGTTAACGGTGATGGCTCCGCGCTGGGCAAGTAGCGTGACTTGAATAGGTGCTTCCATTGAAAACTCCATGAACTTGAAGGGCTGCATGGTGGCGTTCAGTGCTTTGATCAAGACGGGTGTGTCGCCGCCCCGGTGCAGGCAAGTCACAAAGTCGATTTGCAAATCCTGCTCATCCGATTTCACGTACCTGGTCAAGCTCTTGACCGGGACAAACCCCATTTTGAGGGCTTCGATCTCGCTGCCCATGTCCATGGTGACGTCAGAAGGTATGGCGACCGAAACATTTCGCCCTGCATGCAAAATATCGAAGTTCGGGTCCAGGTCCAGCGTTTGCGCCGCAGACTCCCACCGAATGCCAAGGTAATTCTGGTAGGCCATGTAAACGTGGGTGCCCACCAGTATTCCGCCGGCCTGAAAGAAGCCTGCATCTCCCAAGCGCTCAAGGATTTTTGCGTGCGCGGGAACTATCGACAGGCAACCAGCGGCGATCGCCTGGCGAGTGAGTTGGCGCAGGTGCGCGGTTTTCGCATTCCCCCGGCGATGCAAAGCAATTAATTCGGTGAGTTCGCTTGACGCCAGCCCCAAGAAGATCTGCGTTTGCTTGCCCGTCAGGTCTGCGGTTTGGTAATACCAATAGTCGCGCCCCTTCACTTTTTTTCTGGAAAAGCTGCCGGGTAATTCAGCGACCGTTCGCAGGTCTTCCAGGCGGCTGGCGCTGGTGAGTGACGCATAGGCGGTTTGGGCTGCGGTAGACACGGGCGTGTAAAACATTAAGAGTTATACGTAGTATTTTAAATGTCAGTATAACTTCAAATCGGGTTGTTACCTTACTTCAGAATGCGCCGCACCCGTCGCTGCTTGGGCCATGCAGTGGGCTACGAATCTGACTTACCGAATGGCTACCCGTATGACCGGTAATTTCCCTTCTGGGTCTGAATATTCAGTGGGAGCGTTGTTAACGTAGGGGTAGCCGTTTAATCCCGCAGCGCACTCAGCCCGGTCTTCAGAAATGACACGGTTGAGGGCGGGATCGTAGTACTTGGATCGGTAGAACATCAAGCCAGTCTGGTCGTTTTCTCGGGGAATATACTGGGTCGGGTTGTTGCCGGCCGCCAGCTTCACCGCAAAACGCTATTTATTTGGTAGCCTCTCCCACCGGTATTCATTGACTTTCAGGCCTTCTGAAATGCAATATTGAAAGACTTGACCCCATTTTTTTGATGTGGCAACCAAATCCTTACCGCTCATCCCCCTCACATGGCGCCTCGTCGTCTGCGCGGGACATGTTGCGGTCAGACGCGGCCAAGTCAGCTCGGGCGGAGAAATGGGGTCGAGTCTTTCATAGGGAGAAATGGGGTCAAAACGTTCATCAGCAAAAATCTGATACCCAGTCCACAACGCGGCTCACACCCGTTTGATTTCCAAATGCCAGGCGTGCCCGCGCGCGCGGATATGGACAATAGGGAATGCGTCTGTTTGCTGCATTCCAGCTGGAAATAGCTATTGTTTCAGTAGCTGCTTACGCCCGTATTTATTAAGCTAAACGTCATTTTGACGAGATAAAACGTTCGCTTTAGTGCTGTTGCACCGCTAAAGCAGCGTAACTTGTGTCTTTGCCGTGACAAACATGCGAACTAAAATCCGACAGCTTTAACAGGAACATCATGGCATCTATCAACTTTATTGGCGGCGAAAAAGGCGGTGTGGGCAAGTCGGTTACTGCGCGGGTATTAGCGCAGTATTTCATTGACAAAAATATGCCATTTACCGGCTTTGACACCGACCGGTCACATTTTTCTTTCAACCGGTTTTATACCGACTACGCCTCGCCCATCGTGGTGGACAGCTACGAAGGCATGGACCAGATCGTGGCTGTGTTTGAAGAAAACCCGCACTCTAACGTGATTGTTGACTTGGCCGCGCAAACCTCCAGCCCGCTGGCCAAGTGGATTGCGGACGCCAGCTTGATTGAGCTGTTCAAAGAAATGGGCATCACGGTGAATTTATGGCACGTGATGGACGATGGCCGGGACGCGGTTGATTTGCTGGGCCGCCTTGTGGATACGTACGGCAGCGGGCCGAACTATGTGGTGGTGCAAAACTTTGGGCGCGGCAATGACTTTGTACTGCTGCGTGAATCTTATGCGCTGCAAAAAGCGCAGGCGCACGGCGCTTATGTGATTGAGCTGCCGCGCCTGCACGATGTGAGCATGCGCAAAATTGACCAGCACAACACGAGTTTTTGGAAAGCCATCAACGACCGTGACAGCTCTGACGCGCTGGGCTTGCTGGAACGCCAGCGGGTCAAAACCTGGCTGAAGAACTGCTATGAGGTTTTTGACCGGCTGCCGGTTTAATTCGCCGAGCCCTCACCCCTGCCCTCTCCCGCACCTGAAGGCATAGCCTTCGGCTTCGCGTGTGGGGGAGGCAGCTGGAATCAAGCCCGCAGCGCGTCTTTGAGCTGCTGGCCCAGCTCTGGTTTGCCCTCAAACGGGTCAGTCGGGTTGCGGGTTTGCACAATGTCTTCAAGTCGCGTTTGCACCGACTTGATGGCTTTCGGGTGGCTGTAAATATAGAACTGGTTGGCTGCCACGGCATCAAACACCAGTTGCGCCACGTCTGCCGCGCTGACTTTGCCTGAGCAGACCGCTTTGACGCTCATGGCCTGGCCGACCAGTTGACTTTGCGTAGGCTTGCTACCGCGCAGGTCAATGGGCCGGTTGCGGTGGCTGTGGCTGATGCCTGTGGCAACAAAAAATGGGCACAGCACTGACGCGCTGATTTGGTCAGTGACCAGCGACAAGTCCTGGTACAGCGTTTCACTTAGCGATACAACTGCATGCTTGCTGACGTTGTACACGCCCATGTTGGGCGCATTGAGCAGCCCTGCCATGCTGGCGGTGTTCACGATGTGGCCCTGCCAGGCGGCGTCTTTTTTGGCGGCTTCCAGCATCATGGGGGTGAAGATGCGCACGCCGTGGGCCACGCCCATCACGTTCACGCCAAGCACCCACTCCCAGTCTTTGACGGAGTTTTCCCAAATCAGCCCACCTGAGCCAACGCCTGCGTTGTTAAAAACCAGATGCGGCGCGCCAAAGCGTGCCAGCACTGCCGCGCCCATTGCTTCCATTTCAACGGCGTTTGACACGTCAAGTTTGAAAGCCAATACCTGAGCTCCGGCTGCCTGCAACTCTTTGGTTGCCAGATCCAGCGCGTCTTGCTGCACATCGACCAGCACCAGGTTCATGCCCAGTCTGGCGCCAATGCGGGCGCATTCCAGGCCAAAGCCCGAGCCTGCGCCGGTCAGTACGGCGGTTTTACCTTTGAAATCAGTGATCATGCGTCTACCTTTTTGAGTGAATATCCAATGCGCGGGAAATGCACATGCACAGTGCCTGCCCGCTCGTCTGTGCGGCGCAGTGTGTAGTGCATGCGGGTGGCAGCAACCAGGGATCCTTCGGTTGGCTCCAGCCCGAAGTTTTCGCTTCTGATGGTGACGCGGCTGCCCAGCGGGATGCCGTGCTCGTCCTGAAAAACATCATCGTGTAAAACTGCTGGTTCGGCTGCAGCAGCAATCGCTATCGCGTCAACAGCGCTGCACTTGTCAAACGATGCATGGCCGATGTCTGCCATGCGGTCCATCCACTCAAGTACAGCTGGCGTGGCATTGAGAATGCCGGACATGGCTGGGGTGCGGGTACGGGTAAACCACAGCGGGTGGTAAGCGGCAAAGTCGGCAATGCTGGGCAATGCGCCCAATAAAAACGGCCAGTCGTCGAGCATGTCGGACATGCGGCGCAGGTACGACTTGTAGGCCGCCGTTGCATCAGCCGCAGGCATGCGCGGCATGCCTTGGCGCATGGCCTGGCGGTCTTCAGCAAATGCCCTGGCGGCTTCTGGCGGCGCGTTGGCAAACACCTGCGCTGTGCCCGCTGGTTGAAAGTTGTATGCCATGGCCGTCCAGAACAGCGTGGTATCAGCCCACTGCGCCAGCGTGCGGCCCATGCCTTTACTGGGCTCGGGGTATAGGCTGGGTTCAGATTGCAAATGCTCCAGCACGTCGGCAATCAATGCGGTGTCGCAATAGATGTCAGCGCCAATTTGCAGCACTGGGGTTTTGCGGTAGCCGCCCGTCAGCGCCACCACATCGGGTTTGGGCATGATCATCGGGACGATGACCGACTTCCAGGCCAGCTTTTTATGGCCGAACATCAGCCGCACTTTTTCAGCGAATGGTGATGTTGGGTAGTGGTGAAGAATCAAATCGGCCATGCAAAACTTCCCGGAGGATTCCTTAAAAATTAGACCAGATTGACGATTTGCTTGCCGAAGTTCTTGCCCTTGAGCAAGCCTAAAAATGCTTCAGGGGCAGCTGCAATGCCTTGCGCTATGGACTCACGCGGCTTGAGTTTGCCGGTTGCGACCAGCATGCCCAGCTCCTTCAAGGCTTCAGGCCAGACTTCCATGTGCTCGCTGACGATGAAGCCCTGAATGCGCAAGCGGCTCATCAAAATCAGCGCTGGGTAGGTCAGTGGCAAAGGCTTGCCGTCGTAGCCCGCAATCATGCCGCACAGGGCGATGCGGCCAAAGGCGTTCATCAGCGGTAGCACCGCATCAAGCACCATGCCGCCAACGTTTTCAAAATAGCCGTCAATGCCGTTCGGGCACGCGGCCTTGATCGCTTTTGCGAGTGAGCCAGCGTTGTCATGCAGCTTGTAGTCAATACAGGCATCAAAGCCCAGTTCGTCGACCGCGTACTTGCACTTGTCTGGCCCGCCTGCTATGCCCACCACGTGGCAGCCGCGCGCTTTGGCCAAAGCCGCAAACGCACTACCCACTGCGCCAGTGGCTGCACTGACGACAACGGTTTGCCCCGCTTTGGCTTCAATGATTTTGACCAGGCCATAGTAGGCGGTGACGCCGGGCATACCCACTGCGCCCAGGTAGTGCGACAACGGCACATGGGTGGTGTCCACCTTGCGCAGCGCGCCTAGCTGTTCAGCATCGACTACGCTGTATTGCTGCCAGCCGCCCATGCCAACCACCTTGTCGCCCACGGCGAACTTGGGCGAACGGCTTTCAACCACCTCGCCTACCGTGCCGCCGCCCATGACCTGCCCGAGCGCTTGTGGCACGGCGTAGCTTTTGCTGTCGTTCATGCGCCCGCGCATGTACGGGTCCAGGCTTAGAAAATGGTGGCGCACCAACACCTGACCGTCCGCCAATGCTGGCGTGTCGGCAGTGGTCAGCTTAAAGTTGCTGGCAACAGCTTCGCCCGTGGGGCGGTTGTCAAGAAGGATTTGCTGGTTACTTGGCATGATGGCTCCAATCAATGAGGTTAAAAATACTATAAATTTAATAGCTGCTCGCGCCCGCGTATATTGGGCTAGAGCACTATTTGATACTTAAAAAAGGCTTAAAAAGACTAAATTCGACGCTCAATCGGTCGAGATTCCACTTTGGGGCATGGGAACTGCAGAAGCTGTCAGCGGGTTGCTTGTTCTGGGCCCGGTGACCAGGCGTTTGACGTACTTGAACGTCCCGGTCGAATGCGCGCAAGCCTTGCCCTGCGCGTCGAACAGCGTGGCTTCAGTAAAGGCCAGCGTGGCGGTTCTGTGAATCAACCTTCCCCTGCCGGTCAATCGACTGCCGTCGCCCGGCGCTGGCTGCATAAAGCTGGTTTTCATTTCTATCGTGACCACGCCCATGTCTTGCTGCACGCTGCGCGCGGCGGTTGCCAGGGTGACATCCATCAGCGTCATGACAGCACCACCGTGGGTGACGGAAAACGAGTTCAAATGTTCAGGTTTCGGGTTGTAACCGATTGCTGATTCACCGTTCTCAAACTTTTCCAGCTCAAAACCGAGGTGCGTGACGAACGGAATTTCAACCCCAAAACCGATGGACATGTCTAGCCGCCTGTTACGACAGAAACGCCGCCATCCACCGCCAAATATTGCCCGGTAATGTGCTTGCCCGCATCAGACGCGTACAGCACACACAAGCCTTTGAGGTCTTCATCGTCACCCAGGCGCTTGAGCGGTGCGTGAGCGGCCAGCTTTTCCTCGCCCATGGCTTTAAGCGTGCCCATGGTCATCTTGCTCGGGAAAAAGCCCGGGCAAATTGCGTTGACGGTGATGCCGTGCACGCCCCACTCGCCCGCCAAAGCTCGGGTGAAATTGATTGCTGCGCCTTTGGACGTGTTGTATGCGATGGTTTGCATGCCGCTGGGGTTACCGCCCAGCCCAGCAATAGACGCGATGTTGATGATTCGACCATGCTTGCGCGCAATCATCGAATGCTTGGCGATGTGCTGCGACAAAATAAAGTAGCCGCGAATGTTCAGGTTCATCACTTTGTCCCAGGCTTCAACCGGGTGGTCTTCAGCCGGTGCGCCCCAGGCAGCGCCCGCGTTGTTGACCAAAATATCAACATGGCCCATGCGTTTGATGGTCTCGTCGGCCAGCATGCGAATGTCGGCTTCTTTGGCGCAGTCAGCGGCTATCCAGTCGGCGTCAATGCCTGCAGCTTTCAGTTCTGCTGCTGCCTCGGTCAGGTCTTCAGCCTTGCGCGAGCTCAGCATGATTTTGGCGCCCGCCTCACCGAGCGCATGCGCCATTTGCAGGCCCAGGCCGCGTGAGCCGCCGGTCACGAGTGCAGTTTTGCCTGTCAGGTCAAACAGTTTTTGAATGGTTCTGGGTGTCATGGTTGTCTCCGTTGTATGAAAAGTGGCTATTTGGATTCGGTTGTCATGGTCGAGCGTACGTAAATCAGAACCGCGCCAATCGCGGTTAGCACGCCGCCAGTGACCACCATGGTCCAGCCGAAAGAGTCGTCAAGTCTTTCGACAAAAATACCGAGAATGAGGGTAAGCAGGCCGCCAAAAATCAGCGCCCAAATGATTTTGTGAAGCCGCGCCGTTTTGGGCTCTAGTGGGTGGTTGGCCCCCGGTTTGTAAAAGCCCATTAAAAAGCCTCCTCGGGCAAGTTGGCGCACAGCAGGTTGCGGCTTTCAACCACCGCCAGCCAGGCAGCTATTTTGGGCAGCTCATAGGCATAAAAGTAGGCTGTAGCGCCCTGAATACCAGCGCCAGCAGCTATTGAATGTGTAGCACTCTGCTGAATACTAGCAAGCGATGCGTGCGCCACGTCCAGCCATATCCAGGCCAGTACGGTGTGGCCAAAGGCCTGCATGTAGGGCACGGCGTTGGCCAGTGCATCTTGCGGATTGCTTGTGGCCCATGCGGCTTCGGTTGCACTTTTCACTTGCTGCAAAGCCTTGCGAAGGGCGGTGGCGTGGTCTTTCAGTTCGTCCTGATTTTTGGTTTTTTCAATCGTTGCCTGCATGCGCGCCGCCAGCAGCGCCAACCCCTTGCCGCCCTCCATCAGCACCTTGCGGCCTAACAGGTCGGTGGCCTGGATGCCGTGCGTGCCTTCGTGAATCATGTTCAGCCGGTTGTCGCGCCAGTACTGCTCGACGGGAAAATCGCGTGTATATCCGTAGCCGCCCAACACTTGTATCGCCAGCGAGTTGGCCTCCAGGCACCATTCGCTGGGCCAGCTTTTGGCAATCGGCGTCAGCACCTCCAGCAACATGCGGGCGTCATCAGCGGCTTGTGGCTCGGCTGTGTGCTGCTCATCGACCAGCCGGGCGCAGTACAGCTGCAAAGCCAGCGCACCTTCGCAGTATGACTTTTGCGCCAGCAGCATCCGGCGGACGTCGGCGTGTTCAATGATGCGGATTTGCGGGGCACTGGCATCTTTGCCTGCCACGCCAATTGGCCTGCCCTGTGGGCGATTCTTGGCGTAGTCCAAACTTGCGTGGTAGCCCGCCATGCCGAGCATGGTGGCGGCCAGGCCCACACCAATGCGCGCCTCGTTCATCATGTGGAACATGCAGCGCAGGCCTTCGTGTGGCTTACCGACCAGGTAGCCGACAGCTCCGGCCTCGCCATCTACCGGATATTTGCCTTCGCCGAAATTGAGCAGCGTATTGGTTGTGCCGCGCCAGCCGAGCTTGTGATTCAGGCCCGCGAGTGCCACATCGTTGCGCACGCCCGTGAGTTCGCCCTTCGCGTCAACCAGCTTTTTAGGCACGATGAAAAGCGAAATTCCACGCGTGCCGGCGATCAATTTGCCATCAGGCCCGGGGATCTTGGCCAGCACCAAGTGAATGATGTTCTCCGTCAGCTCATGCTCGCCAGACGAAATCCACATCTTGTTGCCGGTGAGGCGGTAGCGCGCACCCAGCGGTTCAGCTTCAAAGGCAGCACCATCAGGCACGGCCCGCGTGGTCACATCGCTCAGTGACGAACCCGCCTGCGGCTCGCTCAAACACATCGTGCCTGAAAAGCGACCTGAAAATTCGTTTTTGGCAAACACCTCTTTTTGCAGCGCATTGCCATGCACCATCAGCAGATTGGCGTTACCCGTGGTCAGCATGCCCGAGCCGATACTGACAGAAGCCATTGCAAAAAATGAATTTGCAGCGGCTTCCACTGTGTACGGCAACTGCATGCCGCCCATGTCGTAATCTTGCGCGGCACTCAGCATGCCAGATTCGGCATATGCCTTTTGCGCATCATGCGTAGCCTGCGGCAAGATGACCTTTTCACCATCAAAGTGCGGCTCTTGCGTATCGACCAGCCGATTGAATGGCGCATATTTTTCACGTGCAATGCGTTCGCAGGTCTCAAACACCGCATCAAAAGTTTCGCGTGAGTGGTCAGCGAAGCGTGGACGCTGGTTTAACGACTCGGCTTGCAGCCAGTCGTACATTAGGAAATCGACGGTGCTGCGGAGAATCATGTCTTGTCCAGAATTTAGCGAGTAGGCGCAGGCAGCACGGCGATCGTGCCTTGCGCAATGGCACACAGTTTGTCAACGCCCTCAAACAACATAAATACTTCGCAGGTGCAAACCGCTTGGGTTTTACCAACGTGCACTGCCTTGGCGCGCGCAATCAGTCTTTCGCCAATGGCGGGGCGCACATAATTTATTTTGAATTCAGACGTTACTACAGGAGCCCGCAGCACCGAGCCACCCGCATATGTCAACGCGTTGTCCGCGGCGTAGCTGACGACGCCGCCATGAACAAAGCCATGCTGCTGACGTATTTTGTCAATTACCGGCACCTGCAAATCGACTGCTTCCATGGAAAAAGATATCAGCTCAGCGCCAATCAACACACTGAACGGCTGCGCGGCGAGCACCGCTTTGCCCATGTTCAGCATGTCCTCTTCACTGGCCAGAGCAGTCGGTGATGCAGTCATAGCACCTCAAAAACCCCCGCCGCGCCCATTCCGCCACCAATACACATCGTCACGCAAACGCGCTTCGCGCCACGGCGTTTGCCTTCAATCAGCGCGTGGCCTGTCAGTCGCTGGCCGGTTACGCCGTAAGGGTGACCAACGGCAATTGCGCCGCCATTGACATTGAGCTTGTCCATCGG
>JANNCT010000001.1:0-21276 GCA_031386895.1 Polaromonas sp.
GTGGGAAATCAGGTCGCTATGCGCCCCTTCAAGCAGGGGCCGCGAATCTGGCTTTGCCAGTTCGCAGGCGCAGCGGCCCCCTCGGGGGGCAGCGCATTACACGAAGTGAAAAGCGTGGGGGTGAGTTATGGCAGCAGGTAAAGAAATTCGCGGCAAGATCAAGTCGGTGGAAAACACCAAAAAGATCACGAAGGCCATGGAAATGGTAGCCGCCTCCAAAATGCGCAAAGCGCAGGAACGGATGCGCGCCGCCCGCCCTTACAGCGACAAAATTCGCAACATCACAGCTAACCTGTCGCAAGCCAACCCCGAGTACACGCACGCGTTCATGGAGTCCAACGATGCGAAGTCAACCGGCTTCATCGTGGTGACGACGGACAAGGGCCTGTGCGGCGGGCTAAATACCAACGTATTGCGCGCGGTAACGGCAAAACTGAAAGACCTGCAGGCTGCTGGGCAAGACGCGCAGGCAGTTGCCATTGGCAACAAAGGCTTGGGCTTCTTGAACCGGGTTGGCGTGAAGGTGGTAGCGCATGCTACGCAACTTGGCGACAAACCGCACCTTGACAAACTGATCGGCCCGGTCAAGGTACTGCTCGACGCTTACGCCGAAGGCAAAGTGAAAACGGTGTACCTTTGCTACACCAAATTCATCAATACGATGCGCCAGGAATCGGTTATTGAACAGTTGCTCCCATTGACTGCAGACCGCCTGCAGGCCGATAAAAACCAGCATGGCTGGGACTACATCTACGAGCCTGACGCGCAAACCGTGATTGATGACTTGCTGGTTCGCTACGTTGAAGCGCTTGTGTACCAGGCAGTCGCTGAGAATATGGCATCCGAGCAATCTGCGCGCATGGTGGCTATGAAATCGGCAACCGACAACGCAGGCAGCGTGATCGGCGAACTCAAATTGATTTACAACAAAACGCGGCAGGCGGCGATCACGAAAGAGCTTTCGGAAATCGTTGCTGGCGCTGCGGCGGTGTAGCGCAAAAGCCAAAGCTGCTCATTGCGATTTAAAGATTTAAAGATTTAAAGAACCCAACAGGATTTCATCATGGCGAATGCAAACGTTCAGGCTAAAGGCAAAATTGTTCAGTGTATCGGCGCAGTAGTTGACGTGGAATTTGCACGTAACGAGATGCCGAAGATTTATGACGCTCTCAAGATGGACGGCTCCTCATTGACGCTGGAAGTTCAGCAGCAGTTGGGTGACGGCATAGTGCGAACCATTGCACTGGGCAGCTCTGATGGCATGCGCCGCGGCAATGTGGTGTACAACACCGGCGCGCCCATCATGGTGCCAGTTGGCAAAGGCACATTGGGCCGCATCATGGACGTGCTTGGCGCACCAATTGACGAACGCGGTCCGGTTGACCAAACCCTCACTGCAGCCATCCACCGCAAAGCCCCGGCTTACGACGAACTGAGCCCATCGCAAGAACTGCTGGAAACCGGCATCAAGGTGATTGATCTGGTTTGCCCGTTCGCAAAAGGCGGCAAAGTTGGATTGTTTGGCGGCGCTGGTGTGGGCAAGACCGTGAACATGATGGAATTGATCAACAACATCGCCAAAGCGCACTCTGGTTTGTCGGTGTTCGCTGGTGTAGGCGAGCGTACCCGTGAAGGCAATGACTTCTATCACGAGATGGCCGATTCTGGTGTGGTCAACCTCGAAAAACTCGAAGATTCAAAAGTTGCGATGGTGTATGGCCAGATGAATGAACCACCAGGCAACCGTCTGCGCGTGGCATTGACTGGCTTGACGATTGCCGAATCTTTCCGCGACGAAGGCCGCGATGTGCTGTTTTTCGTTGACAACATTTACCGCTACACACTGGCCGGTACCGAAGTGTCGGCATTGCTCGGCCGTATGCCGTCGGCGGTGGGTTACCAGCCAACTTTGGCTGAAGAAATGGGCCGTTTGCAAGAGCGTATTACGTCTACCAAAGTGGGCTCCATCACTTCCATTCAGGCCGTGTATGTTCCTGCCGATGACTTGACCGATCCGTCACCCGCCACCACATTCGCCCACCTTGACTCTACAGTGGTGTTGTCACGTGACATTGCATCGCTCGGCATTTACCCTGCTGTAGATCCGTTGGACTCGACCAGCCGCCAATTGTCACCTGCTGTCGTTGGCGAAGACCATTACAACACTGCGCGTGCCGTACAGGGCACATTGCAGCGCTACAAAGAACTGCGCGACATTATTGCGATTTTGGGTATGGACGAATTGGCTCCTGAAGACAAACTGGCGGTGGCGCGTGCGCGCAAAATCCAGCGCTTTTTGTCGCAGCCATTTCACGTAGCTGAAGTGTTCACGGGCTCGCCCGGCAAGTATGTCAGCTTGGCAGAGACCATTCGCGGCTTCAAGATGATCGTTTCGGGCGAATGCGACCATTTGCCAGAGCAGGCGTTCTACATGGTCGGCACCATCGACGAAGCATTTGAAAAAGCCAAAAAAGTCTAACGCCAGCGCGTCGAAAGTAAGCCATGTCCACGATTCGAGTCGATGTTGTCTCTGCAGAAGAATCTATCTTCTCGGGTGATGCCAAATTTGTAGCCCTGCCTGGTGAGGCGGGCGAGCTCGGAATTTATCCGCGCCACACGCCTTTGATTACCCGTATCAAGCCGGGAGCTGTGCGTATTGTGAAAGCCGATGACACAGAAGAGTTTGTATTTGTAGCGGGGGGCTTACTTGAAGTGCAGCCAAACTCAGTAACTGTATTGAGTGACACGGCTATCCGCGGCAAAGACCTGGACGAGGCGAAGGCAGTGGCAGCCAAAGCCGCTGCCGAAGAAGCACTGAAAAATGCAAAAGGCGATATCGACATCGCCATGGCTCAGTCAGAGCTTGCCGTGATGGCAGCTCAAATAGCAGCGCTACGGAAATATCGCCAGAAGAAATAGCTAAAACCGCTCAGACCAATCGCCGCAGCCGAAGCCAAGGGCCTGGTCCAGCAAGTTTTTCGGCTCGATTTGCAGAGGCAACCCGCCCACAGCGCTGTAATTGTCAGCCTTGGCTAAATCGGCACGCACCGGACGCGCAAATTCATACCTCGCAGCGGTCATAAATCACGATATGCCGCGCCGCGACGAGAAAAGCGCCCCTTGCTTTTGTAAGCACACGTACAATTAATTCGCGGTTTGTCATGAATTGGGCGGGCTTGTTGGTGTACTCTAAATACTCCTCGGTTTTGGGGATCCCCGGTGCGAGTAATCCCTTTAATTTAAACCTGAAGGTGCAAAAGATGAGTGTGATTGTCAATATTTCTATATTGGGTTTTGTACCTTTTGAAAAAACTACTTTTGAGTCATTTTTTAAACTGGCAGGCAGGCGCGACACGGTGTACAAAACAGTCAATGACGCCGCGCAAGCCAAAATATTTCTGGTCAATGGAGACAACCCCACAGCCGCACACTGGGCAGCAATTTCACTCAAACCATCGCAGAAAGCACTCTTTGTAGGTAAAGCCGATAGCCTTGGCCTGTGGACGACTGCGCCCAAACCGATTCGACTGACTACGGTTCTTGGGCTGCTCGACGTGATATCCATGGCAGCCGACGAAGTGGCGGACCACAGCGCAGAAACCACCCCTCTCAAACAGTCTGAACCAGAACTGCAAAAGCAACCATCCACAGCAGCGGCATCCCGAGCGACCATTGCCAGGCAAGCCTCGGTCACCTCAGGATACGGCGTCCGGCGAAACGCTGGCAGTGGCTTCGGCGCCTCCAATTTCATAGGCCTGGCAAAGGCGGTTGAACGAGATTCAGTTGAGCAGCAATACGACGAAATTTTGATTGTTGACGACAGCGATGTTGCGCTCAAGTTCATGCAGAACCGTCTCACCCGCTACGGCTTTAGAGCGCGGCTTGCAAAAAGCGGTGAGGAGGCACTTACGCGGGTCGCCACTGAAAAGTACAAGTTCGTTTTCATGGACGTGATGATGGATGGTCTTGATGGCTATCAAACCTGCAGAGCCATCAAACATCGAAAGTACCCTTCAGGCAAGGCGCCAATCGTCGTCATGCTGACGAGCAGAGGCGGCAGCATTGACAAAATCCGGGGCGGATTGGCTGGCTGCGACGCCTACCTGACCAAGCCATTGAATGAGGCTGAGCTGCTGAAAATACTGTCTAAATTTGACGAGCAAGTCGAACGCAGCTTTCGGACAACCAACGTCGGCAGAAGTGGCATGAGCTCGCGGAACTCGTAACGATCAAATTTCAAGTTCATTGCTCACGCTTCAGCCCAAGACTTCAACTCGTCAAAACTCTCTGCGTCCAAAAGCGCCGAACACTTTCAACACAGGAGCCAACATGGCAAAGATTCTTATCGTCGACGACTCCCCTGTAGATATTCAAAATTTGCAACATATTCTGGTGGATGCTGGTCACTTGGTTACCCTCGCAACGTCTGGTGAAGACGGTGTAGCCAAAGCAAAAGCCAGTCCGCCGGATGTCATCATGATGGATGTCAACATGCCCGGTCTGGATGGGTTTTCAGCTGCGCGCCAGCTCATGCAACACGCAACTACCAAAGGCATTCCGGTTGTTTTTGTCACCGGAAAAGACCAAAAAGCTGACCGGGTTTTTGCGCAGATGCTGGGGGCAAAAGGCTTTGTAACCAAGCCCTACACCGCAAGCCAGATTCTTGCGCAAATCTGATGCGCCGGCACACCTCATAACGGCACAAGCATGGCGGATACCACCCCATCGTCCGGTGACCAGACGCAAGACTTAGGGTTAAAAGACCCAGTTCAGATTGCCGGCAGAACCACTCCCCAGCTCGCGCAGGGTATCGTTTGCGGCAAGTGGAACCTTGCCTTCAACTTCGATTGGGCACGTCAAATCGTCGAAAACTTCGAGCTGGTTTCGCTGCCACGCGCACCAGGCTGGGTTCTTGGCGCGGTGAACATCAACGGCGCAATCGTTCCTGTGGTTGATCTGTCCAATTATTTTTCTGAAAGCGTTGAGCCGGCCCAAGCTGAGCGAGACCAGCGTTTGCTGGTGGGCGGTATCCAGGCAGAAGACGCCGAGGCTGCGCTTGCCGTGGTGTTTGGCCACACGCCAGTTCAACTTGACTATTCGACAAAGCCGATCAATGACGTTGAAACTTTGCCGCCCCGCTTGCGGGAAGTCTGCATCGGTCTTGCACATGACGGCAGCGGTAAAGAGTACCTCGAGATCAATGCCGGTCGGCTGCTGGACGCGTTGTCCATTGAGCTTTCTGTAATCTGACACTGTAGACCTGAAAACGTATAAAAAGCGACGGAAATGAACTTATGAATATTCGCCAAAAAATGCTGCTGGGTGCTGCAGCCCTCACACTGATACCCGTCGCCCTGACGTCGCTGCTCCTTTGGCAAGGGGCATCTAACCTCAGCGCTGCTACCGTCGGGGGGCAGGTGCGCACGCAGCTGGTGTCGCTGCGAGAAACCAAGCGGGTTCAGGTACGCGAGGAGCTCGATGAGCGCATCAAATCAGTTCAGGTTTTGGCGGCACAGCGCTCCACCATCGATGCTTACAAGCAATTCAAAGCCAGCTTTTATTCAGCTGGTGCGGAGCTGTCGAAAACAATCGAGCCTGCTGCCGCAACGAAAAATCTGAATGAATACATTGGCCTGTACTACAACAACGAATACGCCAAGCGAAACCCTAACGCTGCGCCGTCACTTGCAGGCGCTGTGGCCGCGCTCGACGCGAACGCTATCGCACTGCAAACTGTATTTGCGGTAGACAACCCGAATCCGGTGGGCCTGAAAGAGCAGCTGGATACGCCTCCGATTGACTTTGGCTACGGACGCATACATGGGCAGTTTCACCCGGGGTTTGAGAAGGCCCAAAAACTGTCGGGCTACTACGATATTTTTCTGATCGATCCTGAATCGGACTCGGTTATTTATTCTGTTTTCAAAGAGCTTGATTTCGCTACCAAACTGGCGGGAAATTCAATTTCGGCAAAATCCAAACTGGCAGAAGCCTATCTCAAGGTCAAACAGTCCAAAGCTGGGGAGACCTACCTCAGCGACTTCGCGCCTTATCTCGCTTCATACGATGACCAGGCGGCATTTGTTGCTGTACCCATTTATGACGGCGTCAAGCAAATTGGTGTCCTGGCGATGCAGTACCCAATTGAAAAATTGACAGAGATCATGGCCCCCGGCAAAAGCTGGAAATCTATCGGGCTGGGCGATTCAGGCGATGTATTTTTAGTCGGCAACGACAAACTGATGCGTACGAATGCCCGTTATCTGCAGGAAGACAAAGCAGCTTTTGTAACGCAGCTTGGCGACAAGCTCGATGCCAAAAGCAAAAGTTTGATGGAGAAGAAAAACACCACGATCGGGTTGATAAAAGTTGACTCTGAAGTTAGCCGCCTCGCGCTTGAAGGCAAAGATGGCGCTATTGATTTTGTCGACTATCGCGGGATAGCCTCTGTTGGCGCCTTTGCGCCCATCAAGTTGCTGGGCCTGAACTGGGCGATTGTGGCCAAAATCAACGCCGACGAGGCCAATGCGCCCATTGACGAGCTGGACCGTTCTTCGCTGCTGCGTGCAATTATCATTGCGCTGGTCGTGGCGGTGGTAGCTGGTTTGGCGGTCACATTTTTCTTGCGGCGCTTCCTGGCACCGATTGCCAAATTGTCAGATACCGTAAAGCTCGTTGCTGGCGGCCAGATCGAGGCCCGTGCCAAGCTGATTGAAAAAGACGAAATTGGCGATTTGGGCCGCGCATTTGACAACCTGCTGGATGAGCGTATTGCGGCGCTGAACAAAGCGACCGAAGAAAACGAGAGGATCAACAACTCAGCCATTGGTTTGCTACAGGGCGTGTTCCAGTTGTCCAACAAAGACCTGACGGCTCGCGCGCCAGTGACTGAGGACATCATTGGAACAGTGGCCGCGTCCGTCAACCAGTTGGCCGACGAGATTGGCACAACGCTGACGGATGTGAAAACAGTGGCACAACAAGTTCGCACCACATCCAATTCACTGCAAGAGCAATCGGACTTTGTGGAGTCCGCTGCCAAACAAGAGCGCGTGTCTCTTGATTCGATGTCTGAAACGCTGAGCCGCGCAACCCAGCAACTGAACGACGTTGCGTTGTTGTCCAACACCTCAAGCGTTACCGCGCTTAAAACAGCCAAGGCGACCCAAGCGGCCCAAACCGCTGTAGACGGGACGGTTCGCGGTATGGACGCATTGCGCGAATCAATCTCTGAAACCGAAAAGCGCTTCAAACGACTGGGCGAGCGCTCGCAGGAAATTTCGAGCGCTGTGGCGCTGGTCAACACCATCTCTGAACGTACCCATGTACTGTCACTGAACGCATCCATGCAGGCGGCTACTGCTGGTGAAGCTGGCCGCGGCTTTGCTGTCGTTGCGCAAGAGGTGCAGCGCCTGTCAGACAGCTCACGGCAGGCTACCGCCCAAATTTCCCAGCTGGTGAGCAACATTCAGGCCGAAACCAATGAGACGCTGTTGACCATGAACCGCCTGATCAGCGATGTGGTGGTGCAGACCGAGCTGGCGCGTCTGGCAGGCCGCGAAATGACGCAGACCCAGCTTGCAACGACTGAGCTGGTGAACCTGGTGCAGCAGATCGCAGCGTTTTCAGAGCAGCAAGAAGCGATTGCTTCTGCCCTGCAGCAAAACGTTCTGGACATTAACAGCAGCACCACATTGACCAGCAGCGCCATTGCGCAGCAGTCTGCTGCTACGCGCACGCTGGTAGGCTACGCAGGCAGGCTGAACGAAGCTGTAGACCAGTTCACGTTGCCAGGCACTGTGCAGACCGATTAGTTGCCTCATCAAGGACACGCAAAGTGACGCTGGACGACTTGCTGGAGATGCTGCGCGGGGAATTTGCGCTTGACATGCCCGAGACGCAACAAACGCTGGCCGAGTGGCAAGGGACGCCGCACTCGGCACCGGCGAGTCTTACCGACATGCTGTCCCTGCTCGACCGCTCGGCCGAAGTGGTGCAAATCGTTGGCCTACATGGCCTGGCCCGGTTTTTACAATTCGTTGCCCAGTTTGCCCGCCGTGCAAGCGATTCCGCCACGGTTTTTTCACCACCCGGTGCAACCGGCTTCACGCAGGCAGCCAGCGTGGCCTGGTTGTCGGCGTGGGCAGACAAAACCAGCCAATATCTGGCAAGACCGGCGCACCCGGAAACAGTAGATCTACTGGCAAAGTATTTGTACCGCTGCCCGGCCAAACTGCCGACCGACGCGTTGCTGGAACTCGCGCAGCAACTGGCAGTGCCTCCTGCACTGCCAGCTGACGACCCCGATAACGCGCCGATGGATCTTGCGGCAGATGAAGACGTGCTGCTGTCAACCGAAGACGTCGACAACGATCTGCTGCAAGCGCTGCTACAAGACGCGCCCGTGCAGCTTGAGCAGCTTGAAACCACCCTGCAACATTGGGCGCGCGGGCAAGCAGATGCTGCGCAAATGCTGGAAGCGCAGCGCATTGCGCACACCTTCAAGGGCAGCGGCAACATCATTGGCCTGCCCGGAATCGGCCGCATGGCGCACCGGCTTGAAGACGTGCTGGAGTACGCACTGGATACAGTTCAGACTCAGCAAACTGCCAACCCCGCCATGGCGCGCGATGCGCTGCGCGCGGTACTCAGCCTGCAGCAAATGGTGGCTTTTTTGCAGGGTGAAGATGCAGCGCCGCGTGATCTCAAGCCTGTGCTCCAGAGGCTTCTCGATTGGGTTGGCTGGATTCGCAGCGGCGAGGCCAGCTCCGCCAACCCCGAGCGACTGGCGGGTTCCCTGCACGTGGACTACGTGGCCGAAAAGTTGCCAGGCCCAATTACAAACAGCGACTCCATTGAGCCGTTTGATCTGCTTTTAGCGGCCACTGCGGCAATCCCAAGCCCCCAGGCAACCGCGCCAGCCATGCAAGAAGGTGCAACCCTTCGGGTGGGCGTTGAGCGCTTGAGCCGCATGCTGCGCCGCGCTGGCCAGTCGATTGTTCAGGCACAGCGCCTGGCGCAGCTTATTACCAGCAGCAACGACCGGCTGGACGCCGTGGTGCGCAGCCAGCATCGCTTGTCTGAGCGCGTGCGGGAACTCGAAGCGATGGTCGGCGGCCAGGCAACCACGCTGCGCCAGCAACAAAGCGAAGGCGACTTTGACCCGCTGGAGCTTGACCGCTACGACGCGCTGCATGTGCTGACGCGCACCATTGCCGAGTCGGCGCAAGACAGCCGCGCGCTGGTTGAGCAGGCCCAGCTGGACAATGCTGGTGCCAGTGCCGTGCTGCGTGATGAAGGCTACGCGTTGACAGACCAGCACCGTGAGTTGCTCGCGGCACGTTTGGTCCCAGTCAAAACCATGCTTCCGCGCTTGAAGCGCAACGTGGCACAGACTGCCAGTACCACCGGCAAACAGGTCGGGCTAACGGTAGTGGGCGAGGCAGTGCTGATGGACGCCGATGTCTTGACCCGCCTGACCGAGCCGCTGCTGCACTTGCTGCGCAACGCGGTCGACCACGGTATTGAGTCCCCCGAAGAGCGTGCTGCCAGCGGCAAAAATGTCCAGGGAACGGTGTCTGTTTCTTTCCGGCCGGTTGGGCAAGAGGTCGAAATTGTCGTTTCTGACGACGGCCGGGGGCTGGATTTACCCGCGATTTTTGAGAAAGCCCAATCCTTTGGGTTGCTTGCGCCAGGCGCGAAACTCAGCGACGCAGAATTGCGCCGACTGATTTTGCAGCCTGGGTTCAGCACCCGTGACAAAGTCACTGAGGTGTCGGGCCGCGGCGTTGGAATGGACGTGGTCAATGACCGGGTGTCGGCACTCAAAGGACGCCTGGACATTGACAGCCAGGCGCTGCTGGGCAGCCGTTTTACGCTGCATGTGCCCGTGACCAGTGGCGTCACACACGCGCTGATTGTTCAGTGCGCACAAGAAAGCGTCGGCCTGTCGGCAGACCAGGTCGTGACGGTTCTGCCGCCGGGCGCCAGCGGTATTGAGCAGAGCGGTGCAGCGCTGCAATTGCTGCACGAAGGAATTGCTCTACCTGCTTTCGTATTGTCGAATTGGCTGGGCTTTGAAGAGAGCAGTGACCAGCTCACGCCAGCCCAATTGGCATTGAAGATACCGGTGCTGGTCAAAGGCGCTGACAGTGTGATTGCTTTGCTGGTAGACGCAGTACTTGACTCGCGTGAGCTTATTTTGCAAGGCATTGGCGTGCTTGCCAGGCGCATTCGCGGTGTGGTTGGCGGTGCCCTGCGCGCTGATGGCAAGCCACTGTTTTTAATCGACGCCGCCGAGCTGGAACGCGCGACGCGCACTTCCACCCAACTGGTGTCGTCATCAGCCATGCGCCGGCGGCTGGCCATTGAGCGCACCCGCGTGCTCGTGGTCGACGACGCGCTGTCGGTGCGCCGCGCGATGCAGCAATTGCTGCTTGACGCAGGCTACGACGTTGCCATGGCCGCTGACGGTTTTGAAGCCATTGAGCAAATCCGCATAAAACGCCCGGCGCTCTTGCTGACCGACCTGGAAATGCCCAACCTCAACGGCCTGGAGCTCACGCGCCGCGTGCGTGAAGTGCCGCAGTGGATGGCCATTCCGGTGGTGATGATCACGTCGCGTGCGGGCGACAAGCACCGCGAGATGGCCGCTGTTGCGGGCGTGGACGTTTACCTGACCAAGCCCTATCTCGACGCTGATTTGCTCGCGCACGTTCGCACACTGTGCGCGGCTGATGCCGATATGCTGGTGCTCTAAAAAGACTCTCAGCCCACACCCGGCTCATTGGGCAACTGGTTCACACGGGCTTCGCTGGCAGCACCCGCCGGAAAGAACCGCACCAGAACGCCTGAGACTTCACCCAGCGCCTGCGTCAAACCGTCTTCAAACTGCCCTTCTTTAAAGGACTGGCCCATGTGCTGCGTGATGGCTTGCCATTGGGCCGCAGTCACATGCTGCGCAATACCGCGGTCAGCCACAATTTCAATCGCGTGTTCGGCCAGTTGCAGGTAAATCAACACGCCGTTGTTGTGCTCGGTGTCCCACACCCGCAGCTTGCCAAACAGCATCAGCGCGCGCTGGCGAATCATGCTGGGCAGCGGGTTGCTGGCGCTCATGCGCCGCAGGTAGCTCAGCGGCAAGGCGGCCTCCACGTAAATGCGAATCTCACCGGTGTGGCGCGCTTCGCTGGCGGTCACGCGGTTGGTCAAGCGCTCCAGCAGCTCTGGCGATATGGCGCGCTCTGCATCAGACGCGTCAAGCCAGACGTGGCGCAGGATGGTTTTCAGTTTATTCAGCATGTTTGCCTGCGCTTACCAATCCCCGGACGCACCGCCGCCGCCAAAATTACCACCGCCGCCACTGCTAAAACCACCGCCACCCCCACTGCCACCCCCACCAAATCCGCCACCGCCGCCAAAGCCGCCGCTGGTCCAGCCGCCGCCCCGGCGTGAACCGCTCAAGCCGCCCAACGAACTTAAGCTGGCAAACAGCGCCACCACCAGCCCCACCGCCGCCGCGCCACCCGCCAGAAGCAAGCTGCTGGTAAAAAGCCAGGCCAGGCCGCCCACCGCACCGCCAGTGGCAACCGCGCCGAGCTTGCGGCCAAAAATCCCACTGAGAATCTTCGCTCCAATTGGCACGGCAAAAAACAAAAATATGGCGAGGTCGGTCCACTCAATGCCGGCAAAGCCTTTGTCGGATTGCCTGCCGCTTTCATTGGGCAAGGCCAAGTTTTCACCACTGATGCGCGCCATGATCTGGTCTGCAGCCGCGTCCAGCCCGCCCGCAAAGTCACCCTGCTTGAAGCGCGGGGTGATGGCATTGTTGATGATTTGCCTGGCTGCCAGGTCGGGTACAGCGCCCTCAAGCGTTTTGGCCGGTGCAATGCGCACTTTGCGGTCGTTTTTAGCCACTACCACCAGCAATCCGTCGCCAATGTCTTTTCGGCCAATCTTCCAGGCGTCACCCACGCGCTGCGCGTAGTCGGTAATGTCTTCCGGGAGCGTGGTGGGCACCATCAAGATCACAACTTGCGCGCCCCGCGCTTTTTCAAACGCTGCAAGCTTGGCGTCCAGCGCCTGCAACTGCGCTGCTTGCAGCGTGCCCGTGGTGTCTATCACCCGCGCACTGAGCGGCGGTACCGCCTGGAGACCTTCGACTGGCTGGGCTTGCGCGGTTATCCACCCACACAAAGACAGTGCTACTAAAAAAATAGCTGCTTTCACCCGTATTATGGGCGCTAGAGGCATATTTGATGCCTGTTTAACGACATACCAAGTCTGCGATGGGTTATTTCTTTTCAAAGCTCACGGCTGGCGGTTTTGAAATCTGAGCTTCATTTTCGACCGCAAAACTTGGCTTGACCCCGTAGCCAAACACCATCGCCGTCAGGTTGTTGGGAAAGCTGCGCGCCAATACGTTGTACCCCTGCACCGCCTGAATGTAGCGGTTGCGTGCCACGGTAATGCGGTTTTCAGTGCCTTCGAGTTGCACCCGCAAGTCCTGAAACCCCTGGTTTGCTTTGAGGTTGGGGTAGTTTTCACTGACCACCAAAAGCCGCG
Source organism: Polaromonas sp. (assembly GCA_031386895.1). Classification (GTDB taxonomy): domain Bacteria; phylum Pseudomonadota; class Gammaproteobacteria; order Burkholderiales; family Burkholderiaceae_C; genus Polaromonas. The sequence continues at coordinate 12,565 of JANNCT010000001.1, forward strand.
ACAAACTGGAGCTGAGCTCACCCTGCGCAGCCTGAAATTTTTTGAACGCTTCTGGGTCATTGAGAGTTTCAGGTGTGACCTGCATCGACGTTGCCTTGGCCCGCGCCTCCACCACCTTGGTCAGCGTGTCCTGCTCAAAGGCGGCTTCGCCCTTCACGGTGGCCACAATATTGGGCACCAGGTCGGCGCGCCGCTGGTATTGGTTCAGCACCTCAGACCAGGCAGATTTGGTCTGCTCGTCCAGCGCCTGAAACTGGTTGTAGCCGCAACCCGTCAGCGCAAACGCTGCCATGGCTGCCGCGAAGAATTTAAAAACACGTGATGTCATGCACAGTCCTCCAGAGAATATTTGGGAATGGATTTGGGAATGGATTTGGAAAATGGCTTTGGAAATGGCTTTGAAGCTGTTTAGGGATCGATGTGCGACATTACCATATCCCCCAACGGCCGCACACCACAAGGCACAGCATGCGAAAAGTCAAAACCCCGCCACCCACAGTGGGCAGCGCCGATGAAACCGAAAGCTCTTTTTACCAGGCTCTGCAAGCCGGCGACATTGAAAAGCTGATGGCCTGCTGGGCCGACGAAGACGACATTGTGTGCGTACACCCCGGCGGCGCACGGCTGCTGGGCGCAGGCTCGATTCGAGCCGCGTTTGACATGATGTTCACCAACGGCAGTATTCAGGTCAAGGCTGAAAAGGTGCACCGCGTTGAAGCGCTGGATTCGAGCGTACACAGCGTGCTCGAACGCATTGAAGTGCTGACCGAAGACGGCCCGCGCCACGCGTACGTCATTGCCACCAACGTGTACCAAAAAACGCCGCTGGGCTGGCGCATGGTGGCGCACCACGCCAGCCCCGGCACCCCGCGGGAAATGCTTGAAGTCACCGACAGCCCCCAAGTCCTTCATTAACGGGCGCAAGCAGCTATGAAGTATGTAGCGCCTTGGTGGCTACCCGGCGGAAATGTGCAAACCATTTGGGCGGCGCTGCGCTCAGAGCGGTTCGCGGGCCCAGCGCCCGCGTTCAGGCGTGAGCGCTGGGCCACGCCAGACCAAGACTTCATTGATGTTGATTTTCTCGATATTGCGCGTGATAGAGCCGAACTTGCCAAGACCAACCCGGCGCAGCAGAATCCCTCAGCGCCGCAACCTCTGCTGGTAGTTTTTCATGGCCTGGAAGGCTCATCCAAAAGCCACTACTCCCAGGCATTTGCCGACGTGGCCAGAGCGCGCGGCTGGGCGTGCTGCATCCCGCATTTCAGGGGCTGTTCTGGCGAGCTGAACAGTGGGCCACGGGCGTATCACTCGGGCGATTTTGAAGAAATCGACTGGATACTGCGCCGTCTGCAGGCCGGGCACAAAGGCCCGCTGGTGGTGGTGGGTGTTTCGCTCGGCGGTAATGCTGTCATGCGCTGGGCCGGTGAAATGGGCAGCGGCGCAGCGCAAGTGGTTCGCGCCGTGGCCAGCGTATCGTCACCGCTGGATTTGGCAGCTGGCGGCTGGGCGATTGGCCGCGGGTTCAATCGGCAGGTGTACACCCGCATGTTTTTGCGCAGCATGGTGCCCAAGGCGCTCGAAAAGCTGGACCAGCACCCTGGTCTTTTTGACCGCAGCGCCATGCTGGCCGTGCGAGACATCTATACCTTTGACAATATATTTACTGCGCCTCTGCACGGCTTTAAAAACACCGACGACTACTACCAGCGCGCATCCGGCAAGCCGCACATGCAGGCGATTGCCGTGCCCGCATTGGCGCTCAATGCGCTGAATGATCCGTTCATTCCCGCGTGGAGCTTGCCCCAGCCGCTGGACGTCAGCGCCAGCGTTACGCTGTGGCAGCCAGGCCAAGGTGGGCACGTGGGCTTTCCAGAAGGCTCGTATCCGGCCCATGTGCGCGCCATGCCTGACGCAGTCACGGCATTTTTGGCCGCGCGTTTATCCTAGAAAAAGCAGTTGGATGCGCCTGAGTGCGCTGCGCCCGGCGCGTCCAGCAAGGCAGGACAACGACGCGGGCTACTGCCCGCTAGGCGGAACAACGCAGCTGGGCGCGTTGGGCGTGGTGCAATCAGGCGCATAGCGCTGTGACCCGGGAGGTGAAGGCTATCGAAGCGGAAAAACTGAGAATTCAGGCGGTCTGTGAGATTTTTGCTAGCGGTCAACTGCTTTTTCTAGGTTTATAGCACCTGACTTTAAAATACCGCCATGGACGACATCGTAAAAGCAGCCATTGCCAAGTGGCCAAATGTTCCGCACTGCTACGGCTGGCTGGGGCTTGACGCGCGCGGTAACTGGTACCTGCGTGACGACCAGGCGCAGGCCGCAGGGCCATTTAACGCGGCATCCAGCGAGCCCGGCAGGCAAGCGGTGAGCAAGGGCTCACTACTTCAGCATGAAAAGTTGATCGACTTCATCGCCCGAAACTACGAAAGCGATGATTCGGCCGCAAGCCAGTTCAAGGGCCAATGGTTTTTTCAAAACGGCCCTCAGCGCGTTTATGTAGAGCTTGAAGCCACCCCCTACATTTGGCGCATCGGCGCAGCGCCGGACTTTGACGTAACTTCCCACACCGGCCAAAGCGCCATTGCCCAGCGCTGCTTCATAGACCAGCACGGCCGTGTTTACCTGGAAACCGCGCTCGGCTTTGGCCTGGTGCACACGCAAGACATGCTGGTTGCTGCAGACGCCGTTGAGCAAGGCCTGTGGGTTCCGCAAGAAGTGTTGGCGCACGACTTGCCAGCCCGGTTTGGCTATGTGCGCAGCCCGGAAAAAACGTATAAGCTGGCGCAACAGGTACTATAAAATTTATAGCTGTTTGCGCCCGTATTTGTTGCGCTGCAGCCGCATTTAACACTTATTCGAGGTTTGAAACGAAAAAACCGGCATTCAGCCGGTTTTTTCGTTTTCGGCTTACGCCGATCAGTTACTTGGCAGCAGCCACCATGTATTCAACCGTAGCCCGAATTTCAGCTTCAGACGCGGCTGACCCGCCTTTTGGCGGCATCGCGCCCTTGCCTTTGACCACGCTGGCGGTCAGCGCGTCAACGCCAGTTTTAATGCGTGGTGCCCAAGCGGCTTTGTCACCAAACTTGGGGGAGCCGGCTACAGACTGCGCGTGGCAGGCGGTGCACACCTGGTTGTACAACGCCTCGCCATTACCAGCGGCAGCAACCTTCACAGCTACAGGAGAGGGTGCAGTAGCAACTGGTGCAGCAGCAGGAGCAGGAGCAGGAGCAGGAGCAGGAGCAGGAGCTGCTGCCGGGGCCGCCGCCGCAGATGCCGCGCCAGCGGGCGTAGATGCTGAAGCCGCGCCAGCGGGCGCGTCGGGAATCGCAAACTTGCCGCCAGCCGCTGCGGTCAGGTACACCACAGCGCGGCCAATTTCAGTGTCGTTGTACTCACCACCAGCTTGCGCGCCCATGGCGCCTTTGCCTTTGAGGGCCGACGCCCACAGTGCGTCGTAGCCGGTTTTGATGCGCGGCGCCCAGGCTGCTGCGTCGCCCGTTTTCGGCGCACCGGCCAAGCCTGCCGCATGGCAAGCCGTGCACTGGGCTTTATAGACTTCTTCACCGGACCTGAGTGGCCGGTTGGCATCACGAATTTCAATCGCGCCAACGCGGGCAATGCGCTTGGCCAGCGCTATTTCAGTGTCGACCGCACCAGCAGCCGGCTTGTTGCCCGTGGTCACGGTGTACACCAGGCCGATGATGATGAAAATCGGCAGAATAAAAAACAGCGCCGACGCCTGCAGCAACTGCTTTGGCGTTTTGATCGGGCCAGTGTGCGCCTCTTCGTAAGGTTCAGGGGCAGTGGTGTGGTCGTTTGCGCTCATGGCGTCCTCAAGTAATGCGGGGAATACGAATGCTGCGTGATGGATCTGAAAACGCAGTCGCCTAACATGACATTTTTGCGGCAATCTGTTTTGCAGACAGCCATAAATTATAACTGTGGGGCTATCTGTTAGCTGACGTAAAGGCGAGTCAAACAAGCCCGACTGGTAGAATCAAGGCCTTGGGTAGACCACCCAAAACACAGCATTTGCGGCTGTAGCTCAGTGGATAGAGTATTGGCCTCCGAAGCCAAAAAAATTGATGGACATGTACAGTGATTTTTTGTTTTCGCTTGTCGTCAATGGGCGTAAGTTGTTGATTTAATTCGTTTGACGATGCCCAATATCGTGACATGTAAAGACGATTAACGACAGCCAGCTTTGAGTCGATGTCACACAGCCCGCGCAAAGAGGCTAGTTTTTTGCGCTGCCAATCCAGTTGCTTTTCGCTTTTTATGAGTATTGCTCTTGATTTCAAATCAACCGTTGAAATCTGCCTTACACTAAGCTCGCTGTGGTTACGCGGCAGCTTAGCTGGGGCTCGAGTCCAGCCTGAAAAGATTGCGTTTCAAACCTTTAACTAGGTTTAGACGTCTACTTGTATTCTGAACAGTAGTTAGCCCTCGGCTTTCACTACTTTCCAACCTGCTGCCGGATTTTTCTGGCTTCCAGCAACTAGTCCGCAAATTCGAACCGCACCAATGCGCCATTCGAGACATTTATTGCGAACCTTCGGCTTCCTAGTGAAGCTTTATGTAGTCCCTACAACGCTTGCGTGAAGTGCCTACCTCCAGTCCACGTTCTGTCGACTGCTCAAAACTTTGTTTCTAAATAGCGATTCGTCCGGTCACGGATTGCTCATCGATTTCCGCGTTGCGGGACACCGCTTTTTGCCTACGGCCGGGTAGGCGTTTTCTCGCCTGAAAGAAATAACTATGCCTGTCGTTCTTGAACAGCCTCGAATGCTTCATTCACTTGTGTCGGCCCTGCCGGCAGCCGCCGGTGTGGCCGTTTTAACTTTAACTAGGCTCCTAAGAGCGCCACCGGATCAGCCCAATCTGCCGGCTGCTATTTGTAATGTTGTACGTTGCATGGAAGCAGTTCAACTTAGAGCGCCACAGGCAACGGGCATATTAGCAAGCCTTACCAAAGAATTGTCAGTGGCAGCGCAGGCTTTGACGGGGTTACTTGAGCTCCATCAGCCAGCGGGCATGATTGGTCGGGTAAGCGCTCATAGGGCTTGGGCGTTGTGCACATCAAGTTTGAATGAAGTGCCAACAGCACTTTTGGAGGCCATTGGACTAGAAATTAGTAGAGCTTACTTGTGCGAGGACGTTTTCTCGGCAAACCTAGCCAAGAAGTTTTACCAAGCTCATCAGCAGTTGCTTAATGACTCATCACACCAGGACAATCTCGACAAACTAGAAAACTATGTGCTGTCTCAATGCAAATGCATGCAGCCGATTTTCAGTGATCAGATTAAAGGACTGGACGCTAAAACTGCATCGTTCAACAACCAAGTCGTTGCGTCGATCAATTCGCAAACCAGCTCGTTACGTATTGAAGAGCGGCAAGCTTCAGGACGAATTTTCGAAATGTCCCCGAGCGAATTAACGCACGTTGCTATCGAACTTAAACATCAAATGGAGGCAGGGGATGCGCGAGCTCTGCAAATCGCGCTTGGCTTCTGTATTGGTTTGCCGTGGGAGCTGGCATTGAAGGTTCCGTTTGTTTTTGGCACGCAATGCTCTGCCGTTGCATGGATTAATCCGGGCGACAAATGTGTCTACGTTAACTTGGCGGACGTTTTACCGGCCCTGTCCAAAAAAAGGACTGTTCGTCATATTCCTACCGCGTTGCTTCTGATCAGGCCTCTTCCGCTAATTGTCGGTAACTTGGTTTTCGAAGCCTGCGCAGCCAACCCTGGCCTTGAGACAGTCGAGGATCTGGCTCACGAATCAGATCAGATAAGCAGATCGACTTTGCCGGGCGCTCCAACTGAAACTGCGATTCGATCATCGGTTGCGAGATTTATTGCTTCACGTGGAGGTGCAGCGCTTCACGCCGGCGTATCGCGTGACACCGCTGCATACACAACCCTTTCTCTTCACCTGATCAGCAAGTCGGATCACCATTACCTAGTTAAGCAGCGCTCCGATATATGGCGAGGATGCGATGCGGTCTCCAGTGCTCTGAACTGGGGTCCTTGCGTACCAGATACAAATGTTGAAGGCACGGCATTTGGTTCCCGAGTCACGCCGCAACTGAATTGGGTGAAAGAAATCACTGACGAGCTTCGCAGCGCAGCAGACTTGTTGCGCGCAGGTAAACGCTATAGCTTTGATTCACTAGCCCGTCACCACAATACTTACGCAGCGTATGTGGGATTATTGATGACGATTCTGGTCGGCGGTCGCAATCGATCCAGAGTCGAATTCTGTGCCAGCACTTGGGGGGGCTAGTTGCCTATTCGGACAACATGGCGACAAGTTGATTGGGCCAACACGAGGGCTGACGCCGCTTCCAATTCCAAATACGCTGTTGGTGCAAATACAACTATGGCAAGCTCACCTTAACGCCCTTGATCGAAGATTGGCGAAGCTCAACTTCAAAACAGCGCACCCGGTTCGCGAAAGGATTCAAGCTATTTTGCGCAGTGACAACGTCAACCTGCTTTTTATAATTAATAAGGATGGAGCACCGGACTCGTTAAGCACAAAGTCTTTGTTCTACGGCGAGGGAAAGTCGCTTAATCACGACTTCAGCCGTCACATGATGCCTGGTCTGCTAGCAAAGCATGACGTGCCTTTTGAGTATGTTCAGTGGTGGTTGAGGCACCACGTCGATGGAACTTCAGCATCTGCTGCTGCTTCAACAGTCATTCAACAAGTTTGGCTAAGTCGAGTTGCCTCGGCGCTTGACCGCATTGCGTTGGACCTCGGTCTGCGGCCACTGCACGGCATTGCGAGGACTCTTTAATATGGGCTCATCGAATGCCGAATCAACCCCAATAATGCTGCTAGGCGTTAAACGCAGCAAGAAGCTCTCAGCGCCAACGGTATTGGTTTCATCGGCCGCCGGAATGTTGATACGGCCGACACATGAGTCTCCAGCAGCAGCAGCTCGTTTTGAGTGCTTCATTAAATGGACACTAAGTGACGCTGTAACCGCCCTGTCGCCGCCGCAGTTGACGATTGCCGCGGTGTTGGCATTTGAAGGCTTTGCCAAAGAGTCAGATTTATTGGCTTGTCTTTCAGCCCTTCCGTTTGTGATCCGTCGAAACGATGACCTACAGGCCTCATGGATGTCGAACGACGTCGTAGGCCGTCGCAATCTTTCGGCTATGACGGCATTGGCCTTAGCCAAAATCGATAGGAGCAATCTTGTTCAGTTCAACTGGGGCGAGGAGCTAAAGAAATTCAAGGATACGTTGCACCGGTTTTATCCAGGTGCAAACAAACTGCCGAAGTCAGAGCTGCTGACGCAGGCCCTGCACGATGCGTCTGCATGGTTGTATTTACATTGCCCAATGGCTTGCTACGCTTATCTTTCGGGTCAGCTCTCGCTGAGTCTGCTGCCAGACTCAGTACATGACCGAAGATCCGGTAGGCGGGTACACGAACAGGCAAACAGTGAAGCCACCACTACTCATGATCCCTTGGCAGAGGCCAAAGATCTGGCAATCGAGAAAGCGTTTGATGACGCACGGCCCACTTCACACAGTCGATGGATCGTGCAAGCCCTTAAAACACTTGTCTCTGTAACGTCTGGGGTTGATGGCATTCGATCAGCCGACTATTTGGCGCGAGACAAAGTTCGGCAGCGCCTTGGATCTGTATGCACAACTATGAAGCGAAACGGATCCCCAGTCGATGCGCTTCTGCTGGCGTGGGTTCTTTTCTTACTTGAAAGCGGAAGTGTGCGGCTCAGGAATCCAAAAGTCAGCACCATCGCGCGCTACGTACACGCGATAGTTGAGTCCGTGCACAGCGCGCTCAATCGTTTGTCTATTGCCCCGTCAGAACTAGATCAAGGTGCCTGGGAGGGACTGTTTAAGGATTTGCTTGCTGCCGATTACCTCAGCAACGAAGCGCGCTGCGCTTTGGCTTCGTTTCACTTTTTTTTAGTTAGCGAATTCGGCCTTGATCCTTCGCCTTGGCTATTTGTGGGCGCGGCAGAAATTTCGCCACCGGTTGCCAATGTCGTTTGGCCTCATGAAATCGCGCGCGCTTTCGATTTAATTACTAACTTTGGACTGGATCCGCGCTTAAGGCAAATGATGGCGGTAATGCTTGCCCTCGGCGCCGATAACAAAATGAGAATTGGCGAAATACGTTCGCTTCGTCTTTCGAGTCTTCAAAAGTATGGCGATGACTTATTGCTGCAAATCGCCCCGCGACGAAGCCATCATCAGGGCAAAAGCGAATCGGCAAGAAGAATACTTAACTTCAGCAACGCAGAACACCGCATCTTCATAGAAGCTTGGTTGCAGCGGCGCTACAGTGAAAGTGCTGAATCCGGCGATTTGCTGTTCGGCGATCCACATCAGCCGCAAAAAGGCTACAAGTTGGGGGCATGCCAGCGCCTATTGAATCAGATTCTTCGATCGGCAACTGGGGATTCGAGCGTCAGTTTTCATGCGCTTCGCCATTCGGTTATTTGCCGTGAAGTGCTGCAGACTTTGATGACCGCTGATGTTCATCACTCAATCTCACCTATTCACAAAACTGCTGCAGAGTCCGGTCTGACCTTGCCCGTTGAATCCGTATCCCATAACCGAGATCATGAGTTGGCTTGCTTGGGCTGAGTGACAAGCCAGTTTTGCTCGAACTGCACCGGGCTTATATAGGCCAGCGTCGAATGCAGCCGAGCCCGGTTATACC
>JANNCT010000003.1:0-4690 GCA_031386895.1 Polaromonas sp.
GACCGCAACCGACCTGGTGCTGCGCGTGACCGAGCAGCTGCGTAAAGAAAAAGTAGTCGGCAAGTTCGTCGAATTTTTTGGCGAAGGCACCCGCACACTGAGCCTGCCCGACCGCGCCACCATCGGCAACATGGCGCCTGAGTATGGCGCAACGATGGGGTTTTTTCCGGTTGATGAAAAGACGCTCGATTATTTTGAAGGCACGGGCCGCACCACCGCTGAGATAGAAGCATTTGCAGCCTACTTCAAGGCGCAAGGCTTGTTTGGCGTTGCGAAGGCAGGCGATATTGATTATTCGCAAGTCGTGCAACTTAACCTGGGTGATGTCACGCCCAGCCTGGCCGGGCCAAAGCGCCCGCAAGACCGCATTGAGCTGGGCCATGTGGCGGCCCAGTTTGCATCGCTCTACAGCCAGCCGATTTCTGAAAACGGCTTTAACCAACCGGCCGCCATGCTGGCTACGCGGCACTTGCTGGAGCACACCGACAGCGCCAGGGCCGACACCGTGCCCGGCGCGCCGCCCACTGCTTTGGGCGCGCCACGCATGGTGGCCGAAATGGAAGGCAGCCGCCCGACCCTTGCAAGCGCCCATACCGATGCTGTGCTGTCTCCATCGAAGCCAGCAGGCATCACCATCGGCAATGGCGATGTGCTGATTGCGGCGATCACCAGTTGCACCAACACGTCAAACCCCAGTGTGCTGCTGGCCGCAGGTTTGCTGGCAAAAAAAGCCGTGCATGCGGGCCTGAAAGTACAGCCGCACATCAAGACCTCGCTGGCCCCAGGCTCACGCATCGTGACTGAATATTTAACCGAGACGGGTTTGCTCCCGTACCTTGAAAAACTCGGCTTTGCGCTGGCGGGCTACGGCTGCACTACCTGCATTGGCAACGCGGGTGATTTGACGCCCGAGATCAACGAAGCCATCACCAAAAGCGACCTGGTCTGCGCCGCCGTGCTGTCAGGCAACCGCAATTTTGAAGCGCGTATCCATCCCAACCTGAAGGCCAACTTTCTAGCCAGCCCGCCGCTGGTGGTGGCGTATGCGATTGCAGGTACCGTCATGCGCGATTTGATGACCGAGCCGGTCGGCAAGGGCCACAAAGGCAAGGACGTTTACCTGGGCGACATCTGGCCGACCAGCGACGAGATCAACGCGCTGATGAAGTACGCCATGAATGGCAAAGCATTTCGCGCCAACTACGCCAAGGTGAAAACCGAGCCCGGCAAGCTGTGGGAAAAAATCAAGGGTGTGACGGGTAACAGCTACACCTGGCCGCAAAGCACTTACATCGCCGAGCCGCCTTTCTTCAAAGACTTTGCTATTGAAATAGAAGCTGCCAGCGCCCATAAAAATTGGGCTACAGCCCTAAATGATGCTGAAAATGGCGCTGTTGTGGGCAACTTCAGTGTCAAAAACGCCCGCATCATGGCGCTGTTTGGTGACTCCATTACCACTGACCACATCTCGCCTGCCGGGTCGATCAAGGCATCGTCGCCCGCTGGTCAGTGGCTGCAGGCGCATGGCGTGCTCAAGGCCGACTTCAACAGCTACGGCGCGCGGCGTGGCAACCACGACGTGATGATGCGCGGCACCTTTGCCAATGTGCGGATTAAAAATTTGATGATTCCGGCAGACGCCGAAGGCTCCCGCGAAGAGGGCGGGGTGACGCTGTTCCAGCATAAAACGCTGCAAGGCACCCTGGCCGCGCCTGCAAAAATGTTCATCTACGACGCCGCCATGCGCTACATGGCCGAAGGCACGCCCACCGTGATTTTTGCCGGTGAAGAATACGGCACCGGATCATCACGCGACTGGGCTGCCAAGGGCACGCAGCTTCTGGGCATCAAAGCCATGGTGGCGCGCAGTTTTGAGCGCATTCACCGCAGCAACCTGGTCGGTATGGGCGTGCTGCCGCTGCAGTTCAAGGCCGGCGAGTCGTGGCAAACATTGGGCCTGACGGGCAATGAAGTTATTGACGTCATTCCACACCCACAACTTAAACCCCAAAGCGATGCCACTCTGCGCATCACCCGCGCTGACAGGACCTTGCAAGAAGTCATCGTCACGCTGCGGGTAGACACCCCGATCGAGGTCGACTACTACCGAAGCGGCGGCATTTTGCCGTATGTGCTGCGCCAGTTGCTGGCCGCTTAGCTTCGTATGGGTTTAAGCGTAGCGATTGCCGGTGGCGGCATAGGCGGGCTGGCGGCTGCACTGGGCTTGGCGCGCGCGGGCCAGCAAGTTGCGTTGTTTGAAAAAGCCACAGCCTTCAGTGAAATTGGCGCGGGCATCCAGCTTGGCCCCAACGTAACCCGCATTCTGCAAGGCTGGGGTCTGCTTGAAGCCGTGCGCCGGGTAGCAACTGCGCCTGATCGCTTGCAGGTACGCAGCGCCACCACGGGCGGCGTGATGGGCGAGCTGCGTTTGGGCGAAACGATGGCAGCGCGCTACGGCGCGCCTTACCTGACGCTGCACCGCGCGGACTTGCCTGCCGTGCTGCTTGGCGCTGTGCAGCAAACGGCGGCGGTGTTGCACACCGATTGCGCAGTGCAAAGTTTTCAGCAAACACCGCAAATGGTTTCTGTGCAGACATGCTTTGGCACGCAAGACTTTGACGTGTTGGTCGGCGCTGATGGCTTGTGGAGCAATACGCGCCAGCAGTTGTTGGGTGACGGTGCACCGCGCCGAACGGGTCACCTGGCCTACCGCGCATTGATCAAGCAAGCCGATCTGCCCGAGCGGCTGCGCAGCCAGAGCGTCACTGCCTGGCTGGGCCCCAAGATGCACGCCGTACAGTACCCAGTGCGCGGTGGCGAGTGGCTCAACGTCGTGGCGTTTGTGCACGGTGATGTACCCGGTGATTTTGAAAATTGGGACCACACGGCCAATGCAGCGGACTTAGGCATTCATCTCACGGATGCCTGCCCCCAATTGCAAGACATGGTGAAAGCTGCGCCCGCCTGGCGCCTGTGGGTCATGCACGACCGCCCACCCATGCAGGGCGCACACCAGCACGCGCAAGGCCGCGTGGCGTTGCTAGGCGATGCCGCGCACCCCATGCGGCCTTACCTGGCGCAGGGCGCGGGTATGGCCATTGAAGATGTTGCTGAGCTGGGTTCGTTACTTGGCGCGGTAAAACCAGTAGACGCTCCAGCCGCGCTGCAGCATTACGCCGCTAACCGCTGGCAGCGCAACGCCCGCGTACAAGCGACAGCCCTGCGTAACGGCCAGATTTTTCATGCGACCGGGCCCATGCGCTGGGGCCGTGATCTGGCAATGAAGTTAATGCGCGAACGGTTGCTGGACTTGCCGTGGTTGTATGGGTATCGCCAGAAGGCGTTAATTTTGCTATTTTAAAAATAGCTGCTCGCGCCCGTATTAATTGGCCTGGAGGCCAACTAGACACTTAAAAATAGCCAAAAATAACCTTAAACCACCTACAAAGCCGTCCTCAACTTCCAGATTTCAGGGAATAGCACCACATCAAGCATTTTGCGCAGGTAGCTGACGCCGCCTGTGCCGCCGGTGCCGCGTTTAATGCCGATGACGCGCTCAACCGTCGTCACGTGGCGAAAGCGCCATAGCCGGAAGGCGTCTTCCAGATCTGTCAGTTCCTCGCCTAGTTGGTACAAATCAAAGTGCGCTTTGGGGTTGCGGTAGGCCACCAGCCAGGCTTGTTCGACTTCATCACTTTCGACGTAACCTTGTGTCCAGTCGCGCTGCGTGTGGCTGGTGGGGACTGGCAAGCCGCGCCTGGCCAGCAAGCGCAGTGCTTCGTCGTACAACGATGGCGCAACGAATGCGGCTTGTACCTGCGCCAGCAAATCGGGCCGGTGCGCATGGGGTTTGAGCATGGCGGCGTTTTTGTTGCCGAGTGCAAATTCAATGCAGCGGTACTGCGCGCTTTGAAAGCCGCTCGAATTAGCCAGATAGGGCCGAATGGCGCTGTATTCGGGCGGCGTCATGGTGGCCAGCACGTCCCATGCGTGAACGAGTTGCTCCATGATTTTGCTGACGCGGGCGAGTTTTTTGAATGCGTCGCTGAGTTCGTCTTTGGCTACATCGGCAATCGCCGCACGCAGCTCATGCAGCATCAGCTTCATCCACAGCTCGCTGGTTTGGTGCTGGATGATGAACAGCATTTCGTTGTGGTCGGGTGACAGGGGCTTTTGTGCGCCCAGCAGTTCATCCAGGTGCAAATAGTCGCCGTAGGTCATCGACTTGCTGAAGTCGAGTTGCGCGCCTTCGCTGTGCACGATGTCTGCTGGGCTTGTAGCCGAGCCGCTGAGCGGGCAGCCACCGCCTTCGTTGGCGTTGTCGGGGGCCGGGTGCTTGGTTGACATGATGATTGACGTAATTCAGGTCACAGCACTTTTTTGATTGAACTCACTTTGTTGCCATTCGCCTGAAACCAGCACCTGGCGCAGATGCTCAACTGCATGCCACACGTCTTCAAAACTGGTGTAGAGCGGGGTGAAGCCAAAGCGCAGGATGTCAAGATGTGCAGCGCCATCGCCAGACCTGAAGTCACCAATCACGCCGCGTGCGATCAGTGCCTGCACGACGGCATAAGCACCATCCTGCCTCGTCAAGCAAACCTGCGAGCCGCGCTGGGCATGTTCGCGCGGTGTGGCCAAGCCCAAGCCATGACCAGCGCAGCGCTCTTCAACCAGTGTGATGAACAGG
>JANNCT010000011.1:0-63114 GCA_031386895.1 Polaromonas sp.
GTTCTCAAGCCAGGCGAGCTGCCCGCACCAGCGGTCCCGACCGAACCATTGACGGGCGCTGAGGCAGACAAGGCTGCAGACAAAGCCGCCGCCGATGAGCAGAAAAAAATTGATGACCTGTTCAAGAAGTAAAAGCTCGAAGGTGGGCGGGCTCGCAAGGGCATGAGCAGTCCCGAGCTATTTGCCTTCACGCCCGCTGGCGGGCGGATTGAGTCCAGCGCATTTTCAACTCCCTTCAAAGTTCTGGCAGCGGCGCTGATTGCACCGGCGCTGGTATGGGGCTGGCAATTGTGGTCGAACGGAACGATAGCGTTAACACTCAGCTCCAGTGGCTGGCTGTTAGCAGCCTTGTGCCTCATGGTCTATACCGGCTGGTACATCTTTAACGGCAAAACCACCCTCGACAACACCACGTTAGAGCAGACGTGGGTGTGGCACAAACGCGCGGAGCTGCGCCAGCTTGCGTATGTGAAGTTAATTCGCATGCGCGGTTTGGAGTGGCTTATCGCGCCGCGCTTGTACACCAAAACGTATGCGGGCAAACTGGCGATTTTTTACGCGTCATCTCCTGCCATGCTGGCTGAGTTTGAGCGGATGGAGAGCGAGCTCAAAGCGCTGCGTACACGACGCTAAGACATTTTCAATTGTGCTTTAAAAACAAAAAACCGCGCCGTAGCGCGGTTTTTTGTTTTCGCCTGAGAGCTGCTGTTGATTACAGCTTTTGCGCTTGCATAAAGCTGTCGAAACGCGCTTCAGTAAAGCGGAACCAAAGGTTGGAGTCAGCGCGAAACTTGGAATAGTCCGCGTAAATCTTGTTCCATTCAGGGTTCTTGGCAGACAAGTCGCTGTACAGCGCTTGCGCTGTTTTGAAAGCCAGAGCCATCACGTCGTTCGGGAACGGACGCAGCTTGGTGCCAGCGCCGACCAGTTGCTTCAGCGCAGCCGGGTTGCGTGCATCGTACTTGGCCTGCATGTCGACGTGCGCGTACGCGGAAGCTGCTTCAACAATTGCCTTGTTCTCTGGCGAGAGCGCGTCAAACGCTTTCTGGTTGATGAGCAAGTCAAGCTGTGGGCCGCCCTCCCACCAGCCTGGGTAGTAGTAAAACGGTGCGACCTTGTTAAAGCCAAGCTTTTGATCGTCGTATGGACCAACCCACTCAGCGGCATCAATCGTGCCTTTTTCCAGAGCGGTGTAAATCTCGCCGCCAGGAATGTTTTGCGGTACGCCACCCATCGGCTCAAACACCTTGCCTGCAAAACCACCAATGCGCATTTTCATGCCCTTGATGTCGGCTACAGATTTGATTTCTTTACGGTACCAACCACCCATTTGCGCGCCCGTGTTGCCCATTGGGAAGCTGGTCATGCTGTATTTGGCGTAGAACTCGTGCATCAACTTCAAACCGTTGCCTTGGTACATCCAGGCGGTCATCTGGCGGCTGTTCAAGCCAAACGGAATGGCGCAACCGAGGGCAAAAGCTTCGTTCTTGCCAAAGAAATAGTACGGTGCAGTGTGCGCACATTCAACGGAGCCTTGCTGCACGGCATCCACCACACCAAACGGTGGGGTGATCTCGCCACCAGCGTGGGTTGAGATTTCAAACTTGCCGCCCGACATGGCTTTGACTTTGGCTGCGAACACTTCAGCTGCGCCGTAAATGGTGTCAAGCGCTTTGGGAAAGCTCGACGACAGACGCCAGCGAACAGCTGCCTGCGCGTGCACCGCAGGTGCGACGCCAGCAGCCAGCACACCGGCAATACCGGCATTTTTAATTAGGGAACGACGATCCATTGATTCTCTCCAAAAGGGTTATCCAGATTACCAGTATTGCGACTCTGCGTTGATTTACCGAGTCGCAGCCAAAGGTCTCGAACAGAAACCTCAGCTCTTTAACCGGCACCGGTATTTTGTCAGAGGTTCACTGTTATTTACCCGGTTTTTACCCGTAGTTTTAGCGCAAAACAGGACCGGATCAGGCAACGGATTTGAGGCTGGGTCTGGCCAACTCTGCTGCCCTGGTAAAACTGGAAAAGCGCGCGAGAACTGCTGCCTCAATACCTGCGGCGTCCAGCCCCTGCAAACCCAAGAGCTTCGCTGGATCGCCGTGCTCGATAAACTCGTCTTTCAAGCCAAGATGCAGCACCGGTTTGTTCACACCAGCAGCATGCAGAGCTTCAGTGACTGCACTGCCCGCACCGCCCATGATGGCGCCCTCTTCTACCGTGACCAATGCATCGTGGCTTACCGCTATTTTCAACAGCAGTTCAACATCCAGCGGCTTGGCCCAGCGCATATTGACCACCGTAGCGCCCAAGTTTTCGGCGGCTTGCAGCGCGGGATACAGCAGCGTTCCAAAAGCCAAAATTGCCACGCCAGAACCGGCCCGCCGGATTTCGCCTTTTGCAAACGGCAAAGACTGCAACCCAGGTTCGGGGGCGACACCTGCACCTGCGCCGCGCGGGTAACGCACCGCAACCGGATGGTCTTGCTCAAACGCGCTGCTGAGCAACATGCGGCACTCGCGCTCGTCTGCCGGGCAGGCAATGCTCATGTTGGGGATGCAGCGCAAATAGCCGATGTCGTACGCGCCCGCGTGGGTGGCACCGTCCGCGCCAACCAGTCCCGCGCGGTCAAGCGCAAACACCACCGGTAAGTTTTGCAGCGCGACGTCATGCACCAGCTGGTCGTATCCGCGCTGTAAAAACGTAGAGTAAATCGCCACCACAGGTTTGAGTCCTTCGCAGGCCATTCCGGCCGCAAATGTAATCGCGTGCTGCTCCGCAATGCCTACGTCGTGGTACCGCTCAGGAAATCGCTTGTGAAATTCAACCATGCCCGAGCCTTCGCGCATGGCGGGCGTAATTCCAACCAGGCGTTTATCGTGCTCGGCCATGTCGCACAGCCAGGTGCCAAACACCTGGGTGAAGGTTTGCTTTGGCACCACCGTGGACTTTTGCAGTCCAATGGCCGGGTCAAACTTGCCGGGGCCGTGGTAGGCAATCGGGTCGACTTCAGCCAGCCCGTAACCCTGGCCTTTTTTGGTGACCACATGCAAAAACTGCGGGCTGTGACTGGTTTTCATCAGTTGCTTGATGTTTTCCAGCGTCGGAATCAAAGACTCAAGATCATGCCCGTCAATCGGTCCAATGTAGTTAAAGCCGAAATTTTCAAACATGGTGGCAGGCACCACCATGCCCTTTGCATGTGTCTCCAGGCGTTTGACCAGCTCTAGCAACGGTGGGGCGATACCCAGCACTTGCTTGCCAACACTGCGCGCCGATGCATAAAACCGGCCGCTCATCAGCTGCGCCAGGTAGCGATTAAGCGCGCCCACTGGCGGTGAAATACTCATGTCGTTGTCGTTGAGCACCACCAGCAGTTTTGAGTTGTCTTGCACACCGGCGTTGTTCATGGCCTCGAATGCCATGCCTGCGCTCATCGCGCCATCGCCAATGATGGCTATTGAATTGCGGTCTTCGCCTTTTTGTCTGGCGGCCATCGCCATGCCCAGCGCAGCAGAAATCGACGTTGACGAATGCGCTGTGCCGAAGGTGTCATAGACGCTTTCGTCGCGGCGTGGAAAGCCGGACAGGCCACCAAACTGGCGCAATGTGCCCATGCGGCCGCGTCTGCCTGTAAGGATTTTGTGCGGGTAGGTTTGATGGCCCACGTCCCACACCAGGCGGTCTTCGGGGGTATTGAAGACATAGTGCAGCGCCACCGTCAGCTCAACGGTGCCCAAATTGGAACTCAAATGCCCGCCGGTTTTCGAGACGGTGTCGAGCAAATAGGCACGCAGCTCGTCGGCCAGAGGTTTGAGTTGCGCCCGGCTCAGCTTGCGCAAATCTGCAGGGCTTTCAATGGTGTCTAGCAATGGAGTCATCGTGGTTTTAATTCAAGTAGATCAAGTGCCGAAGGCCGCAAAACTTGGTGGCTGAAAAGCTCAATGTTGCCGATTCACCAGCATATCAGCCAGCGACCGCAACGCCGCTGTAGCCCCCTGACTGTCTGACCCCAAAGTGTCAAGGCTGCCGATGGCCTTGGCAAGCAGCTGCTGCGCATAGGCCTGCGATCCTTCCAGACCCATGATGGATACGAAAGTTGGCTTGGATTGCGCAGCGTCTTTACCCGCAGTCTTACCCAAAGTAGCTGAGTCAGAAATGACATCCAGCACATCATCAACCACCTGAAACGCCAGCCCAACAGCAGCCCCGTACTCGCCAAGCCCTGCCAGTGCGTGCGGCGATGGACTACCGCAATTGGCGCCCATCAATACGCTGGCTTGCAGCAAGGCACCGGTTTTGAGCCGGTGCATCTGGTGCAACTGCGCGGAATCAAGCGGCCGGCCAACACTAGCCAGATCGATGGCCTGGCCGCCCGCCATGCCATTGAAGCCAGCGGCATGTGCCAATACCCGGCAAAGACGCGCCTGCAAAGCGGCGTCAACCGAGCCGTCTTCGGGCGTAAGCACTTCGAACGCAAGGGCCTGCAGGGCATCGCCCGCCAACAGGGCCTGCGCCTGGCCAAATTGAACGTGCACGGTGGGCTTGCCGCGGCGCAGCAGGTCGTCGTCCATGCACGGCATATCGTCGTGAACCAGGGAGTACGCATGGATGAGTTCAACCGCGCAGGCGGCTCGCATTGCGGCGGCGCGGTTGCCATCAACCGCTTCGCACGCAGCCAGAGCTAAAAGTGGGCGCAGTCGTTTTCCACCGTCGAGCACCGCATAGCGCATTGCATCGCCCAGGCCAGCAGGGCCTGGTGCGGTCACCGGGTTGGCCACCCAGTTGCTGAGCGCGTGTTCAACAGCATTGCGCTGGTCTGCACTCCAATCGGCAAGGCGAAAAGCGGGGGATTCAATCACGTTCGAGAAAGCTGATTTGTTGAAGGAAAATGGGGAGGTCACTTTGACGGGCATTACGCCCAAGGCTTGAGCTCAGTGCCTTCCAGCACTTTGATCTGGGTTTCAACCGCATCCAGTTTGACCTTGCAAAAAGCCAGCAGCTGAGCGCCGCGCTGGTAACCTGTGAGCAACTGGTCAAGTGGCAACTGGCCTGACTCCAGGCCTGAAATCAGGCTTTCAAGCTCTTGCAGCGCAGCCTCATAAGTCGCTGGCATGGGGGTAGTTGCGGTCGTGGAGGATTTAGCCATGGTGGTAGTAGTTGTCTTTTTATTTTAAAGCTTTACAGCGGGGAATTTACCTGCCGCTTCTACCCGCACGGGTAAACTCGCAGGCTTCTCCTCCCACGCGGCCACAGCCCGCCACTCCTGCATGTCTGATCTAAGCCTTCGCTTGCTGCAAGCGACCAGCCAGCTCCCCATTTCAAGCTATTTCGATGCCGCAATCTATGAGCGGGAACAGCAAAAACTGTTTGCACGCGGGCCGAAGTATTTGGGGCACGAACTGGCTGTGCCGCAGCTGGGAGATTTTTATGCGCTGCCGCATGAAGGTGAAGGCCGGGCGCTGGTGCGCAATGCGGCGGGCATTGAACTCATATCCAACGTTTGCCGCCACCGCCAGTCCACCATGCTGCAGGGCCGCGGCAATACCGGCGCAAACATCGTCTGCCCGTTGCACCGCTGGACATACAACACGTCGGGCGAACTGGTTGGCGCGCCGCACTTTGAAATTGACCCTTGCCTGAACCTGAACCGCTATAAAACTATGACCTGGAATGGCCTGGTTTTTGAGGATACCGGGCGCGATGTGGCTCGCGAGATGGCCGCGCTGGGCGTGGCGCATGACCTTGATTTTTCAGGCTACCAACTGGACAAAGTACATCTGCACGAATGCAACTACAACTGGAAAACCTTTATTGAGGTGTACCTGGAGGACTACCACGTTGGCCCATTTCACCCCGGCTTGGGCTCGTTTGTCACGACGCATGACCTGCAGTGGGAGCTACAACCGAGTTATTCGGTGCAAACCGTTGGCGTGTCAGACAAGCTTGGCAAGCCGGGCACAGACACCTACAAAAAGTGGCACGACGTGGTGCTGCAATACCGAAAAGGCGTACCGCCAAAGTACGGCGCCATCTGGCTGACCTACTACCCACATGTGATGGTGGAGTGGTACCCGCATGTGTTGGTGGTCTCAACCCTGCACCCGCGCGGACCAGACAAAACACTGAACGTAGTGGAGTTTTTCTACCCGGAAGAAATTTGCGCTTTTGAGCGGGAATTTATTGAAGCACAGCAAGCTGCATACATGGAAACCTGCGTGGAAGACGATGAGATTGCGCTGCGCATGGACGCTGGCCGCAAAGCACTGATGCTGCGTGGCGACAACGAATTTGGGCCTTACCAAAGCCCGATGGAAGACGGCATGCAGCATTTTCATGAATGGTACCGCCGTGAAATGGGTGCCAGCAAGACCACGCAGATGATTTGACACAGCAAGAACGTGCTATTAAATTAGTAGCTGCTTGCGCCCATTTTTATTGCGCTATAGGCATAAAACGCTTATAAAAAGCGCTGGCCAACCTCGGGCGTTAAGACTTTGCAGCCTCGGTGTCCGAATCGCTTGCGGGCGCCTTGGTGCTTTTGATAAAAAGCTGCGCCGCAAGAATGCCGACCTCATACAAGCCACCCACCACGCCGAGCAGCATCAGCATAGAGCCAGCGTCAGGCGGTGTGACCAGGGCGGTACCGACAGCGGCGATGACCCAAAAATAGCCCCGATACTCGCGCAACTGTGCAACCGTTAAAACGCCCATGCGCACCAGCAAAATCACCGCAATCGGTACCTCAAACGCCAAGCCAAACGCCAGAAACATGCCAAGCACGAAATTTAAATATTCTTCAATGTCTGGCGCGGCGGTAATGGACTTGGGCGCAAAGCTCTGGATGAACGCGAACACCTGGCCGAACACCACAAAGTAGCAAAACGCCACGCCAATAAAAAACAGCAGCGTGCTGGAAATCACCAGCGGCATAACCAGTTTTTTCTCATGTGAATAAAGCCCCGGCGCCACAAACGCCCACACCTGATAAAGCACCACTGGCAGCGCAATCATGAACGCGGCCATGAACAAGATTTTGATTGGCACAACGAACGGCGAAATTACGTTGGTTGCGATGAGTGTTGCACCCTTTGGCAGAGTGGCCACCAAAGGCGCCGCCATCAAGTCGTACAGAGCGCCGGGCCCAGGGTAAATTGCAAGCCCTGCCGCTGCAATGCCAATCGCCACCACCGCCCAAATCATGCGGTTGCGCAGCTCCATCAGGTGGTGCACAAACGGCTGCTCACTGCCCGCCAGTTCGTCTGGCTTGGGCGGCTCTGCCGGCTTTTCAGTTGAGGGGTCGGACATGGAATCTATGGGGAATCACTGCGCAAGCCACAGGAGCTGCGCGGTGCGTGTTAACTGGATTTGACTGGCCTGAAACGGGCAACACGCGCCGCACCGGACTGCGCCCGAGTGCGTGTGCCTGACCGCGCCTTGTACCACTGCGGCGTAGCGCCGGTTTTCAGGCGCCACTTCTTCTTGGGGTGCTTGTATTCAAGCGGCATTTCAGGCTCAGCCAAAACTGAACTTGTATCGCCTGTGGTTTCAGACCACGATCTTTCAAAATCACTGGCGTTGGTCTGAATCGAATTTTCAACGTCGCGCGCTGCACCTTCGACGGTGTCTTTCATCTTCTTGAGCTCATCGAGCTCCATCGACCGGCTGACTTCCTGCTTCACGTCGGCCACATACCGCTGGGCCTTACCCAACAGCGTTCCGATGGTGCGCGCCAGGCGCGGGAGCTTTTCAGGACCAATCACGATCAACGCTACAGCGCCAATCAATGCAATCTTCGATACGCCTAAGTCAATCATGGCGGGTTATGGGCCGCTGAGCAGCAGCCGAAGCGACAAACGTGGGGATTCACAGTTTTTGTTTGGCTTCAACGTCAATCGTTGTTTTATCAACCGCCTGGCCGTTGGCAACCTGGGTTGCAGCCTTGTCGTCGGCAGCGGTAGTTCCGCCATCTTTCATGCCGTCTTTAAAACCTTTAACGGCACCGCCCAAGTCGCCGCCCATGTTGCGCAGTTTCTTGGTGCCAAACACCATCACCACGATCAACAGAACAATTGCCCAATGCCAAATAGAAAATGAACCCATGATGTACTCCTGAAATGTTGCTGATGCGCCGCTTGCAGATTTCCCGATGATGACTTGATTCTAAAGGGCTTGCATGTCAAGTGGTGGGGTTTACGAAGAACCTTGTTGCCCGCCCTAGCCGCGCAGCCACGGCCGGGGCCCGCCCATGACGTGAAAATGCAGATGATGCACCTCCTGCCCACCTTCAGCGCCCGTATTTGTAACCAGCCGAAATCCACCTTCCGGATAAGGCTTGCAGCCCTGTTCAAGCGCAAGCTTGGGTGCGAGCACCATCATGCGCCCAATTAGTGCCGCGTGTTGCGATTCAAGCTGAGCGATTGACGGAATATGCAGTTTTGGCACCATTAAAAAATGCACCGGTGCCCAAGGGTTGATGTCATGAAAGGCAAAGATCTCGTCGTCTTCAAAAACGATTCGGCTGGGAATCTTGCGTTCGATAATTTTGCAGAACAAACAGTTCTCGTGATCGCTCATGCTTAGTCAACCGCCCGGTTGGCGTTCATGCGCATCATGCCCAGCACAATGCGATATAAAAACCAGATGGAAATCAGGGTCCACGCAATCCAGCCCGGAATGATGAACAGGAACCAAAGCCAGCTTGTCACCGCGTAAAGCAAACCCGCCCACAAAACTGTGCGAATACGCCAGCTAAAGTGAGATGCCTGCCATGTGTTGGCTGCATCGCCGCGCTTGACCAGGTCAATGACCAACGCGATAACCAGCAACACCACAGACACCTGGGCACCCGGCAATACTGCGGCGACAGCCACGATCAAATGCAGAAAATAGCTCAGCCAGCCCCAGGTTTTGAGGCCTTCGTCGGGGGTAGTGATAGCAACTTCGTCTGTCATATTTACTCCTCGGTCAGTCATTGGATTGTTCACGCAGCACGGCTTTGCGCAGCGCTTTTTCTTCAATGCCGCTGGTGCCTGCGCGGCGCTCAAGCTCGGCAACGACATCCGAGGGGCTCAGGCCGTAATGCGCCAATGCGATCATCGAGTGGAACCACAAATCAGCCACTTCGCCTACGAAATCGGCGCGTAATTCTGGTTTGGTCGGATCCCGGTCAAGATCTTTTGCTGCCATAACCACTTCGGTCGCTTCCTCACCGATTTTTTTCAAGAATGCATCAGGGGCTCTGGCAAGCAGACGAGCCACATAGCTTGTATCCGCATCACCGCCGTTCGCCAGTTTTCGGCTTTCGATGGTTTGGGCCAGACGGCTCAGGCTGTCGGTTGAATTCATATCAGTCATTTATAGATGCTGGTCGGATCTTTCAAGACCGGCTCGGTAACTATCCATTGGCCATCTTTAAATAGACTGAAAAAGCAGCTGTGCCTGCCGGTGTGACAAGCTATGCCCGGCTCATGGCCTGACTGTGTAACTTTCAGCAGCACCACATCGCTGTCGCAATCGACGCGAATCTCATGCACGGTTTGCACATGGCCTGACTCTTCACCCTTGAACCACAGCTTGCCGCGCGATCGGCTGAAGTAAACCGCCCTGCCCAGTTCAGCGGTTTTTTGCAGAGCCTCGCGGTTCATCCACGCGAACATGAGCACATCACCGCTACTTGCCTCTTGTGCAATGACGGGAACCAGTCCCTTTTCGTCCCATTTGATTGTTTCAAGCCAGTTCATGGGGGTATTGTGACGGGGCATTTAAAGCCTGACCGGAATTCGGCGCTCTGCCATGAACCGCTTGGCTTGCTGCACTGTGAATTCACCATAGTGAAAAATACTGGCTGCCAGCACCGCGTCTGCCCCGCCAATTTGAATGCCATCTGCCAAATGCTCCAAACTGCCCACACCACCGGACGCAATGACCGGCACGCCTACAGCGTCGCTCACTGCGCGGGTCAGCGCCAAATCAAATCCTGATTTGGTGCCGTCGCGGTCCATGCTGGTCAGCAAAATTTCGCCAGCGCCGCGCTGCACCATCTCGGTGGCCCAGGCCACAGCATCCAGTCCGGTGTTCTTGCGGCCACCGTGGCTGTAAACGTCCCAACCGGGCCCGCGGGACCTGGCGTCTTCTTCATTACGCCGCTTCGCATCAATGGCCACCACGATGCACTGCGCGCCGTATTTGGCAGATGCGTCTTCAATGACCTGCGGATTGGCAATTGCGGCGGAGTTAAAACTGGTTTTGTCAGCACCGGCGTTGAGCAGCCGCCGCACGTCATCGACGGTACGGACACCGCCGCCAACGGTAAGCGGAATAAAGACCTGGCTGGCCACCGCTTCAATGATGTGCAAAATCAAATCGCGGCCGTCGCTGGTGGCGGTGATGTCGAGAAAAGTCAACTCGTCAGCACCCTGGTCGTTGTAGCGCGCAGCAATTTCGACTGGGTCGCCCGCATCGCGCAACTGGGTGAAGTTAACGCCCTTGACGACTCGGCCACCGGTGACATCTAGACAAGGAATGATTCTTTTGGCGAGCATGGGTTAAAGCGTGGACAAAAATACGATGATTGGGAGAACTGCTGCCAATCCAAGGCAGAAGAGCAAAAAACCCGGAATGGCAGAAAAGCCGTATTGAATTGCCACGTAAGCTACAACTGCGGCAAGGCAAATTCCAACAGTTACAAGAATGCCCCAAAGCGGAATATTGCGCTTGCCTACGGAGCTAGCCATTCAGCTCATCAGCCCGCGCCTGCGCAGCTTCAAAATCCAGATCGCCGCTGTAAATCGCGCGGCCGCAAATCACGCCTTCCACACCGCCGTCTTCCACCGCGCACAGCGCTTCAATGTCGGCCATGTTTGACAAGCCGCCCGAAGCAATCACCGGAATCGTCAAAGCTTGCGCAAGCTTGACGGTCGCTTCCATATTGATGCCGCTGAGCATTCCGTCACGGCCAATGTCTGTGTAGATGACCGACTCAACGCCGAAGTCTTGAAACTTTTTGGCCAGATCAATCACGTTGTGGCTGGTGATTTTGCTCCAGCCGTCGGTGGCGACCATGCCGTCTTTAGCGTCCAGCCCAACGATGATGTGACCTCCAAATGCGGTGCAGGCGTCTTGCAAAAAACCGGGGTTTTTCACGGCTGCCGTGCCAATGATCACGTAGCGCAGGCCAGCATCCAGATATCGCTCAATGGTGTCCAGATCGCGGATACCGCCGCCGAGCTGCACTTCAATTTCCAGGCCGACTTCAGTAAGGATTTTTTTGATCGCCGCGTCATTTTTCGGCTTGCCCGCAAATGCGCCGTTCAGGTCGACCAAATGCAGCCGGCGTGCGCCTTTGGTGACCCAGTTTCGCGCCATGGCTGCCGGGTCTTCACTGAAGACGGTGGATTGGTCCATGTCGCCTTGTTTCAGGCGTACGCAGTGACCGTCTTTCAGGTCAATCGCGGGAATAAGTAGCATGTGGCGGTTAAAAGCGGGGTAACGGAGTTTAAGGATTCCAGCTCAGAAAATTGCGGTAGAGGGCCAAGCCTTGTTCAGCGCTTTTTTCGGGATGAAACTGGGTCGCGAAAATATTATCACGTGCAATCGCTGCGCAGAAGTGTCCGCCAAATTCGGCAGTGCCCGCAGTGTGGCGTGCATCAGACGGACGGGCATAAAAGCTGTGCACGAAGTAAAAGTAAGAGTCGTCCGGCACCCCGGCCCACAGCGGGTGTGCGGGTACTGACTGACTAACCTGGTTCCAGCCCATTTGGGGGACTTTATACCGGCTGCCATCAGCCTGGATTTGGCCCGCCAGATCAAATTTAAGAACCTCGCCTGGAATCAAGTCGAGCCCGGCAGTACCCATGCCGCCATCGCCGCGCTCGCCTTCGGCGCTATGAGTGAGCAGCATTTGCATACCGACGCACACGCCGAACAGTGGCTTGTTGGCAGCCGCATGCAGCACCGATTCCATCAAACCAGACTCCAGCAGCTCGCGCATACAGTCGGCAATAGCGCCCTGCCCTGGCAGCACGATGCGCCCGGCGTTCATCACGTCTTCAGGCTTTGACGTAATGACCACATCAAACCCGCTGCCTTGAGCCACATGCTGCACGGCTTGCGAGACCGAGCGCAGATTGCCCATACCGTAATCAACCACCGCGACGGTCTTGGATGAAATCATTGAGGAATTATGTGCTATTAAATAAGAAGCTGCTTACGCCCATTTTTATTGGGCTAGAGGCCTAAAACATACATGAAAAAAGGGGTTTTCAGCCTTTTTTAAGCAATATGAAGGCGACAGCTAGATTAGAGTGAGCCTTTGGTCGATGGAATGACATTCGCCGCGCGCGGGTCAATCTCCAGCGCCATACGCAGCGCGCGTGCAAAGGCTTTGAACACCGTTTCAGCCTGGTGGTGCGAGTTTTCTCCGCGCAGATTGTCGATGTGCAGCGTGACGAACGCGTGGTTCACAAAACCCTGAAAAAATTCATACGCCAGCTGGCTGTCAAATGTGCCGATCAGCTCGGTTTTAAACGGCACGTGCATGTCCAGCCCCGGCCGGCCTGAAAAATCAATTACTACTCGGCTCAGCGCTTCATCCAGCGGCACATAGGCGTGGCCGTAGCGGCGCAAGCCTTTTTTGTCGCCCACCGCCTTGGCAACCGCTTGACCAAGCGTGATGCCCACGTCTTCTACCGTGTGGTGGCCGTCAATGTGCAGGTCTCCTACGCAATGAATGTCGAGGTCAATCAGGCCGTGGCGCGCGATCTGGTCGAGCATGTGGTCAAAAAAGCCAATGCCGGTCGACAGCTTGGACTGGCCGGTACCGTCGAGGTTGAGTTTGACGGTGATTTTGGTTTCGGCGGTGTTGCGCGAGACTTCAGCGATGCGTGGTGAAAACATGGAAATTGGGGTTGTGGTCATAAAGAGCTTTTGAGCGCCGCCAGCATTTGCAGATTTTCATCTGCAGTGCCAACCGTCAGGCGCAAACAATTGGCGAGCAATGGGTGCATTTTAGAAACGTTTTTCACCAGCACGCCTTGGGCCTTCATGCCGCCGAAGGTTTTAGTGCTGTCGGCCACGCGAACAAGGATCATGTTGGCGTCACTTTTCCAGCATTTGACTCCCGGCATTTTGCCCAGCGCTTCTAAAAGCATAGCGCGCTGCACAATTAAATCCTGCGCCTGCGCCTTAAACACGTCTTGATTTTCAAGCGCAAACAACGCGCATTCACAGTTCAGCATGCTGATGTTGTACGGCGGGCGCACTTTGTCAATCTCGGCAATCAGCGCTTTCGGGCCCATCATGTAGCCCAGCCGCACACCCGCCAGGCCGAACTTGCTCAGCGTGCGCATCAGCAACACGTGGCTGTGCTGGGCAACGCGGTTGATGTAACTTTTGCTGGCAAACGGCTGGTAAGCCTCGTCCATCACCACCAGGCCGCCCTGCTTGCCCACGGCGTTGATGATGTTCTCGATGGCCGCGTCATCCCACAAATTGGCGGTGGGGTTGTTCGGGTAGGCCAGGTAAGTGATGGCAGGTTTGTGTTCGGCAATCGCAGCCAGCATGGCGGCTTCGTCGAGTTCAAAGTCAGCAGTCAAAGGCACGCCAATGAACTTCAGACCTTGCAACTGCGCGCTCATGGCGTACATCACAAAGCCCGGCAGTGGCGACAAGATGGAGGCGCCGGGAACATCACAAGCCAGCGCCAGCAGGGAAATCAACTCGTCAGACCCATTGCCTAGCATGATGTCAAAGCCCTCAGGCATCTGCGCGTAGCCAGCAAGAGCCTGGCGCAGGTCGTTTACCCGGCCATCCGGGTAGCGGTTGAACGCCAGCGCGCCGAGGCGCTGCCCCAAATGCGCTTGCAGCGCAGCCGGCAACCGGTGGGGGTTTTCCATCGCATCCAGCTTGACCATGCCTGTCGAGTCTTGAATGGCGTAGGCGTGCATTGACTGGATGTCCTGGCGGATGCGGGCCTGAATGGGTGTATTGGTTTGTTCAGTCATAGTTTCAACGATGGGGGAGGCGTTTCAAAAGGGTTAATCACCACAAGGTGGTCATAGCGCTCCAGCGGCAGCGCATCACTGAGCACCGCATCGCAGCCGCTGTGCATGGCTGATGCCAGCATCAGCGCTTGCCAGTATTCGAGCTGCAAACGCACCTCCAGGCCCCAGGCAGATTCCACCGTTTGGTGGTCAGTGACCCAAGGCTGCCACTGCTGGTAGCGTCGCAACTTGGCACGCGCATCGCCCTGCGGCAAGCCGGGCTGGATTCGCTGGGTCACGTACACGTAGTACTCATTCAAAACCTGGGTGCTGGTCCGCCCCATCCGCGCGGCCCACAAGTGCGCCAGCCAGGCCCGCACCTGCTGGCGGCGCTGGGTGTCCGCCGCATCGTCGGCATGGACGAGCACCGAGGTGTCAACGAAAACGCGTTGCATTTCCGGCATGGCGCTCTGCATAAATCTCGCCACGGCGCGGGTAGGGCTGCGCAGAAGAGGTAAAAGTCACGTCATCAGCCAGCCATTCCCGCTCAGCCCGCGCGTAAGCATCTTCACGCTGCATTTTTTCAACCAGCATTTCACCGACCAGCCGCGACACACTGGTATTGCGCTTAGCAGCTTCGATTCGGGCCCATTCAAGCGCTGATTCTTCAACGGTGATGGTGACGTTTTTCATGGTTTAAATAATACACGAATTTCGTGTTGCACGGAATTCGTGTGCAAAACCGCAAAAAAATTAAAGATGAACTCCCATCAAATCCTGACCTGAAGACCCTTGAAGAAATCCGACCGCTGCTGCATTTTTGGCTTAACTTGGTGTTCGCTTTGCCATGAAGCAAGGCAAAGCAAATCAGGAAATTTAAAGCGTGACCACAGCAACCATTTCCTCCAAGGGCCAGATCACCATACCGGCCCACGTCAGGCAGGCTTTGCATGTGGAAACGGGTGACCGTGTTGAGTTTGTGGAAATTGAAGCGGGTCGATACGAATTCGTCGCGGCAACCCGATCAGTGACTGAACTCAAAGGCATGTTTGGCAAAGCCAGGCGCGCTGTTTCGGTTGAAGAGATGAACCGAGCGATTGCGACGCAAGCCGCGTCGGCCTGATGATTGGGCTAGACGCTAATGTGCTGGTGCGCTACATCATGCAGGACGATGCAAAGCGGTCGCCAAAAGCAACAAAAATCATTGAAGCTTTGGACGGTGTAGAAAATAGCGGCTATGTCGCGCTTGTATCCATCATTGAACTCGCCTGGGTACTCGGTACCAGTTATGAGCTGACGCGCGCGCAGGTGGTGCAAGCTTTAGACAGCTTGATTCGGGCCAAGCAGTTGAAAATTGAAAGCGCACACCAGGTGAAACAGGCACTGCGTATTTTTAAAATTGGTAAGTCTGATTTTGCGGACTGTTTGATCGAACGCTCAGCGAATGGCGCAGGCTGCGAGAAAACCATCACGTTTGATGTCAATTCCTCAAAGTACGCGGGTATGACGCTGATCAGATAAAGCAAAGCCCGCTTATCGCAGCCGCATCTCCGCCGCTCGTGCATGCGCCTGTAGCCCCTCGCCATACGCCAGCTCAGCCGCAATCTTGCCCAGCACCTGCGCGCCCTGTTCGCTGACTTCAATGATGCTGCTGCGTTTTTGAAAGTCGTACACGCCCAGCGGGCTTGAAAAGCGGGCGGTGCCGCTGGTGGGCAGCACGTGGTTGGGGCCGGCGCAGTAGTCACCCAGACTTTCGCTGGTGTAAGCGCCAAGGAAGATCGCGCCTGCATGTTTGAGCAATGGCTCCCATTTGTGTGGGTCGCGGCTACTCACTTCCAAATGCTCAGGTGCAATGCTGTTGCTGATGTGGCACGCTTCTTCCATGCTGCGGGTCAAGATCAACGCCCCGCGGTCCGTTAGCGACTTGGCAATGATTTCAGCGCGCGGCATGGTGGGTAGCAGGCGGTCAATCGCTTCTTGCAAGGCATCGATGTAAGCCGCGTCAGGGCATAGCAAAATGCTCTGCGCCAGCTCGTCGTGTTCGGCCTGGCTGAACAGGTCCATCGCCACCCAGTCTGCTGGAGTTGTGCCGTCGGCTATCACCAAAATCTCGGAGGGCCCGGCGATCATGTCGATGCCAACAGTGCCGAAAACACGCTTTTTGGCGCTGGCCACATAGGCATTGCCAGGGCCGGTGATTTTGTCGACCTTGGGCACGGTTTGCGTGCCGTAGGCCAGCGCGGCCACAGCTTGCGCGCCGCCGATGGTGAAGGCGCGGGTGACACCAGCAACATACGCCGCCGCCAACACCAGCGCGTTCTTCTCGCCTTTCGGCGTGGGCACGACCATGATGATTTCACCCACGCCCGCTACGTGCGCAGGAATTGCGTTCATCAGAACCGAGGACGGATAGGCAGCTTTGCCACCCGGCACATATATGCCTACGCGGTCAAGCGGAGTGACTTTTTGGCCCAGCAGCGTGCCGTCTTCATCGCGGTAGCTCCAGCTTTGCCCGTTGGCTTGCTTTTGTGCCTCGTGGTAGCTGCGCACGCGCTTAGCCGCCGCTTGAAGCGCATCGCGCTGGGCAGCTGGAATGGCGTCGAATGCGGCTTTAAGTTCAGCCTGCGTCAACTCGAGTGCAGCCATTGAAGGAACTGCCAAGCCATCAAAGCGCTCCGTGTACTCCAGCACCGCAGCATCACCGCGCGTTTGCACGTCGGCCAGAATGCTGGCCACGCGCTGCTCAATTTCAGCGTCGGTATCCGCTGACCAATGCAGGCGGGCCTTCAATTGGGCATCAAAAGTGCCGCTAGCGCTTGAAATACGGGCGGGAGAAGCTATTAAATTCATAGTAAAAAGTATTACCCTACTTGTTGACCGCCGCAGCAAACGCATCAACAATCCTGCGAATCGGTGCTTGCTTGAGCTTTAGCGCGGTCTGGTTCACCACCAAATGCGAGCTGATGTCCATGATGCGCTCGACTTCAATCAGGTGGTTGGCCTTTAAGGTATTGCCAGTCGAGACCAAATCAACAATCGCATCGGCCAGGCCCGTCAGTGGTGCAAGCTCCATGCTGCCGTAGAGCTTGATCAAATCCACGTGCACGCCTTTGGACGCGAAAAAATCACGCGCAATGGCTACGTATTTGGTGGCAACTTTCATGCGTGAGCCCTGGCGCATGGCGGCTGAATAGTCAAACCCTTCACGCACCGCTACGCTGATGCGGCATTTAGCAATTTGCAAATCAAGCGGCTGGTACAAGCCCTGCGTGTCCGATTCGAGCAGCGTATCTTTGCCCACCACACCCATGTCCGCACCGCCGTATTGAACGTAAGTCGGGACGTCGGTGGCGCGCACCAGCAGCACGCGCACATCTGGCTGGTTGGTGTCCAAGATCAGTTTGCGAGACTTTTCAGGGTCGTCAAGCACCACAATGCCTGCGCTTTTGAGAAGCGGCTGGATGTCGTCAAAAATGCGTCCCTTGGACAGTGCAATGGTGATCATGCTTTGATTCGCTCTATGTCCGCACCCAAGCCGCGCAGCTTCGCTTCCATGTGGTCATAGCCTCTGTCGAGGTGGTAGATGCGGTCGATCAGCGTCTCGCCGTCAGTTACCAGCCCGGCAATCACCAAACTGGCCGACGCACGCAAGTCCGTTGCCATCACGGTTGCGCCGGAGAGCTTTTCAACGCCTTCCATGATCGCTACTTTGCCTTCAATCTGGATTTTTGCACCCAGGCGCACCATTTCATTGACGTGCATGAAGCGGTTTTCAAAAATCGTTTCGGTGACGCTGGCGGACCCTTTAGATACGGCATTGAGCGCCATAAATTGCGCCTGCATGTCGGTTGGGAACCCGGGGTATTCAGTGGTGCGAAACGACTGGGCCTTCAGCCTGCCTTGCGATTTCACATGGATGTATCCATCACCGGCAGTGATGGTAGCGCCCGCTTCACGCAGCTTGTCGATGACTGCATCGAGGTGGTCGGCGCGGCCATTGAGCAGTTTCACGTCGCCACCCGCAGCAGCCACGGCACACAAAAACGTGCCTGCTTCAATCCGGTCAGCCACCACCTGGTGGGTGCAGCCGTGCAGGCGCTCAACGCCTTGAACACGAATGCGCCGGGTGCCGTGGCCTTCAATTTTTGCACCCATCTTGATGAGCATTTCAGCCAAATCGCCAATCTCGGGTTCTTGGGCTGCGTTCTCCAGGATGGTCTCGCCTTCAGCCAGCGTTGCAGCCATTAAAAAGTTTTCAGTACCCGTGACGGTCACCATGTCGGTCGTGATGCTGCAGCCCTTAAGGCGCGTGCGGCCAGCCGGCAGCTTGGCAATCATGTAGCCGTGCTCCACCACGATATCAGCGCCCATGGCTTGCAGACCCTTGATGTGCTGATCAACCGGGCGCGAACCAATGGCGCAACCCCCTGGCAAAGACACCGTAGCTTCGCCAAACCGCGCCAGTAGCGGGCCCAGCGCCAGCACGGACGCGCGCATGGTTTTAACCAGCTCGTAGGGCGCTTCAGGCGAACTAAGCGCACCTGCGTTTAGCACTACCGTGCTGGGATCCGAAGCCTCGCGATCAGCCGAAACACCCATATTGCGGACCAGCTTGAGCATGGTTGACACGTCTTGCAAGCCAGGTACGTTTTCAAGTCTGACAGTTTCGGCTGTCAGCAGCGCGGCGCACAGCTCTGGCAGGGCCGCGTTTTTTGCCCCTGAAATAGTGACAGTGCCGTTCAGCGCATTACCGCCCTTGATGAGAATTTTGTCCATGGCTTTGGTCTGAGAATTCGGTTGTGAGTGCAGGTTTCAAGAAGCCGCCGCCCATTCAGCAGGCGTATAGGTCTTCATCGACAACGCATGCACCTCGTTGGTTTGGATGCGGCCGCCCAGCGTGGCATACACCTTCTGGTGGCGCTGGATCAGGCGCTGGCCCTCAAAGGCGCTGGAGACAATCGTCGCGTACCAATGCTGGCCGTCACCAGACAGCTCAATGTGCTCGCAAGGCAGGCCTTTGGCGATGATGGTTTGGAGTTCTTCGCTGGTCATATAAATAAATTGATTAGCTTCTGATTTTGTAGCCGGTGCGCAGCATGTTCACGGCAGTTGCACTGACGACGATCAAGGCAGCCGACACGATACCCAGGCTCAGCCATGGCGACACATCGCTCACGCCAAAAAAGCCGTACCTGAAGCCATCAATCATGTAGAAAAACGGATTCAAGTGGCTCACGGTTTGCCAAAATGGTGGCAGTGAATGGATGGAGTAAAAAACGCCGCTTAAAAACGTCATGGGCATGATGACGAAGTTCTGAAACGCCGCCATCTGTTCAAACTTGTCCGACCACAACCCGGCGATGACGCCCAGCGCGCCCAGCATGGCCGCACCCAGGATGGCAAAAAGCACAATCCACAATGGGTACACAAAGTCAGGACGGCCAAAATATGCCGTGACCACGAACACGCCTGCGCCCACCAGCAAGCCACGCGCCACCGATGCACCAACATACGCCAAAAACCAGTGCCAGTGCGACAGCGGTGTGAGCAAAACAAACACCAGACTGCCCATAATTTTGCTTTGAATCAGCGAAGACGAGCTGTTGGCAAATGCGTTTTGCAGCACGCTCATCATGACAAGGCCGGGCACCAAAAAAGCGGTGTAGTTCACTGTGCCGTACACCTTGACCTGGCCATCAAGCACATGGCCAAAAATCAGCATGTACATTACCGCGGTGAGCACCGGCGCGCCCACGGTCTGAAAGCCAACTTTCCAAAAGCGTAAAACTTCTTTGTAGAGCAAGGTCTGCATGCCGTTCATGCCGCCACTCCTGATTTACCGGACATGACATCGAGGAACACGTCTTCGAGGTCAGCCTTGCGAATTTCAATGTCCTCGGCTAGCAGCCCTGCCTGACGAACCGCTGCCAGATACTGCTCAATCTCATTCGCGTTGTGCGCCGGAAACTGCACAATTCTGCCAGTAATACGTGCCTGGCGCTTCAATTCAATCGGTAGTTCGCTATCAATTTTAAACCTCAGCACATTTGACGATGCTGCCTTCAAAAGCTCGGATGTCTTGGCCAACGCAACCACCTTGCCCTGCTTGAGCATGGCAATACGGCTGCACAATGCTTCGGCTTCTTCCAGGTAATGCGTCGTCAGCAGCACCGTGCTGCCTTGTTTGTTGAGCTTGGCAATGAATTGCCACAGCGTTTGCCGCAGCTCCACGTCAACCCCAGCGGTGGGCTCGTCCAGCACAATAACCTGCGGCTTGTGCACCAGCGCCTGGGCAACCAGAACGCGGCGCTTCATGCCGCCTGACAGCTGGCGCATGTTGGCGTTGGCTCTGTCAGCCAACCCGAGGCTGCTGAGCAGCTCGTCAATCCAGGCGTCGTTGCCTTTGATGCCAAAGTAACCAGACTGGATACGCAGCGCTTCGCGCACTGTGAAAAAAGGATCAAACACCAGCTCTTGCGGCACCACACCTAAAACGCGGCGTGCAGCGGCATAGTCGGTCACGACATCGTGCCCGTGCACCACGACATTGCCCAGGCTGGCCGTGGACAGACCCGCCAAAATACTGATGAGAGTGGTTTTACCTGCACCATTTGGGCCCAGCAGGCCGAAAAATTCGCCCTGCTGGATGTCAAAGGTCACGCCGTCCAGAGCCTTGACGCTGGGCCCCGTCTGTTTGCGTGAGGGAGGGTAGGTTTTACTGACTGACTGGAATGAAATAGCTGGCATTAGCCACCTATTTTACGAGGGTAACGCCAGCAATCGAGGAAGAGCTACCAAAAGACTTGGAGAAGGGAACGCCGAGCCTCAAATTTGCTGTGGCGATTGGTCTGAGCCGAGCAACTGCCCGACCCCGTAGAGCGCCGCAAGTTGCACCAGCGTACTGGGCAGCTGGCTGGTAGAAAATTTCTTGCCAGCGGCGATGGCTTCACGCCGACAGGCCAGCAAGACCGCCAATGCTGAAGAATCAAACTCGCGGAGTTGCTGCGCCCCCACCACTATGTCGTGTGGTTGCGCGCGAATCTGACTTTTCAGGCTTAGGGCCAGCGCTTGTGCATCGTCGTGCGTGAGTTTTACAGGCAGGCTCAACATGGGGTCAACTCGTGGTTAAAGGAAAGCAATCAGGGCTTTTTCGCCGAGTTGACCTTGTTACGCTCGGCCAGTGCTGCAATCAGGCCATCCACACCTTTTGCGTTGATTTCCTGCGCAAACTGTGTGCGGTAAGTCTCAACCATCCACACGCCCAATACATTCAGGTCGTAGATTTTCCAGGCAGTGCCGACCTTCTCCATGCGGTAGTCAAGCTGAACAGGATCACCCCGGCCCAGTACTTCTGTACGTACAACCACTTCGGTATCGGCAGCCGCCGCGCGCAACGGCTTGACGCTGATCGATTGCTCTTTAACCTGCGACAAAGCGCCAGAGTACGTTCGCACCAGCAGCGCCTTGAACTCATCTTGCAGGCGCTTTTGCTGATCCGGTGTTGCCTGGCGCCAATTGCGGCCTACCGCTGCAGCCGTCATACGCGTGAAGTTCACGTTAGGCATGATCTGTGTGTCAACCAGAGCGCTGATTTTGGAAATGTCTCCACCCTGGACGCCCTTGTCAGCCTTGATGCTTTCCATGACTTCCGTTGAAATGCGTTTGATCAATGCGTCGGGTGCCTCGTCAGCGGCGCTAACCACGCCGCTCGAAACGGTCATTACCAGCCCAAGCATCAAACTGCTCATGCGATTCGTCAAAGAAGTGAAAAAACTGCTGTTGCTCATAGGAATCTTTCAAAAAAAGTGACCAGGAATAAATCCCGTACGGGTATACAACGCGCCGACCTAAAACGGGTGCACAGCGCTTGTATCAAACTGAAAATGCGCTGACGACCTACGTTAGTTGGGTGCGGTGCCAGGGTTCGTACGATTTGTAGGCGCAAGCGTTCTGGCGGGCGGCGGCTTTTGACCCGCCTCTGGCAGATCAAAACGCTCTTCAGGTGCCACCGCCGGGCCTCTGCCCGCAACACCCGCGCGCTTGCGCTGCAAGTAAGCGTCTCTTGCAAAGGCGTATCGGTCTAGCGA
Source organism: Polaromonas sp. (assembly GCA_031386895.1). GTDB lineage: Bacteria > Pseudomonadota > Gammaproteobacteria > Burkholderiales > Burkholderiaceae_C > Polaromonas. The sequence continues at coordinate 22,073 of JANNCT010000011.1, forward strand.
GGCTAAATCCAGCAGTTCGCTGGCCTGCAAAAAACCGGCCCGAAGATCGACCACGCGCAACACCGTCAGTGAGTTGCGGGTCGGCACATCAGGCAGATTTGTCACTACGTCCGTACTGCCCTCCACCACGGTGCCAACGGCGTCCCTGACGGAAGATGAGCCCAGCACCGGCAGTACCAGGTAAGGCCCCGAACCGACACCCCAAACGCCCAACGTTTGGCCAAAGTCCTGGGGCTGTCGTTCGAGCTGCATTTCGCTTGCAACGTCCAGCAGACCACCGAGGCCGAAAACCGTATTGACGCCCAAACGCATCACCGTTTCAACCGCCTCTCGTGGATTTGCCTGCAAAACATTGTTGATGAGCGTTCGAACATCCAGAAGATTGCCAAAAAAGTTACCCACGCCAGCGCGCACTGGGGCAGGAGTGACATTTTTATAAGCCGTCGCTACGGGTTTGAAAATCGCGCGGTCAAGCCCATCGTTGAACTGAAATACAGTTCGGTTCAGTGGCTCCAGCGGGTCGGCAGGGTTTGCGTTGGGGCCGCTTGCGCAGCCTTGCAGCAGACCGAGCAAAACGCCTACAACCAGAAGGTACATGCGGTTTCTGAAGAGCTGGTTTGTTACCGAAAATCGTGGATTCATTTTTTATCTGCCGCTGGCGGCGCTGAAGCGGAGGGTTCCGGGGATTTGGTATCGGCGGCTTTGCTGAACAAGAATTGGCTGATCAGGTTTTCCAGCACCACAGCCGATTGGGTTTGCTTGATGATGTCGCCAGCGGCCATGTTTTTTTCACTGCCACCGGCCTCGACGCCAATATATTGCTCACCCAGCAAGCCACTGGTCAATATCTTGAGCGACGAATCTTTCGGAAAAGCATACTTGCTCTCCATTTCCAGATTAACACTGGCTTGATAAGACTTGTCGTCAAATGTAATGCTCTCTACGCGCCCAATCACGACGCCTGCGCTTTTAACAGCAGCGCGAGGCTTAAGCCCACCTATGTTGTCGAACTTGGCAGTGACTTTATATGCCGTATCGAAATTCAACGACAGCAAATTTGCCGACTTGAGCGCCAAAAACAAAATTGCCGCTGCGCCGATCAACACAAACAAACCGACCCATAAATCATTTTTTGAACGTTGCATTTTTTAGTCTTTCAAAATCTGTACAGCGTTGTGCGCTGGCAGACACCATTGCGTTTTATTTTGGCATGTCTCGCTAAATCGAGGGGTATGCGCACGTTAAACACTGAACATCAGCGTAGTCAGTAAAAAATCAAGCCCCAGCACAGCCAGCGAGGCAATCACCACGGTTCGTGTGGTTGCCCGTGAAACCCCCTCGGGCGTGGGGTGCGCTTCAAATCCTTGGTACAACGCTACAAAAGTCACTGTGATGCCAAAGACGAAGCTTTTAATAACGCCGTTCCCGACATCGCGCCATACATCCACTCCGCCCTGCATCTGGCTCCAGAATGACCCTGCGTCAACACCAATCAGTACCACCCCGACAACCCATCCGCCAATCACGCCAACAGCGCTGAACATCGCTGCCAAAAGGGGCATGGCAATAATGCCGCCCAAAAAACGTGGCGCCAAAATGCGCTGGACAGGATCCACCGCCATCATTTCCATGGCGGACAGCTGCTCGCCCGCTTTCATCAGGCCAATTTCAGCCGTTAACGCCGTACCGGCGCGGCCAGCGAACAGCAGCGCGGTAATGACCGGCCCCAATTCACGCACCAGACTGAGCGCCACCAACAAGCCCAGCGCTTCTGATGACCCATAGCGCTGCAAGGTGTAGTAGCCCTGCAAGCCCAATACGAAACCGACAAACAAACCAGACACGCCAATGAGCGCCAGCGAATAGTTGCCTAAAAACAAAATCTGGTCGCGCACCAATCCAAATCGGCCAAGCGCACTGCCGCTGGTGACCAGCAAGCGGACAAACAAGCGCACTGCGTGGCCCAGATGGCTTAACTGCTGGCGCACTGCAAAGCCAACGTTGCCGACCAGGTTCGCTTTGCGGACTGGTTTGATGCCGCTCATGAGCGCTTTCTTTTTTGCGGGTCAGTTGCGCCACCGAAATCGGTTGCCACATCTGGTCCTGGGTAGTGAAACTTCACCGGGCCTTCGCTGAGCGCATTGACGAACTGGTGCACCAACGGGTCTTGGGAATGCCGCACTTCATCCGGCGTTCCCTGCGCGGCAATGCCGCCGTTGGCCAAAATAATTACTTTGTCGGCGATGCGAAAGGTTTCTTCCAGATCGTGCGACACCACAATGCTGGTGATGCCAAGCGTGTCATTGAGCTGGCGAATCAACTGGGCCGCGGTTCCGAGCGATATAGGATCCAGTCCGGCAAAGGGCTCGTCGTACATGATGAGTTCGGGGTCCAGCGCAATCGCGCGTGCAAGCGCAACGCGGCGTGCCATGCCGCCAGAAATTTCACTGGGCATTAAATCCCGTGCGCCGCGCAGCCCTACTGCGTTGAGCTTCATCAGCACAATGTCGCGGACAAGATCAGCTGCCAGGTCGGTGTGCTCGCGCAGGGGAAACGCCACGTTGTCAAACACACTCAAATCGGTAAAGAGTGCCCCAAACTGGAACAGCATGCCCATGCGCCTGCGGGCCTGGTAAAGCGCCGCCTGGCCCATGTGTCCGACGTCATGGCCGTCAAAAAGTACGGCACCGCTGGTCGCCTTTTGCTGCCCGCCAATCATCCTGAGCACGGTGGTTTTTCCGCCGCCCGATGCGCCCATCAGCGCGGTGACTTTGCCTCTGGGAACTGCCAGTGTCACCTTGCTCAAAATAAGGCGGTCATCGACACCGACGCCGTATGAAAACGAAACGTCTTTGAATTCAACTAGATTGGTAGACACGACGGTCAAAGGAGGCATAAGTAGTGGCGGCGTGTGGTTTGAGAGATGCAATTGCGCCAGCACCATGATAAGTGCAACAAATGAAGCAATGGTTAAGCCCGGATGATGTTTGTGTAGGACAGCGAGACAATCAGATACAACTTCAGGATGCTATTTAATAAATAGCTGCTTGCGCCCGTATTTATTGCGCTAGCCGTCTATTTTACCAACTATGTCTGCACCAGCCGCTTGGCCTTGGCAATGGACATCAACATGCCCACCGCCAGGCCAAGAGTGACCATCGCCGTGCCGCCGTAGCTGATGAACGGCAAAGGCACGCCAACAACCGGCAAAATGCCGCTGACCATGCCCATATTCACAAAAGCGTAGGTGAAAAAAATCATGGTCAGGGCGCTGGCCAATAACCTTGAAAACAGCGTCGGCGCGTCCATCGCGATAGCCAGCCCGCGCAGAATCAAAAAGATAAATGCAACGATGAGCAACAGGTTGCCCACCAGGCCAAACTCTTCCGAAAACGCCGCAAAAATAAAATCGGTAGTGCGCTCGGGAATAAATTCCAGATGCGTCTGGGTACCCGCCATAAACCCCTTGCCGAACAAGCCCCCTGAGCCGATCGCGATCATGCCCTGAATAATGTGAAACCCCTTGCCCAGCGGGTCCCGGGACGGGTCAAGCAGAGTGCAAATGCGCTGCTGCTGGTAGTCGTGCAACACGGGCCAGCGCATGCCGTCGGCGCACAGCTGCGGTTCAAACCACACCAGTAAAAACATGCCGACCAGCCCCACCAGCACCGGTGGCGCAATGAGTTTCCAGCTCAAACCGGCAAAAAAGATGACCGCCAAACCCGCCGCCAGCACCAAAAGCGAGGTGCCCAGGTCGGGCTGCTTCATGATCAAGCCCACCGGCACGATCAAAAGGGCACCAGCCACCAAAAAATCAAGCGGGCGCAACTGGCCTTCGCGTTTTTGAAACCACCACGCCAGCATCAAAGGCATGGCAATTTTTAAAATTTCACTGGGCTGAATCACCACGCCGACATTCAGCCAGCGGCGTGCACCTTTTTTGGTAATACCGAAAATTGCCACGGCAATCAACAGCCCTACACCCACCACATACAGCGGCACAGCCAGCGACATCAGCCGCTGTGGCGAGATTTGCGCCACCACAAACATGATGAACCCTGCAATCAGCATATTGCGGCCATGGTCAACAAAGCGGCTTCCGTGGTCATACCCGGAGGAATACATGATCAGCAAGCCTGCGCACGCAAGCATGAACACGGCAAAAGCCAGCAAGCCATCAAAGCCGCTAATCAACGGCGTCGCACGCTTTAGCAGGGAGGGTTTGTCAAATACGGCGGCCATCCCTAATTATCCGCGAGCTTCCCAGCCTTTTTTACGCAAATAAAACGCAGCCCCTGATTACACTGGTGCCAACATATTTAGGGGTTGCGTTTTGTTTGTATTGTTTGAAGAAGCCGGAAAGCACTTGGCCGGTCGCGTTTTACAGGAGACCGACAGCTCGCTGCAGGTAGAGCTGGACTCGGGTAAGCGCGTGAAAGTCAAAACTGCGAATGCGCTGGTCAAGTTTGAAAAACCTGCACCTGCCGAGCTGTTTGCTGCTGCGCAAGAGCTGAGCCAGGAGATTGACCTGGAGCTGGCCTGGGAGTGTGCCAGTGAAGACGAATTTGGTTTTGCTGATTTGGCGCGCGACTACTTCAGCGCCGATGCGTCCAGACCCGCATCGCTGGAGCAACAGTGCGCCGCGCTTTTTAAGCTGTTTGATGCGCCGCACTATTTTCGGCGCGCCGGCAAGGGCAAATTTAAAAAAGCGCCGCTTGAAATACTTCAGCTCGCGCTGGCAGCCATCGAGAAGAAGAAGCAGGTCGCCTTGCAAATCACCGCATGGGCCGCGGAGCTGGCAGCTGGTACGTGCCCAGATCCGATTCGTGTGCAGCTGTACAAAATCTTGTTCAAGCCCGACAAAAACACCAGCGAGTACAAAGCGGTTGTTGAAGCTGCCAAAAACACGCATACAGCGCCGCTTGACTTGCTGCAGCGCTCCGGCGCTATCGCTTCGCCCTACCAGTTTCATTACAAGCGCTTTTTGTTTGAAAACTTCCCAAAAGGCACTGGTTTTCCCGAGCTGACCGCGCCAAAACACGCCGAAACACTGTCGCTGGCAAACGTCCGGGCGTTTTCTATCGACGACTCCGCCACCACGGAGATTGACGACGCGCTTTCTGTCACCGGGCTCGGCAGCGGCACCATCACACTGGGCATTCACATTGCTGCGCCTGGCTTGGCCGTGCTACCCGCCAGCCCGATTGACCAGCTGGGCCGCGCGCGCTTGTCTACGGTCTACATGCCGGGCTACAAACTCACCATGCTGCCCGACGCCGTGGTGCAAAACTACACGCTGCAAGAAGGCCGTGACTGCCCCGCTGTGTCGTTGTACATCACGCTCGATGAAGCCACGCTAGCCATTACCGAATCAAGTACCCGGCTGGAGCTGGTGCCCATTGCTGCCAACCTGCGCCACGATGTGCTGGATGCTACGTTTACTGAAGCGTTCTTCAGCGCTACTGATTCAATAGCTGCTAGCGCCCGAATTGATTGGGCTGAAGAGCTTATTTTCTTACATCGATTAGCCAGGCACCTGAAAGCTGAGCGAGAAGTTGCACGCGGCAAGCCCGAAAACTTTAACCGCCCCGACTACAACTTCAAACTTGACAACCCCAGCGGACAAGAGCCAGTGGGCGACGAGCAGGTCAGCATTACCACCCGCCAACGCGGCGCACCGCTGGATTTGATCGTGGCTGAAGCGATGATTCTGGCCAACAGCACTTGGGGCAACTGGCTGGCAGAGCATGGCGTGCCGGGTATTTACCGCAGCCAGGCCAGCCTGGCGCCCGGGGTAAAAGTACGCATGGGCACCAAAGCGTTGCCGCATGCCGGGCTGGGTGTAAAAAGTTACGCGTGGTCCACCTCGCCGCTGCGCCGTTACACCGATCTGGTCAACCAGTGGCAAATCATTGCCTGCGTGAAGCACGGCAAAACGGCCGCGCTGGTGGCGCCCTTCAAACCCAAAGATGCTGAGTTGTTTTCGATCATTTCCGGATTCGATGCGGCTTACAGCGCTTACAACGCCTATCAAAACGGCATCGAGCGGTATTGGACGCTGAAGTATCTGCAGCAAAACGGCATCACCGAAATTACTGCCACAGCTTTTAAAGACCACCTGGTGCGCGCTGACGACCTGCCGCTGGTACTGACCGCAAGCGGTGCGCTTGGCCTGCCAAGAGGCGCCAAAGTGCGCGTCAAGCTGGGCGAAATTGACGAGATTACGCTCGACATCACTGGCGCTGTCATTGAGCGACTGGACCTGCAAGCAGGAACGTCGGCACCAGACAACGAGGACGGTGGCGACGCAGAAGATGAAGAAGATGCAGTGGCAGGACCTATTTCCATTGCTGTAGATGTGAACGAAGCGCCTGAGGACGCCCAAACGGCGGGTGCTAGCCCGGTTTAACCAAAAAGTCCTGGTTTCTCTTTCATAATCTGATTCAGTGAAATCACTCAGCACATTACAAATTGCCCTGTTGGCGTCCGCAGCTTTGCACGTAGTGGTGCTCACGACGCGGTTTGTCGACCCTGATCGTTTTGACCGCGTGTTCAAAGACACGCCGCTGGAAGTGATTTTGGTGAATGCCAAGTCAAACGAAAAGCCAACGGTTGCGAAGGCCATTGCGCAAACATCGCTTGCGGGCGGCGGCGACACGGAAAAAGGGCGGGCCACGTCGCCACTGCCGCCATCGGCCTTTACCAGTCTTGGCGACGCCGCTGAAGAAGCACAGCGCAAAGTTGAGTCCATGCAGGAGCAGCAAACCCAGCTGCTGGCGCTTATCAAAAAAGAGCTGGCCACCATGCCGCTTCCGGACCCCAAGCTGCCTACCAACGACCCCGTGCAATCGGAGCGCGAAGAAAAACGCAAGCAGCTGGTCAAAATTCTGGCGGAAATTGAAAAGCGCATCAACGAAGAAAATGCACGCCCGAAAAAACGTTACATCAGCCCCGCAACGCGCGAGGAGGTGTACGCGGTTTACTACGACAGCCTGCGCCGCAAAATAGAAGACAAGGGCACCACCAACTTTCCCGAGCTGGCCGGCAAAAAGCTGTACGGCGAGCTGACCATGATCGTGACGGTGAATTTCGACGGCCGTATTCTAGCCACCGAGGTGGTCGAAACATCGGGCAACCTGACGCTGGACCGACGGGCGCAAACCATCGTCAAAGGCACTGGCCCGTTTGAAAAATTCAGCGACGCCATGCGCCGCAAGGCAGACCAGATTGTGGTGGTTTCGCGGTTTAAATTCACGCGCGACGAAACACTTGAAACCAAGCTGACCGACCGATGACCAACGCACCATGAAAGGCTTGTTGCGATTGGGCGTGCTGGTACTGCTGGCAGCGATAGCGCTGCAGCTTTACTTTGTTGCACGCATTGCCTTGATGGCGGTTGTCAATCCTGAATCCACAGCGTTTGAGCGTTCAGCGGTCTACAACGTGGCAGCCAATACGGGCAGCCTGAAATGGCGTCAGCAGTGGACACCTTACGACGACATTTCAGACAATCTGAAAAAAGCCGTGATCGCCTCAGAGGACGCCAGCTTCAATGTGCATGAGGGCGTTGACATTGAGGCGCTTGAAAAAGCCTGGGAGAAAAATGCCAAGGCCGACGCGCGTGCTGAGCAGCGCTTGCAGCAGTCGGCAAACAAGCCATCGGGTAACAAAGCGCCCGCCAAACCGCCAAAAATCATAGGCGGCTCCACCATCACCCAGCAGCTGGCAAAAAACCTGTTCCTCTCAGGTGAACGCACACTGCTGCGCAAAGGCCAGGAACTGGTGCTCACGTTGTTGCTGGAGCGGCTCTTGACCAAGCAGCGAATTTTAGAAATCTACCTGAACAACGTTGAATGGGGCGAAGGCGTTTTTGGCGCAGAAGCGGCGGCGCAGTATTACTACCGCAAACCTGCCGCCAAACTCAGCGCCTATGAAGCGGCCCGCCTGGCTGTCATGTTGCCGCGCCCCAAGTACTTTGAAACGCGCCCCAACTCAGGCTATTTGTCGTCACGCGCCAGTACCATCGTTGCGCGCATGGGCGGCGTGGAGATTCCGTGATGCGCGCAAAACTCATGGGTCTGTTCCTGCTTGGGCTGATTCGCGTCTTGACCGGAGCGCAAGCCCGCTGGCAAGGTTGCCCCCCAAAAGCCGAGCAGCGAATTTATTTTGCAAACCACCAAAGCCACGCCGACCTGGTGCTGATGTGGGCAGCACTGCCAGAGGAATTGCGCAGCATCACGCGGCCGATTGCCGCCAAAGACTACTGGACCAAAACACCGTTTAAAAAATGGATCACCACTGCTGTGTTTAACGCGATTTATGTTGACCGGGCAAAAACGGGTGAGCAAGATCCGCTGGAGCCGTTAATCGACGCACTTCAAAGCGGTGACTCGGTGATTTTGTTTCCTGAAGGAACGCGTGGCAACCAGGAGGAGCCGCAAAAATTCAAGTCCGGCTTGTTCAACCTGGCGCAAAAATTTCCAAATGTTGTGCTGGTGCCGGCCTGGATCAACAACGTGCAGCGCGTCATGCCCAAGGGCGAAATTGTGCCGGTGCCCATTTTGTGTTCAGTGACTTTTGGCGCGCCAATTGCCTTGGGTGCGGATGAAGATCGCAGTGAATTTTTAACCCGCGCGCGCTTGGCGGTACTCAATCTCAGGGAAACCTGATGACGAGTTTTTTGCGCAACCTCACCCCGTCGCAGCAGGTAGGCTTGCTGTTTGTATTTGTTTTTGGCGTGCTGGTGATGGTCAGTATTTATGGTTTTGTGATGTCGATGAAAGACAACGCAGAAGACGAAGCCAACAGCCAGAAGATCAAGGACTTCAATGGCCTGCTGCGCACCTCATGGCTGATGTCGGTCGTGTTCTGGGTGGGCTGGACATTGGGCGAAACCATGGCCACTGTGCTATTTGGCATCGTTGCATTTTTTGCACTGCGTGAGTTCATTACGCTTTCGCCAACCCGCCAAGGCGACCACAACAGCCTGGTCATCGCTTTTTTTATTGTGCTACCCGTTCAGTTTGCGCTCGTCATCAACCGGCACTTTGACCTGGTCACGGTGTTTATTCCGGTGTACGTGTTTTTGGCTATCCCAGTGGTGGGTGCGCTGGCGGGTGACACGCGGCATTTTTTGGAGCGCAACGCCAAGCTGCAGTGGGGCATCATGGTGTGTGTCTACGGCATCAGCCACGTACCTGCCCTGCTGCTGCTTAAATTTCCAGATTACCAGGGCAAAAGTGCGTTTTTGGTTTTCTTTTTGGTGTTTGTCGTGCAGACCTGCATGATCGTTCAGCACCTGGTGGGCAAGCGGCTCGGCAAAGCGCCAAGTGCGCCGGGCATCAGTAAAAGCTTCAACTGGACGAGCTGGTTGATTGCAGTGCTGGTGGCCAGTTTGGTGGGTGGGTTGATGGCAGGACTGACACCATTCAAGCCCGCGCAAGCGGTGGCAATGGCCATGATTGCCTGCGTTGCCGGCTCGCTCGGGCATTTGGTCATGAAGGCGTTAAAACGCGATCGGGGCATCACCAATTGGGGCACTGAGGGCAAATCAGTGACCGGGGCCAGCGGCCTGCTGGACCGGGTAGATGCGCTGTGTTTTGCAGCGCCCGTGTTTTTTCATTCGGTTCGCTGGTACTTTGGGATCTAGTTTTATGGTCGAATCGGCACCTGGCGCCCTAAATACGGGCGTAAGCAGCTCCTGAATTCATAGCATATGCGTATTCTTGGCATTGACCCCGGGCTGCAGATTGCTGGTTTTGGCGTGGTGGATGTTGAGGGCCAGAACCTGCGCTACGTTGCCAGCGGAACGATTAAAACCACGCATCTTGATCGCGGTGATTTGCCTGCCCGTTTGAAGGTGTTGTTTGATGGAATACGAGAGGTGGTGCAGCGCTATCAGCCAGACAGCTCCAGTATTGAGATTGTTTTTGTCAACGTCAACCCGCAAGCCACGCTACTGCTTGGCCAGGCTCGGGGAGCTTGCGTTACGGCGCTGGTGTCTTGCGATTTACCGGTGGCCGAATACACCGCGCTGCAATTGAAAAAAGCGATTGCTGGCTACGGCAAGGCCGGCAAGGCTGAGGTGCAGCAAATGGTGATGCGACTGCTCAAGTTGCCCGCGCTTCCAGGCAAAGATGCCGCAGATGCACTGGGGCTGGCGATTACGCACGCGCATGCGGGCAGGTCAAGCGCAATTTTGGCCGCGGCTACGTCGCTCAAACCCAAGTCGAGTGCAGCGTACAAGGCGGGTCGAAGCTACTAGATACAGGTTTTCGGGAGAGCACAAACTCAAGCAATGCGCTCCAAAATCAGCACGCCAAAAAACCCCAGCCCTGCAATCAAGGTCCATTTCAAGAGGATAAGGCCATAGCGCTTGAATCGTTCTTGCCCGGTGCCAGCATAGAACATGAAGCACACCACTGCGCCCAGCAACATCAGCAAAACCAGCCAGCGAAACAAAAGCACGATTTATTCCTTGCTTACCAGGCACGCGCCAGCGTCGCGAAGCCTTGCGGTGCGCGCTTTTCGTCTTCAAACGTGACGACTTCAAAAGCATCGGGGCGCGAGAGCAACTCACGCAGCAACTTGTTGTTCAGCGCGTGACCTGAGCGAAACGCGCTGTAAGCAGCCAGCAATGGTTTGCCCAGCAAATGCAGGTCGCCCATGGCGTCCAGAATTTTGTGCTTCACAAACTCATCGTTGTAGCGCAGGCCTTCAGTATTGAGCACTTTGTAGTCGTCCATCACGATGGCATTGTCCAGGCCGCCGCCCATCGCCAGGCCGTTGGCGCGCATCATTTCAACGTCTTTGGTAAAGCCGAAGGTGCGGGCTCTGGCGATGTCGCGCGTGTAGGAGCCCGAGCCCATGTCAAATTCAACGCATTGGCCGGTTGAATCAACCGCCGGGTGGTCAAACTCAATTTCAAAACTGAGTTTGTAGCCCTCATAAGGCGTCAAGCGCGCCCATTTGGTGGCAGCGCCTTCGCCTTCGCGCACTTCAACCGGCTTTAAAACCCTGACGAAACGCTTGGCGGCGTTTTGCAGTTCAATGCCCGCTGACTGCAACAAAAATACAAATGACGAGGCCGAGCCATCAAGAATGGGAAGCTCTTCAGCCGTGATGTCAACATACAGATTGTCAATGCCCAAGCCCGCGCAGGCTGACATCAGGTGTTCAACCGTCAGCACTTTAGCAGTGCCGTTTGAAACCGTTGACGCCAACCGGGTGTCGGTGACAGAAGTTGCTGACACCGGAATATCAACCGGCTGCGGCAAATCAACCCGGCGAAACACAATGCCGGTGTTAACCGCAGCGGGCCGCAGCGTGAGTTCCACACGCTGCCCACTGTGCAGGCCAACCCCTACGGCTTTGGTGAGTGTTTTGAGGGTTCGTTGGGCAAGCATGTCGATAGTTTAAGTTTTCCCGAATGCCCAGTGTTTTCCACGCCCTCTGCCTCTGGCAGATGGCGTGGTCTGACGATCAGTCGGCTTGTTTTCTCAAGAACGCAGGTATCTCAAAATCATCCATGCCGCCAGACGCCAGCGCATCTACTTTGGCAGCCGCCTGCGTGCGGTTGGTGCGCCACACGCTTGGCACAGACATGTTGCCGTAGTCTGGCTGGCCCGAACCTGAACCCATCGACGGCTGCGCAGAATGGCCCATGCCTGCTACTGCGTTCAGCGTTGGAACATTGAACGGCACGTTGTCGGTTCCGGTACGCAGCACTTGCAGGGGCGGCGCATGGCGGCGCACGCCCTGGCGGCTAAGGCCCGTGGCCACCACCGTTACGCGAATGTCTTCGCCCAGCTTGTCGTCATAAGCTGCGCCATAAATGACGTGTGCATCAGGCGACGCATAAGCACGAATGGTGTTCATCGCCAGCTTGGACTCGCTCAGTTTGAGCGACCCTTTAGCCGCGGTTACAAGCACCAGCACGCCTTTGGCACCCGACAAATCAATGCCTTCAAGCAGCGGGCAAGCCACAGCCTGCTCAGCGGCGATGCGGGCGCGGTCTGGTCCGCTGGCCACTGCAGTGCCCATCATGGCTTTGCCGGGCTCGCCCATCACGGTGCGCACGTCTTCAAAGTCAACGTTGACGTTGCCGTACTCGTTGATGATTTCTGCAATGCCGCCAACGGCGTTTTTCAGCACATCATTGGCATGCGCAAAAGCTTCGTCTTGCGTGACTTCGTCGCCGAGGACTTCCAGCAGCTTTTCGTTTAGCACCACGATCAGCGAGTCAACGTTGGCTTCCAGTTCGGCCAGGCCCAAATCGGCGTTGGTCATGCGGCGACCGCCTTCAAACTCGAACGGCTTGGTAACCACACCGACCGTCAAAATTCCCATCTCTTTGGCGATACGGGCGATTACCGGTGCTGCGCCCGTGCCGGTACCGCCGCCCATGCCTGCGGTGATGAACAGCATGTGCGCGCCATCAATTGCGCTGCGAATATCGTCGACTGCCATCTCTGCTGCATCGCGGCCCTTGTCTGGCTTGCTGCCAGCGCCCAGACCGCTGCCGCCCAGCTGAATGGTTTTGTGCGCGCTACCACGCGTGAGAGCTTGCGCATCGGTGTTGGCGCAGATGAACTCTACGCCCTGCACGCCGCAGGCAATCATGTGGCCGACTGCGTTACCGCCGCCGCCGCCGACACCAATCACCTTGATTTGTGTGCCTTGGTTGAACTCTTCGACTTCAATCATTTCGATGCTCATGGGGAGCCTCCGTTTCAGTTAATTTGCAGTTGCCTAAAAAAATCGTTTTGTGTTTTTGGGTGGGTTTTCAAGAAGGCGGATCAGCGCCTCCTGACCGGGTGTGTGGCGGTGCAGTTGGGATGAATGGTGGGTAGTGCTTCATAAAAGTTTCCTCAGAAGTTACCTACAAACCAGTCTTTGACGCGTCCAAAAGCGTTGTGCACGCTGCCCGCTTTTTGCGACACCTTGTAGCCGCGTATCCGGGCAAGGCGCGCTTCTTCAAGCAGGCCCATTACCGTGGCGGCTCTGGCTTGTGCAACCATGTCGTAGAGCGAGCTTGAATAGCGCGGAATGCCGCGGCGCACCGGCTTTAAAAAGATGTCTTCGCCCAGCTCGACCATGCCGGGCATGACCGCGCTGCCGCCAGTAATCACGATCCCGGACGACAGCACTTCTTCATAGCCTGACTCACGGATCACCTGCTGCACCAACTGGTAAATTTCTTCAATTCGCGGTTCAATCACTCCAGCGAGTGCCTGCTTGCTCAGCAGCCTCGGCGCGCGGTCGCCCAGGCCTGGCACTTCAACCTGCGTGTCCGGGTCAGCCAGCAGTTGTTTTGCGTATCCGCTTTCTACCTTGATGTCTTCTGCGTCTTTGGTCGGTGTGCGCAGCGCCATGGCAATGTCGCTGGTGATCAAATCCCCGGCGATTGGAATTACTGCCGTGTGGCGAATGGCACCGCCGGTAAAAATGGCAACGTCGGTGGTACCGGCGCCAATATCGACCAGCGCAACGCCCAGCTCCTGCTCGTCTTGCGTCAGTACCGCCAGGCTGGATGCCAACGGGTTGAGCATCAGCTGGTCAACTTCGAGGCCGCAACGCCGCACGCATTTGATGATGTTTTCAGCAGCGCTTTGTGCGCCAGTGACGATGTGTACTTTGGCCTCCAGCCGAATACCGCTCATGCCGATGGGCTCGCGTACATCCTGCCCGTCAATCACAAACTCTTGCGGCTCCACCAGCAGCAGCCGCTGATCGGTAGAAATGTTGATTGCTTTAGCGGTTTCAATCACGCGGGCAACGTCGGCCTGAGTTACTTCCTTGTCTTTCACTGCCACCATGCCGCTGGAATTGATCCCGCGAATGTGGCTGCCGGTGATGCCGGTATACACCCGTGCAATCTTGCAATCTGCCATCAGCTCTGCTTCTTTCAAGGCCTGCTGAATGCTCTGCACTGTGGCGTCAATATTGACCACCACGCCGCGCTTGAGCCCGTTGCTGGCCGCAATGCCAAGACCCGCCAACTTCAACTCGCCGCCCGGCATGACTTCAGCGACCACCACCATGACCTTGCTAGTTCCAATGTCCAGTCCCACCACCAAGTCTTTGTATTCTTTGGCCATAGCTTTACCTTTTTGCTTTCTTGTCTTCTTTGTCGCCAGCAGCGGTGGTGGTGACGCCCCGCAGTTTGATCGCATATCCGTTGCTGTAACGCAGGTCGGCTGATTCAAGGTCTCTGCCATACCTGGACGAGACCTGGGTCAGCGTGCCGAGAAAGCGCTGCGTGCGCGCGTCAATATCGTCAACCGAGCCTTGGCCCAGCTCCAGCTCGGCACCGCTGTCCAGCCTGGCGCGCCAGCTGCCCTGGCTTGTCAGCTCAAGGCGCTCCAGCAGCGCGTCGATTTTTTCAAAGTGCGGGGCCAGCTTTCTGTAACCATCGAGCACCAGCGGCGCCTGACCGGCGGGTCCATTGAGCTGCGGCAGATCAACGGCTTCGACCTCATCCTGGTTGGCCTCAAACACTTCACCAAAGTTATTGAGCAGACGTGTATCGCCTTCAGGTCCCCAAAACGCCTCGGCACGATGCTCTTGCAACACGACCTTGAGACGATCAGGAAACTGGCGCTGCACCACGGCCTGGCGCACCCAGGGTGCTGACTCAAACACGGTGCGGGTTTGCGTCAAGTCCACCGTGAAAAAATTCCCCGTCAAGCGCGGTGCCACGTTGGCCCGAAGTGTCAGTGCATTGTTGTGGGTCATGTCACCTTGCACTGTGATGGCGCTCAAGTTAAACAGCGACTGGCGCATCAGCCACGTCACCATCACTGCCAGAGCCATCACTGCAAATGCCAAGCCGCACAGCAGCGTCACCAGATTCATCAGTTTAATATCCGGCGGCATTTGGGCGGGCATTGGCAGCGCACGTGTCATGGCGCAGCTCCGCCGCTTTTGTCATAGTCAAGAGCGGCCAGGTTGAGAATTTCGAGGCAAAGTGCTTCATAAGACATGCCGCTGGCACGCGCAGACATGGGTACCAGCGAATGGTTGGTCATGCCGGGCGAAGTGTTGACCTCCAGCAGATAAGGCTTGCGTGTCAGCTTGTCGATCATCACGTCTGCGCGCGCCCAGCCGCGACAGCCCAGCGAGCGGAAGGCTGTGAGCACCAGCGCCTGAATCTCAGCCTCTTCGCCTTCGGGCAGCCCGCATGGCACAAGGTATTGCGTGGTGTCTGTGAAGTACTTGTTCTGGTAGTCGTAGTTGCCGCCGGAAGCAACGATACGAATTACCGGCAATGCATAAGCCGTGTTGCCCGTTCCAAGGACCGGGCACGTTACCTCGTCGCCGTCGATAAATTGCTCACACAAAACGTCTGCGTCCATGGTGGCTGCTTGGTCGACGGCAGTCGCCATTTCGGCGCGGGTAAGCACTTTGCTCAGACCAATCGACGAGCCTTCTCTGGATGGTTTAACAATCAGCGGCAGGCCGAGTGCATCAACCGCAGCGTCAACATCAGCGACACTGTAACTGCCCCGCGTTAAAAGCACATGCTTGGGCATGGGCAAGCCGCTAGAGGCCAAAACGCGCTTGGTCATGACCTTGTCAATCGCAATGCTCGACGCCATCACGCCCGAGCCGGTGTAAGGTATGCCCATGAGCTCAAGCGCACCTTGCACCGTGCCGTCTTCACCGAAGCGGCCGTGCAGCGCGATGAAGCAACGCGTAAATCCTTCTGATTTAAGCGCGCCCATCTCACGCTCATGCGGATCAAACGCATACGCATCAACTCCGCTCGAACGCAGCGCCTGAAGCACGCCGTTTCCTGACATGAGGGAGACTTCGCGCTCTGCGGACTTTCCACCCATCAGCACAGCCACCTTGCCAAATTTAGAGTCAAATTGGCTCATAGCCCAATCCTTTCGGGCGCAAGCAGCTCATTATTCAATAGCATATCAACCACTTTCTGCGGCACACCACCGATAGAGCCAGCGCCCATACAGAGCACCACATCGCCTGCGGTGGCGTTCTCCACAATCGTTTGCGGGAGGGTTTCAATCGCATCAACAAACACAGGCTCAACCTTGGCCGCCACGCGCAGTGCCCTTGCTAAAGCACGTCCGTCTGCAGCAATAATTGGTTGCTCGCCAGCGGCATAAACCTCAGACAACAGCACGGCATCTGCCTGGCCAATTACTTTGACGAAGTCTTCAAAACAGTCGCGTGTTCTGCTGTAGCGGTGCGGCTGAAAAGCCAGCACCAAGCGCCTGCCAGGAAACGCACCACGCGCTGCAGCAAGCGTAGCGGCCATCTCCACCGGGTGGTGGCCATAGTCTTCAATCAATGTGAACTGCCCGCCACCCTGCGCCGGCAGCTCGCCGTAACTTTGGAAACGCCGCCCAACGCCTTTGAACTCTGCCAGTGCTTTTTGCACAGCTGCATCAGGCACATTGAGCTCAACTGCAACCGCAATTGCCGAGAGTGCATTGAGTACGTTGTGCTCACCGGCCAGATTGAGTACCACTTCCAGATCGGGTAACACCACACCGTTGCGGCGCTGCGCCGTGAAGTGCATTTGCCCGCCAACGTGGCGTACATTCACGCCGCGTACTTGGGCTTCGGCACCAAAACCGTAGCTTGTGATGGGGCAAGTCACCAGCGGCACAATTTCCCGAACTGCAGCGTCGTCAGTACACAAAATGGCGGTGCCGTAAAACGGCATGCGGTGCAAAAAGTCTACGAAGGCTTTTTTCAGATTGCCAAAATCATGGCCATATGTTTCCATGTGGTCGGCATCGATGTTGGTGACCACTGCCATCACTGGCAGCAGGTTTAAAAACGACGCATCGGATTCGTCTGCCTCCACCACGATGTAGTCGCCAGCGCCCAGCTTCGCATTGGCGCCAGCGCTGTTCAAGCGGCCGCCAATCACGTAAGTAGGGTCTAGCCCGCCCTCGGCCAAAATGCTGGCTACCAGGCTAGTGGTGGTGGTTTTGCCGTGCGTACCTGCAATGGCAATGCCTTGCTTGAGGCGCATCAGCTCAGCGAGCATCAATGCGCGCGGCACCACAGGAATGCGCTTTTCACGGGCGGCAACTACTTCAGGGTTATCGGCCTGCACCGCTGTTGATGTGACAACGGCATCAACAGTTGCAAGATTTTCAGCCGCATGGCCAACAAAGGTCTTAACGCCAAGGCTTGAGAGCCGCCGCAGTGTGCTGCTGTCAGACAAGTCAGAGCCTGAAATGACATAGCCCAGGTTGTGCAACACCTCGGCAATACCCGACATGCCGGAGCCGCCGACACCGATAAAGTGAATGTGTTTGATGGCGTGCTTCATGCCAAAGCCTCGCACTGCGCCACCAGGCGCTCTGTTGCATCAATTTTTCGCATTGTTTTGGCCTGTAGCGCAATATTTATGAGCGCAAGCCGCTCTGTTTTTTGTAGCATATCTGCAAGGATCGCGGCCGTCAAATTTTTTTGCTGGATAAGCCAGCCACCGCCGCCGTCCACCAAAAACTGCGCATTGGTAGTTTGGTGGTCGTCTACCGCCGCAGGAAACGGAACGAACAGCGCAGCAGCGCCGACAGCGGCAATTTCAGTGACCGTGCTGGCCCCGGCGCGGCACACAATCAGATCGGCTTCGGCAAAGGCGCTGGCGGTGTCGTCAATAAAAGGCGTGAGCGTGGCTTGAACGCCAGCAGCGCTGTAGTTGGCGCGCAGCTCGTCTATTTGTTTGGCGCCGCTTTGGTGGGTAACTACCGGGCGCTGCGCTTCAGGGATCAAAGCCAGGGCTTCAGGAACAATCGTGTTGAGCGCCTTTGCGCCCAGACTTCCACCGACCACCAGGACCCGCAGCGGCCCGCTGCGACCTGCAAGCCGCTCTGCCGGGTCAGCCTGCGTGGTGAAGGCTGAGCGCATGGGGTTGCCAATCCACTCGCCATTTTTAAGCACATTCGGGAAAGCAGTAAACACCTTGTCGGCAACCATCGCCAGGACCTTGTTGACCATTCCCGCAACCGAGTTTTGCTCGTGCAGCACCAGTGGTTTGCCCAGCAATACACTCATCAATCCCGCGGGAAAAGCGATGTAGCCGCCGAGTCCAATCACCACGCTGGGCTTGACTCGGCGCAGCACCTGAATGCTCTGCCAAAACGCCTTGAGCAACCGCACCGGCAGCAGCGCCAGGGTGATGGGCCCTTTACCGCGCACTCCTGAAAAATCTATCGATTCAAAAACAAAGCCTTGGGGCGGGACCAACTGGCTTTCCATGCTCGGGTTTTCAGCGCTGCCCTTGCCGCCAAGCCAATGCACGCGCCAGCCCTTGTCCCGCAGGGCGTGCGCAACGGCCAGTCCCGGAAAGATATGACCGCCCGTTCCGCCAGCCATGACTAGCGCTACGCGAGCCCCCACGCTTGTCACTTCGTGTACTGCTCTACCCCCCGAGGGGGCGGTGCTTGCTTCGGAAGCGCGCCCGTCGCGGCGCACGGCTTCACGCTCCGTCATGCCCGGCCTCCGCGCATAAGCAACCGGTTCTCGTAGTCGATTCTTAAAACGACCGCCAATGAAATCAGATTCATCAAAATCGCTGAGCCGCCGTAGCTCATCAGCGGCAACGTTAGCCCTTTGGTGGGCAGCGCACCCAGGTTCACACCGATATTGATAAAGGTCTGAAACCCAATCCAGATGCCGATGCCCTGCGCCGTCAGCCCTGCAAAAAGCCGGTCAAGTGCAATCGACTGGCGGCCGATGTGCATGATGCGCCTGACCATCCACATGAAAAGGCCAATGACCGTCAGCACGCCAATCAGGCCGAACTCTTCACCAATCACCGCCATCAAAAAGTCTGTGTGCGCCTCTGGCAGCCAGTGCAGTTTTTCAATACTGCCACCTAACCCCACGCCAAAAATTTCGCCGCGCCCAAACGCAATCAACGAATGAGAGAGTTGGTAGCCTTTACCCATCGAGTACTTCTCGCTCCAGGGGTCCAGGTAAGCAAAAATCCGCTCACGTCGCCAGTCACTGAGCATGACCATCAACGCAAAAGCCACCACTACCACCAAGGCAATGACAAAGAACATGCGCGCGTTCACGCCGCCCAAAAAGAGAATGCCCATCGCAATGACCGAAATCACCATGAAAGCGCCCATATCGGGCTCAGCCAGCAGCAGCAAGCCCACTACGCCAATCGCGATTGCCATAGGCATCACAGCGCGGAAAAAGCGCTCCTTGACCTCCATTTTGCGAACCATGTAGTCAGCGGCATAAAGTAGCACGGCAAACTTCGCCAGCTCTGAAGGCTGAAAATTCATGAACCCCAAGCTGATCCAGCGGCGTGCGCCGTTGACGCCTTTGCCTATGAAAGGCACCAGCACCAGTATCAACAATACAAGCGACGCAACAAACAGCCATGGCGCTGCTTTTTCCCAAGTCACCACAGGCACTTGAAACGCCAAAAAAGCTACCAGCCCCGCTACCGTTAGCGATAAGACGTGGCGCGTTAAAAAATGGGTGTGCGCATAGCGTGCAAACTTTGGGTTGTCTGGCATGGCGATTGACGCGGAGTACACCATCACCAGGCCAAGCATCAGCAGCGCTACGGTGACCCATACCAGCGCCTGGTCAAAACCTGCCAGCGTGATGGACGCCGGACGCGCGCTGCCCGAGCGCTGAACGCCCAAGCGTACGGGCAACACTACGCTGGCCGCATCATTGGCTGTTTTTCGTGCGCCAAAGGCCCAGTCGAACAAGCGCGATGCATTCACAGAGTAACTCCTCTGTCCACGGCCAGCGCTGCTACAGCGTCGCAAAATGCGTGGGCACGGTGCTCGTAGTTGTCGAACATGTCAAAGCTGGCGCAAGCTGGTGATATCAAAACAGCGTCGCCAGGTTTCGCGTGGGAAGTTGCCAAAGCAACTGCCTCATCCATGGAACTGGCATCTACCAGCACTGCAGTTGCATCTTTCAACGCGGTGCGGATAAGCGGTGCATCGCGGCCGATGAGCACCACCGCACGGGCGTAACGCAGCACCGGCTCAAGCAGCGGCGAAAAATCTTGTCCCTTGCCCTCACCACCCAAAATGACAACCAGCTTGCGACTGGCACCCAGCCCAGACAGCGCAGCAACTGTGGCGCCCACATTGGTTCCCTTGCTGTCGTCAAAGTACTCAATCCCATCAATAACTGCAACAGACTGCACGCGGTGTGGCTCTCCGCGGTACTCACGAAGACCATGAAGCATTGGCGCCATCGTGCAGCCAACCGCATTGGCCAGCGCCAACGCAGCAAGAGCGTTGGCCGCATTGTGCAGCCCAGCAATACGCAAAGCATCTACTGGCATCAAGCGCTGGATGAAGAGCTCAACCGCGTCGGCCTTGCTACCGCGCTTGGGTTTGATCGATTCATCCAGTTCAGCAGCACGAACCAGCCACCCGATACCGTTGAGTGTCTGAATGCCGTAATCGCCCGCACGCTGCGGCTCGTCCAGACCGAACGTGATGTACTTATGGGTCAGTTTGCCCTTGACGTCGATTGGCTTGCTCGCCATGACTTGCGTGTCGTCTCTATTGAGCAGTATGCACGTGTTGCTACCGTAAACGTTTGCCTTGGCAGCAGCGTAAGCAGCATTTGTTTCATGCCAATCCAGATGGTCTTGAGAAATGTTCAATACCGTCGCCACAGTGGGCTCAAAATTTTGGACACCATCGAGCTGAAAGCTCGACAGCTCCAGTACCCACACATCTGGCAACTTCTGGGCGTCAATAAGTTCGCCCAGGGTGTACAATAAAGTCGGCCCGATATTGCCGGCCATCGCCACAGACTTGCCGGCACGCTCCACCAGCTGCGCCGTCAGCGCCGTTACAGTAGTTTTGCCGTTTGTTCCGGTAATGCCGATCACTTGCGGCGCGTAGGCGTGATCGGCTTGCATCTCTTTGAGCACGTGAGAGAAGACGCTCAGCTCATTGCCAACTGCGGTTCCACGTTTCGCGGCGGCAGCGGTAACGCCAGCGATAGACGCCGGACTCAAGCCCGGGCTTTTCAGCACCAAATCGAATTCAGCGGAGTTAAACAGCGCTTCATCCAGTGGCGCGTTGACGAAAACAACTTGCGGCAAAGTACTGTTCAAGTCTTGAAGTTGCGGTGGCGCAGCCCGTGTATCAGCAACAGTCACGCTGGCGCCCGCCCTGATGCACCAGCGTGCAAGCGCCAGGCCAGATTGGCCCAAGCCCAGCACCAGTACGTTTTTATTCAGTAATGTTTTCATCTGAGCTTGAGCGTTGAAAGCCCGACAAGACACAGCAGCATGGTGACGATCCAGAACCTCACCACTACTTGCGTTTCTTTCCAGCCACTTTTCTCAAAGTGGTGGTGCAGTGGTGCCATCTTCAAAATCCGGCGGCCAGTGCCAAAGCGCTTTTTGGTGTACTTAAAGTACACCACCTGCAGCATGACCGAAAGCGCTTCCACAACAAAAATGCCGCCCATAATGGCCAGCACAATTTCCTGGCGCACGATGACGGCGATGGTGCCGAGCGCTGCTCCGAGTGCCAGTGCACCAACGTCTCCCATAAAAACTTGTGCTGGGTGCGTGTTAAACCACAAAAAAGCCAGGCCGCTACCGGCCATCGCTGCACAAAAAATCAACAGCTCACCAGACCCCGGGATATACGGAAACAGCAAGTACTTGGAGTAAACGGAACTACCCGTGACGTACGCAAAAATGCCTAGTGCTGAACCCACCATCACTACCGGCATGATGGCCAGACCGTCCAGTCCGTCGGTAAGGTTCACAGCATTGCTCGAACCCACAATTACCAGATACGTCAATATGACAAATCCAAAAACGCCCAAGGGATAACTGACTTCTTTGACAAACGGCACCAACAGGCCGGCTTTGGGCGGCAAGTTAACGTCGAATCCGGACTGCACCCAGCTAATGAAAAGTCCAATCACACGCAGGTTGGAACTTTCAGAAATACTAAACACGAGGTACAAGGCAGCCACCAAACCAATCAGTGACTGCCACATGTATTTCTCACGCGAGCGCATGCCCTCAGGGTCCTTGTGCACCACTTTGCGCCAGTCATCGGCCCATCCAATTGCGCCAAAGCCGAGCGTGACGATCAGCACAATCCAGACAAATCGGTTGGAGAGATCAGCCCACAGCAGCGTAGCAATCGCAATGGCCAACAAAATAAGTACACCGCCCATGGTGGGAGTACCCGACTTGGCCAGGTGCGTTTGCATCGCGTATTCACGGATCGGTTGACCCATCTTGAGTGAGATCAACCGGCGAATCACAAATGGGCCTGCTACCAAACCAATCAACAACGCAGTGAGCGCCGCCATGACCGCCCGAAACGTCAGGTACTGGAAGACTCGAAATGAGCCGAATTCCGGCGACAAGGTTTGAAGCCACTGGGCCAGGTTAAGCAGCATGGCTCTCGTCCTTCGGTTCTATTTCTTTTTTGACAAGGGTGTCTTTTTCGCTCTGGGCAATAGCGGCAATAGCGGCAATAGCGGCAATGGCGCGCTCCATTTTCATGAAGCGGGAGCCTTTGACCAACACGCAGCTGACTGCTTTCAACTGCGTAAGCAACGCAACATTCAAGGTTTCGACATCTTCGAAATGTTGCCCACCCACAAAACTCTTGTTTGCCAATGCTGCCTGCTTGCCGAGCGTAAACAAGTGGTCGATACCTTTGCCAGCGGCGTAAAGGCCTGCTTCTGCGTGGAACTCCGGCCCCCGTGCGCCCACCTCGCCCATGTCGCCCATCACCAACAACCGGGGGCCAGGCAGCTCTGCCAGCAAATCGATGGCGGCTCGCATGGAGTCAGGGTTCGAGTTATAGGTGTCGTCAATCAACGTGACGCTGCGGCCAAACAAGTGCAACGTTGTAGCGCGCGAGCGTCCCTTAACAGGCATGAACGCAGACAGACCGCCGCCGACGAAGCCAATCGGTACACCCGCAGCAAGCGCACAGGCAACTGCCGCGAATGCGTTTTTCACGTTGTGCCTGCCCGCTATTTGCAGCTTGAATTCCACCGGCCCATATGGCGTTTTCGCAGTGACCTGCCAACTGTCGGCAACCCAATTGGCCTGCCCGGTGATGTCTGCAGCGCCGTCCAGGCTGAACGTCAACGTCCTGCGTGCGCCGGCCATTTGACGCCACACGCCGGTGTACGCATCATCTGAAGGAAACACGGCTATTCCGTCTGGGCGCAACGATTCGATGACGCTGCCATTTTCACGCGCCACAGCTTCTACCGTGCCCATAAACTCCAGATGCTCGCGCTGCGCGTTGTTGACCAGTGCTACTGTTGGGTTGGTCAGTTTTGCCAAATATGCAATCTCACCCGGATGATTCATACCCAGCTCCACGACACCAATCCGATGGGTGCCGGCAAGACGCAAAAGCGTTAGCGGGACACCAATATCGTTGTTGAAATTTCCCTCGGTTGAAAATGCCTGATCCTTCTTGTACGCCTTCAGGATAGAAGCAACCATTTGCGTCACGGTTGTCTTGCCGTTGCTACCCGTAACGGCAATTAAAGGCAGTTCAAATTGGGCGCGCCAAGCTGTTGCAAGCTCGCCAAGCGCCAAGCGGGTGTCAGCGACTTCAACACCAGCCAGGTCGGCAGATTGCAGGCCAGAGTGCGCAATAGCAGCAACGGCGCCCAAGGCCTTTGCCTGATCCAGAAAACTGTTGGCATCAAAGGTGTCGCCCTTCAACGCGACAAACAAGTCACCTGCTTTCAAGGAGCGCGTGTCTGTATGAACGCGCTTGATAACAATATCGCCACTGCCTATGACATGTGAGGCAGTCACCCAATTGAAGACCTGGCTTAGCTTCATCATGCTGAGCCCACCCCTGAAGTAATTGCACTTCGCGTGTTAAGTGCGGCCTGCGCGTGGCTGAAGTCCACAAACGGATATCTGATTCCGCTGATTTCTTGATAGTCTTCATGCCCTTTACCAGCAATCAGAATGACATCATTTGAATTTGCCTGGGCGATAGTCTCTGCAATCGCTTTTGCACGGTCTGGCTCGACGTGCAGCGCATCACTTTTTATCAAGCCTGACGCAATTTGACGGATGATAGTCTCAGCGCTTTCACTGCGCGGGTTGTCACTGGTCACCACAATCTGGTTAGCATTTTTTTGTGCAGCAGTGCCCATCAGCGCGCGTTTGGTCGTGTCGCGGTCGCCTCCGCAGCCAAACACACACCACAATTGACCTTGCCGCGTTGCACTGACTGGCTGTAGCGCCAAGAGGACTTTTTCAAGCGCGTCCGGGGTATGCGCGTAGTCAATAACCACCAAAGGCGCACCTGCCACAGCAATGCTGTTAAGCCGTCCCGGCACAGTCGGTAAATTAGTACACGACTGCGCAGCCTCTTTTAGTGAAACACCCAGCGCCCTGAGCGCGGCAGCTACACACAGCAAGTTTGAAACGTTAAACAGCCCGAGCGTTGCGG
Organism: Polaromonas sp.; assembly: GCA_031386895.1. Classification (GTDB taxonomy): domain Bacteria; phylum Pseudomonadota; class Gammaproteobacteria; order Burkholderiales; family Burkholderiaceae_C; genus Polaromonas. The sequence continues at coordinate 46,522 of JANNCT010000011.1, forward strand.
CAGAAACGGTGTATTTTTCTTCTCCTTCAACGAGCTCAAAGGTCATCGACTGCGTGCCTTGCTGAACAGCGCGCGCCTCAATCCGAGCAGCTCCGATGCAGGACACTGTCCAAACATCGACATCGGTTGAAACCAAATTTTCACTGAGCTCGGCACCTTTTGCATCGTCAATGTTGACCACTGCTGCCTTCAATCCTGCCCATGCAAAAAGCGACTTTTTTGCCAGCCAGTAATCTTCCATCGACGCGTGGTAGTCGAGGTGATCCTGCGTGAAATTGGTAAACACGGCGACTTGAATATTCGTAGCATCCAGGCGATGCTCGGCAATACCAATCGAAGAAGCCTCGATCGCGCAAGCGACAAATCCTTGGTTGACAAAACGCCTGAATTGCCTTTGAAGCAATACCGGATCGGGGGTGGTCAAGCCATTAAAAACCATAGCTGACGGCGCACCAGTACCAAGCGTCCCAACGACTCCGCATTTGCGTCCTAGTTCCGTCAGCGCATTGGCCAACCACCACGCGGTGGACGTTTTTCCGTTCGTTCCCGTGATGGCAACGGTTTGCAACTGCCTGCTTGGATGTTCGTAATAGGCAGCAGCAATCGATGCGGCTGCGCCTTTGAGTTCCGCGTAAGTAGCAACTCGTGAATCTGAAAATCCAAATTGCTCAGAGTCGTGCGCTTCCATCAAACAAGCGTTGGCCCCAGCGAGCAGTGCTTCGCCAATGAACTGACGCGCGTCCACAGCCGCGCCTGGCCATGCGATAAAACCGTCGCCCACGCTCAATTGACGGCTATTTGTGGTCAAGTCGCCCGAGACTCGCGCTTGGAGCCAGGCAGCCGCCGCTTCAGGTGATTGGAGTTGCGCGTTCAAAACGACTCCTCAACGACTTGCGTCACGATTTGCGGTTTGACCGACATATCAGGCTGAACGCCCTTGATGCGCAACGCTTGCTGCACCAGTTCGCTGAAAACTGGCGCTGCTACTTCGCCACCGTAATACTTGCCCGCGCGGGGTTCATCGATCATCACCGCAACGATGACTCTGGGTTTGTCAATCGGTGCCATGCCCACGAACCAGCCACGGTACTTGCGGTCTTTGTCTGTGCCGTAACTCTTGCCAACCTGCTTGTAAGCTGTGCCAGACTTTCCGCCTACCGAATAACCCAGCGTTTGCGCTTTTTGACCAGTGCCGCCGGGGCCAGCAGCCATTTGCAGCATTTTCCGAATCTCCATTGCGGTTTTTGGCGAAAACACCTGGACGCCCACCGCAGGCTCTTCGCTTTTGAGCAATGTCGTGTTGATGATCTGGCCATCATGGCCAAACACCGTGTACGCCCGTGCCATTTGAAAAAGCGATGCAGACAAGCCGTAGCCGTACGACATGGTGGCCTGCTCAATGGGCCTCCATGTTTTGTAGGGACGGAGCCGACCAGAAACCACGCCGGGAAATGTGATTTGCGGCTTTTGCCCGAATCCTGCCTGAGAAAAGGTTTCCCACATTTCTCGTGGCTGCATTTGCATCGCCAATTTGACAGTGCCGACATTGCTCGACTTTTGAATCACTTGCTGAACCGACAGAACGCCATTGGGGTGCGCATCAGAGATGGTTGAGCCTGTGATTTGAATCCGGCCCGGCGCAGTCTGGATGGAGGTTTCTGGCTTGACGCGGCCAGACTCCAATGCAATACCCACCGTAAAAGCCTTCATCACCGAGCCTGGCTCAAACGTATCGGTAAGCGCAATATTGCGCAGCTGGCTGTTGGTGACGTTGTGCCTTTTATCGGGGACATAGCTGGGGTAATTCGCCATGGCAAGTACTTCACCCGTAACAGCATCCAGCATCACGACGCTGCCTGCTATTGCCTTGTTTGCAATCACCGCATCGCGCAGCTTTTGGTACGCCACAAACTGCATCTTGCTGTCAATGGACAGCTGCAAATCCTGGCCATCTACTGGCGGAATTTGTTCGCGGGTGTCTTCGACCACCCGCCCCATTCGGTCCTTGATTACGCGGCGCGACCCCGGGCGCCCCTTTAGCTCTTTGTTGTAAGCCACCTCTACGCCGGCGATGCCCTGGTCTTCAACGTCGGTAAACCCAACCACATGGGCAACAGTTTCGCCTTCCGGATACTGGCGCTTGTATTCCTTGCGCTGGTAAATCCCCTTGATGGCGAGAGCAGCAATTTTCTGAGCTACCCCATCATCCACCTGCCGCTTGATCCAGACGAAATTCTTTTCTTCATTCGCCAGTTTCTTGTTCAGCTCGGACAATGGCATGTCCAGCAACTTGGCCAGCACTTGCAGCTGCTGCTTGCTGGCCTCAACGTCTTCCGGAATGGCCCAAATGCTAGGCACAGGAACGCTTGAAGCAAGTATGAGCCCGTTGCGATCAAGAATGCGGCCCCGATTGGCAGGCAATTCAAGCGTGCGGGCAAATCGCACTTGACCTTGTTTTTGAAAAAACGAATTTCCGACCACTTGCACATAAGCTGCTCTTCCAGCCAGGCCAATAAAGGCGAGCGCAATTGCAGCAACAACAAATTTGCTTCGCCATACCGGAGTCTTGCTGGCTAGCAAGGGGCTGGACGTGTAGAGAATACTTTTGCTCATGGCCTGGCTACCGAGGAGCCCGGCGAGCGGGTGAATGAGGGGCCAGGATCGACTTCGCCAAGTACCTGAGGAGAACCCAGGCGGGCCTCTGCACTGTCGCGAACAGTCGAAACATACTGCGTGATGGCAGGCGTTACTGTGCGCATCTGCAACTTCTCTTTCGCCAGCCTTTCTACGCGCAAAGGGGTGGCTTGGCCACGTTTTTCAACCTGCAGGCGTTCGTTTTCAGTCTCCAGTCGGGCTTGCTGCGTTCCAGCCTTCTCTAACTCCGCATAAAGGCGCCGTGATTCATATTGGGTACGGACCAAGTAGAAAGCACTGGCAACCACAGCCATCAACAAAATCAGATTGAGCCGGATCACGCGCTCACCTCTGTGCGTTCAGCGATACGCATCATCGCGCTGCGCGATCGCGGGTTGCCAGCAATTTCAGCTGCACCAGGCTTGGTCCGCCCGATAGACTTCAAGCGCATGGCTTTAGGTTCAGCAAATGGTGCCCTGCGGTCAAACACCTCGCGGGAATGCTCGGCTATAAATTGCTTGACGATGCGGTCTTCGAGGGAATGAAAGCTGATCACCACCAAACGGCCTCCGGGTTTCAAGACGGTTAAGGACGCGGCTAGCGCCTGGTGGAGCTCCTCCAGCTCGGCGTTGATGAAAATCCGAAAAGCTTGAAACGTGCGCGTTGCAGGGTCCTTGCCCGGCTCGCGGGTTTTGACGGCGCCAGCCACGATCTCGGCCAGCTCAGCGGTGCGCTCGATCCTGCCCCTGACTGAGCGGACGCGATCAATCGCCTTTGCAATCTGCCCAGCAAACCGCTCTTCGCCATAGCCATGAATCACTTCCGTGATGTGCTCCACCGATGCGTCGACCAGCCAATCGGCAACGCTCTGACCACGCGTTGTATCCATCCTCATGTCCAGCGGTCCGTCGCCCCGAAACGAAAAGCCGCGCGCGGCATTGTCGATCTGTGGTGAACTGATACCCAGATCCATCAGCAACCCCGCAGCGCTTGAGGCAGGCAAGGTACCGAGCTGGTTGAAGCCCTCGTGACGGATCGAAAATCTCGCATCGAAAATGGTCGATGCCTCGGCAATTGCTTCCAGATCTTTGTCGAACGCCAGCAAGCTGCCTTTGGGTGACAGCTGAGACAAGACAAGGCGTGAATGGCCTCCACGACCAAAAGTTGCGTCGATGTAGTGCTCGTCCGGATTGATTTGAAGCGCGTCTACGGCTTCGTTCAACAAGACGGTGCGGTGTGTCCATAGTGCAGTCACCGATAAGTCTTAAAAAGAGAAATCTTTGAAGACATCGGGCATGTCGCCCTTGATGTGCTCTGCCTCTTGCGCCGCGTAGGTTGGCGCATCCCACAATTCAAAATAGCTGCCCATTCCCAGCAAAACGACGTCTTTACTGACGCCTGCAGCAGAGCGCAACTCAGGCGATACCAGTACACGCCCGGTTGCGTCCATGTCAACGTCCATCGCATTGCCCAGGAAAATGCGTTTCCACCACTGTGCCTGCATGGGCAAGGCGGCAATGCGGTCGCGAAATTTCTCCCATTCGTTGCGAGGGAAAATCATCAGGCAGCCGTGCGGGTGTTTGGTGATGGTGAGCTGGCTGGCAGCGGTTGCACTTAAGACGTCACGGTGCCGGGTTGGCACAGAGAGCCGACCCTTGCTGTCGAGAGCTACAAATGACGCGCCTTGAAACACTGCAAAAAACCCTTAAAAAAGTACTTTTCACCACTAAATTGCACTTCCTCCCACTTTATCAGGAATGTGCTGGCGTGCAAGAACTTTGAAACAATTTTTTTCAATGAAATCAACCACTTAGAGCGAAAAGGGAAGGCACAAAAACGAAAAAATCGTTTTAGATTAGGCACTTAGCGCAGCCACTGAAAGTGTTGCATTAAACGCCTGCATGCGGCAGGCATGGGTGGGGGTAAAGTCCGCCTGGGAGCTTTGCCTGCGGTCAAACGCCACCGGATGCAAAGAGGCTCTTTTTACGTTGAATTTTGCGTCGCAAAATTACCAAAGTGCGGCGCAGCAGACACGCGAACGGACCAGGTCCGCACGGAATCTCAGTCCCTTCGCGCAGTCACTCTGGCGTACTCGGTAATACCGATAACATTGAAAAAAGCCGCTATCAAGCGATTGACGTCCGTGAACTGGACTGCTCGATTCTCAATTTGTCGCGCTGAAACCCAGTTAAGCAGCGTGCCGGCCGCAGAAAAATCTACGCGTATCAATTTTGCGCAAGAAATAATCATGATGTCTGAGCCCATCAGCTTGGCCTCCAGCTGCTCGAGCGCAGTCAGGACGTCACCTTCAATCTGGCCAGACAACTCGACCGTAGACACATTGCCCTCAAACTGCGAACCCTGCGCGTCCATCAAACTGTCGCCTTCAATCGCACTCAGGACCGACGATATGGAGTCCCGGAAAACATCACCAATAATCGTGTGGCTTGACGTTGCATGACCTTCTGCATCGATAGATTTATAGTCGCACCGGGCAGTTTCCCAGGACGGCGGTGACACTTCAAATGTGACGCAAAAGTCCAGCGCAGTCAGCTCAAATTCGTCTGGGCGATGCGTAACGCGCTGCACTTCCATGCGCAGTTGCCACCATTCTTGCGCAGTTTCGCGCTCCCCAGAAGGTGTTGCCGCCTGCAGAACGTTCTGCAGCTGTGCTTCTCCCATAAAACGCAGTTGCACCGGCTGTTGGGCCCACCCCTTGAACACTGCAGAAAGCGACTCCAAGGCCAGTGAATCGATGGTTTTCAGCTTGCTCCAATCCAGACGCCAGGGCGTAGCGGAGCGAGCGATAGCTGCCTTCAGGGTTGCCACCGTCTGCAGACCCAAAACCGATGGGCAAATCCAGTCTGCTGCCGGGGCTTGCAAGCGCTGGAGGTCTGAAGGCTGCGCCAACAATTTCACCATTTCAGGAATTGAAAACCACTGCGGCGCAGAGCGGTCAAAGCGCTGCACAAACTGCAGTGCTGACAGCTCAAACTTGTCTTGCTCGCCCCACGCCCTGTAGAGGTCAAACAAGGCCATCCAGGTCTCTGACTGGCCGACCCGAATTCCACCTGGATCGAGCATTTCAAGCAGGCCAGCTTCTGCACCAGCATTGTCTCCATTGGCAAACCGTATGGCAGCTTCTTCAAGTTCGGCGTCATGTGCGATTTCCGCAACATCCATGGCCATCATATTGGTATGTGTGAACCCGGAAGCACGAAGCTTGGAATCGGCAGAAGGTCGGGGAGCTGCCACTGGTGCCGGTGCTGCACTTGGGGCTGCAGAAAAAGCTGGTTTGAGCTTCAGCGGCGCTGATGCTTTCTGATTCACATCCACAGCGAACGTTGCGCCAGAATTTACAAAAGCTGGGGGTGCACCCGATTTATCGATGGCACGCTCGTTTTTTGCAGCTTGTTGCAATACCTCAACTGCAGCGGACTGGGCCGGTGCTTTTGCAGCCGCCAAAGACTGCAACCCGGCCGGCTCGGTGGCAGCGTAGCTGGGCGGCAATGCGTTGGTAAGAACAGGCGGTGGGGCTCTGAAGACTGGAGGTGCAGCAGGGGGCCTGCTCGAACCACCAGATGAGTCAACCGACGCATCTCCAGCTGTGCCGTGTTTGGTTTTCCACCACTGCATGGACATTTGCGCTTCGATCTCGTCAATCTTCTTGATGGTCTGTGCGCGATCGTCAGGCTTGGAAGCCATGCTGCTTTGAAAAAACGATGGCCTTGCACCAGGATCGTCTCCGGAGAGCGATTCTCGTTTGCGCAGTTTGCGCAGCATGTCGAACTCGCGTTTGCGCACGAAATCGTTGCGCCGCTTGCGCTCAATCATTTCCTTGAGCAACTGCTTGCTGACCGCCTCGTCACGGTCCGATTCTTTGCTGTCCAGCTCGGACCAGCTCGTGGCAGGGTTGCGCACAAACTTGACCATTTTGGACAAGAGTCCTTGAGCAGTATCTTCTTTGGCCATGACGCTGTAAGGGTGGACGTTAGAACTCGGGCAAGTGGTTAATCACCAAACATTTTCTGCTTCAACTCCCGGCGCTGCTGCGCTTCCAGCGACAGGCTGGCGGTTGGGCGGGCAATCAGACGCCCTACCCCGATTGGCTCGCCAGTCTCATCGCAGTACCCATAGTCGCCTGAGTCGATGCGGCCGATAGACTGCTCAATTTTTTTGAGTAATTTGCGCTCCCGATCCCGTGTGCGAAGCTCCAGGGCGTGCTCTTCTTCAATGGTCGCGCGGTCTGCCGGGTCAGGCACCACCACCGTGTCTTCACGCAAATGCTCCGTGGTGGCACCGGCGCTGTTGTGAATTTCCTGCTTTTGCACCGACAGCTTTGCGCGAAAAAACGCCAACTGCTTTTCATTCATGTACTCAGAATCGGGCATGGCTTTGACTTCGTCGTCAGAAAGGGTCTCGCCGGTCTTGGTTTTCCAGTTGTTGGCCAGCTTCGGGTCTTTTTTAGCAGCCACATGGGGCGGTGGCGCTACGGTGCGTTCGGTCATGGTGGAGTAACTGGCTTTGGCTGCGTCTGGCGCGTGGGTAGGCACCATAGGTGCGGGTGGCGGCATATGGGCAAAAGCGCGCGACGAGCTTCTGCGCCCTGGCTTTAAGGGCGGCGGCGGCGGCAAACCATTGCCAGAAGGTGTCGCTACAACAGCGGGCGGCGCTGCAGCACCCTGTTTTTTCAGGGGGACTGCAGCAGGACTCATCTTGATTGCCTTGACCGACGCTTGCAAATTGACTTGGGTCAAGGTTTTAGGCTCTGATTTTTGGGCAGTTTTTGGCACGGGCTGGCCGGTAGTTTTAACAACCGGTTTTGCTGCCGATGTTGTAGGCGGCTGGACTGCGGATTTTGTAGCGGGCTTCGCTTTAACGATCGTTTTTGACACTGGTTTGCTGATTGCCTTTGGCGCTGGCTTGCCGACTGGTTTCGCGGCAGGTTTGGCCATTGATTTTTTCGATTGCGGTTTGAGTACCTGCGATTTTTTGACAACTGCGGCTTTTGCAGCGGGCTTGACTGGTTTTTTAGTCGCGACCGCTGGCTTTGCCTTCGCAGGTTTGGCCACTTTGACTGCCCGAGCAGGTTTGGCAGCAGCAGCCGCTTTTGCTTTGACCAGTGGCTTTAGGATGCCTTTGGATTGGGCTTTTGGCGCGGCAGCAGGTTTTTTAATCGGTTTGACAGCCGCTTTGGCGGTGGTTTTGGATTTTTTCGTCTGCGCTTTCACTGCTTGTCTCCTGTGGCAAACCGCCCCTGGTTAAGCCTGGGCATAGGCGTCGGCTGAGTAATTCGGTCGGCGCGCGATTGTAGCGGCTGCGCGAACAGAAGAACCAGTGGACTGCCAGGTGGATTCAAAACAAGATTGCTCATGGGTTTCACTACGCCAATTTACATGTTTTACAAACTACGGCACAAGCCTACCTCAAACAAGGCACTGCTCCAGCCCCTGCATAAAAATATCTTTGGGTAGATCGATGCCAATAAACACCATCTTGCTGGTTTTGGCCTCGCCAGCCGCCCAGGCTGGCCCCAAATCGCTGCCCATCAGTTGGTGTACGCCTTGAAAGATCACCTTGCGCTCAGTTCCTTCCATATGCAGCACGCCTTTGTAACGCAGCATGCGCGGGCCGTAAATATTCACAATTGCGCCCAAAAAATCTTCCAGCTTGGCCGGGCTGAAGGCCTTGTCAGAGCGAAACACGAAGCTTTTGACGTCGTCATCATGCGCGTGATGATGGCCTTTTTCTGCGCTATGGGACGGGTGGTCGCAATGCTCACCCTCGGCATGGTTGTGGCCTGAATGGTCGTGCCCGGCGTGGTCGTCAGCTTTCAGAAAATCTGGGTCGATGTCCAGCTTGGCATTCAGGTTAAACCCACGCAAATCAAACACGTCAGCAATGGCCACTTCCCCAAAATGCACCGCTTTTTGCGGAGCACGCGGATTCATGTGGGTCAGGCGGTGCATCAGGGCTTTCACCTCAGACTCGGCCACCAAATCGGTTTTGCTGATGAAAATCTGGTCTGCAAAGCCAATCTGGCGGCGCGCCTCCTGCCGGTCGTTAAGCTGGGTGTCGGCGTGTTTGGCATCGACCAGCGTCAAGATCGAGTCCAGCAGGTATTGCTCGGCGATTTCTTCGTCCATGAAAAACGTTTGCGCTACCGGCCCGGGGTCAGCCAAGCCGGTAGTTTCAATGACCACCCGGTCGAATGTCAGCTCTCCTTTGCGCTTTTTCTCGGCCAACACTTGCAGCGTGTCCCGCAGGTCCTCACGAATCGAGCAGCAAATACAGCCATTGTTCATCTGGATGATGTTTTCCTGCGTGTCGTTGACCAAAATCTCGTTGTCGATGTTTTCCTCGCCAAACTCGTTTTCAATCACGGCAATTTTCTGACCATGCGCCTCGGTCAGGATGCGTTTTAGAAGGGTAGTTTTGCCCGAACCCAAAAAGCCGGTGAGGATAGTGACGGGAATCAAGCTCATGGTGCACCTAACAATCAAAAGAAAATTGACCCCTGATTTTAACGACCCGCCTGACCGCCCGGGCAAAACAGGACATTGGGCGCAGGCCAAAGACCGCCACTTCAACGCTATTTATTTAGTAGCTTATTACGCCCGTATTCATTGGGCTTTGACCCGTTTTACCAGCTAAATATGCTGTTCAAGGGCAGTGTGAGCGCTTGTTACGGCGCCTTTTTAACCAGCACCAGCCCCTTGAGGTATTCCCCTTCCGGGAAAGTCACCGTCATAGGGTGGTCAGGTGCTCCGCCCATGCGTTCGGTGATGTAAGCGTCTACACCCGCGTCTACGCCTGCACCTGCAACGATTTTGTGGAACAAATCTGCGCTGATGCCGCCTGAGCATGAATAGGTAAACAATACGCCGCCGGGCTCTAGCAGCATGAGCGCCAGGCGGTTGATGTCTTTGTAGGCCCTGGCGGCGCGGTCGGCATGAAAGGCGGTGGGTGCAAACTTGGGTGGGTCCAGCACGATGGCGTCGAAGGTCACGCCGTCTTTCAGGTACTGGCGCAACGCGGCATTCACGTCTGCGTCGCGCATGGTGGTTCGGCTGGCGTCAAAACCGTTTAACGCCACATTTGCGGTGGCGCGCTCAATGGCCGGGGCTGACGAGTCAATCGAGGTGACATGCGCCGCACCACCGCTGAGCGCCGCTACTGTGAAACCGCCCGTGTAGCAGTAGCAGTTCAGCACGCGCTTAAAACCCATTCGGCGGGTGTAAGTTGCAAATTTCTGGCGGCTGTCGCGCTGGTCAAGGTAAAAGCCGGTTTTGTGGCCAACAGCGACATCAAGGCTGAGCTTCCAGTCGTGCTCATTGATGGTGACTTCTGTTGGTCCAGAACCCGAAAGCCAGCCGGTGGCTTCGGGCAAGCCTTCAAGCGCGCGCACACTTGCGTCTGAACGTTCGTACAGCCTGGCAAGCCCCGTTTGCTCAAGCAGCGCTTCCGCAATCACCGCCTTGAACCGCTCAGACCCGTAGCTTGAAAACTGCGCTACCAGCGTGTCGCCGTAGCGGTCCACGACCAGGCCAGGCAGGCCGTCAGATTCGCCGTGCACCAGCCGCACGCCATTACTTTTTATGTCAAATAAGCCTCTAGCGCTTATAGAACGGGCGCAAGCAGCTATGAAAAAAGAGGCATCTATGCGCTGCGCTTCATCAAAACTCCATACCCGTGCGCGAATTTTTGACTGCGGGCTAAACGCTGCCCAGGCTAAAAACTGGCCATCTGCGCTTTCGATGCGCACTGTCTCACCCGCATCGCCGCCACCAGATGCCATGGCACCGTCGAAAATCCAGGGGTGGCGCCGAAGCAGTGATTTTTCTTTGCCAGGTTTCAGGCGTATTGATTTCATGTGGCAATTGTCACGGTTTAGCAAGAAGCTTTTCAAGGCACTTTAAAACGGCGTACGAAAGTTAACTTTTGCATTTTTGCTGTCGCGCACAATATAGGATGACTCGTTTTCTCCTTGCTAATAAGTTCGTTGGACTGCCGGAATTTCACGTTAAAACTCTCTTGCACTGGCTCTGCTGGACGGTTTTTTTGTGGCTCGCATCCAGCCTTATGGCTATTGCAGCGGCCACGCCCCAAGCCGTGCTGTCAGAAAAAGGCGTAACGATTGACCTGGCCAAACTTGGCGAATATTGGATCGACACCAGTGGCACGTTAAAACCTGAAGAGGTAGCAGCCAACAGCACTGCCACTTGGCGGGTTAGTCCGGCAAGCGGCATTTACCCATTGCTGCCCGGCCAGGCTCTTTGGCTGCGGTTTAACGTTTTGCATTTGTCTGACTCCAGCCATTGGCTGCTTGAAGTCCCTTATGCAGCGCTGAACCGGGCGTCTTTGTTCACCACCGATGCCCGAGGCGGCTACCAGGCCCAGCACGCTGGCGACCTGATTGCCAACAGCGCTTGGGCATTGCCGCAGCGCCACATCGTGATGGAGATTGAGACGTCCCTTGGCATACCTACCGAGTATTTGCTGCGACTGGAAAATGCACAGGGCTTCAGCGCGCCGATTCGGCTGATTTCCACTGACAAGCTGCTGCGCGCGGAACAAGGCATGTCGCTGATCCTGGGCGCTTATTTTGGAATCGCCTTTTTAGGGGTGATCGTCGGCCTGGCAGGGCTGGTCTGGCTGCGTGACTGGGCTTATTTTTTTTACGCGGCCTGTGCCTTGCTGATTGGCCTGACCCAAGCCGCATCGACGGGCATTGGCAGTTTGTATCTATGGCCCAACTCTCCCCTGTGGGCTGACCGCTCACTCGCAATTTCAGGCATCCTCGCGGTGACTTCGTTTGCACTTCTGAACGCGAAAATTATTTCCCTCGCGCAGCGGTCCCGCCGCATTGATGCTTTTGTGTGGGCTCTTGCAATTGTTGGACTGGGGCTGTGCGCCGCCCTGTTTACCACCGACAGCGGGCTGCGGCTTGCATTGTCGACACCGTATGTCTTGCTCATGGCGCTGGTCGTGGTGGCGATTAATTTGTGGGCGTGGCGCCATGGCGACCGTTTTGGTATTTGGCTACTTGTTAGCGCCCTGCCGTTTATGCTGGCCATTGCCCTGGTTTTAGCCCGCGTTGCGCAGTGGATTCCGTTGACGCTGTACACCGAGCAAAGCTGGCTTGGCGGGATGGCTTTGCAGCAAATTGTGATGCTGGCGGCGCTTTTCAACCGCAGCCAGCAACGCCGCGAAAACCGGCGCCGAATTGCTGGCGTCGACCGTATTGACCCGGCCACCGGGCTGATCAACGAACATGTTTTTTCTACCCGGCTGTTGCGCATGCTGGCCAGGTCAGAAAAGCTGAAAAATCAAAGTGCCGTAGTACTGGTCGAAATCACAAATACCAAACAAATCCAGCGCGACTTCGGGCGCAAAAGCGCCGACGAATTGCCACTGCGGGTGGCCTCCCGTCTGCTGTCTACCGCCCGAGAAATTGACAGCGCAGGCAGGCTGTCTGAGCACCAGTTTGGCATGCTGGTAGAAGGGCCAGTCAGCGCAGAAGAAGCCGCCACGTTGGGCCCCCGCATTATTGCGCGCTGCCTGATGCCTTACTCCAAGCTGCACATGGATTGTGTGGCGCAGGTGCGCGTAGCATATGCGCTGGTTCCTGAACAGAGGCCCGACCCGCAGCCGCTGATGGAGCGCCTCGAGGCATTGCTGGCCAAAGTGCCAGTCAACGGAAAAACAGCGGTTTTCAGACTGGGCGAAGCACCGCCAAAGCCGCGCCGCCGCGCTCAAAGACGCCCTGAAAATTTTTAGCGCTGCTGGCTGGCGGCTGCCAGGGTGTACACGCGCCGCCTCAAGGCTTGGGTTTTTCAGCCCGTTTGGCACGCGGGTGCGCCGCGTCATACACCGTCGCCAGGTGCTGAAAATCAAGCCGCGTGTACACCTGTGTGGTGGTGATGTTGGCATGGCCCAGCAGCTCTTGCACGGCGCGTAAATCGCCACTGGACTGCAGCACGTGGCTGGCAAATGAATGGCGCAGCATGTGCGGATGCACTGGCGTGGCAAGGCCCGCTTTGAGCGAGCGCTGCTTGAGCCTGACGCGAATCGTTTGCGGCGTTAAACGCACGCCCCGGGCATTGATGAACAGCGCAGTGTCATCTTTGGCCCAGGCCGCGCGCTGCGCAGTCCACGCAGCCAATGCGGCAAGGGCTTTGCTGCCAACCGGCACGCTGCGGCGCTTTTCGCCCTTGCCCAGCACCTGCGCTTCAGCGGCGTGCGCATCAATCCAGCCTCGCGCGCTGCGGCTGGCCAGTACATCCAGCCCCACCAGCTCGCCAATGCGCAGGCCGCAGCCGTAAAGCAATTCAACAATGCAGTGGTCGCGCGCGTCGCGGGCAGCGCTTCCCGCATCGCTGGGCTCATGAAACGCGTCGGAGTGGAAGTTGGCCAGTTGCACCGCCTCGTCTACCCCCAGCGCCTTGGGCAGCGGCTTGGGCGCTTTGGGCGCGCGCACGCCTTGCACCGGGTTGCTGACTACCAGGCCTTCACGGCCCAGCCACACATAAAAGCCGCGCCAGCCCGACAAAATGAGCGCAATCCCGCGTGCGCTGCGGCCCGCGCCGTGCATTTGCGCAACCCAGCGGCGGATGTGTGTGTTTTGCACGTTGGATAACGCGACACCGACCAGCGCAGCTTGCGCTTGCAGCTTGCCTAAATCAGCGGTGTACAGCTCGACCGTGCGCTGGGCCAGGCGCTTTTCAACGCGGACATGTTCCAGGTAGCGCTGCGCGAGTCGATCGAGGTCTGCTGGTGCGTCTGGGGCCAACTCATTCGGCATGGCGCTTGCGGGGGTAAATTGCGACTGCAGCCCGCTGTCAGTGCGCCTGTACGGCAGGCAGCAGCCGGGTCAGCGCAGCGCCCGCCAGATCGCCGATTTGCGCCAGGAAATCGGTGCCCATTCCGCTGGCAAAACGCTCTGCGTCGGGCGAGGCCAGCACCAGCAAACCAAACGCATCTGCGGCTCCGTCTGTGCGCAGCGGAATCAACGCCACTGACATGGCCTGCGCCGGCTCGGCCAACCAGGTGGCGGCGTCAAAGCCTGAATTCACGCCGCAATAAGGCGCGCCGAGCGACGACGCAAAAGCCTGCGTGTCAGCGCTGATGCCTTCGCAAAAAGGTTCTCCCGTAAAAATGCCATTGACGCGCCACACCTTGATGGCCGCTTGCGGAATGTCAAACTGTTTTTTCAGTTCCCGGACGATGGTCTCGGGCAGGTCACGCGCATGGGCCGTCAGCAACAGGTTGCGGGTGCAGGCTTGCAGTTTGTCGGCAATCGCCACGTTGTCATTGCCATTGCGAATCATCTCGACAATTTTGCCCTCAAAGCCCTTGATTTTGTCGCGCAGCAACCCGGCCTGGCGCTCTTGCAAGCTCACCGCCCGGCTGCCGTGGCCGCTGGACAATTGCACCGTGGCCAGCAGCTCGGCGTGGCGTTCAAAAAAATCAGGCGTATTGGCCAGAAAGTTGGCAATGTCGTCTTCGGTGATGGGTTGGTCAATTGGGTTCATGCGTGGATTGTCGTATCTTTTGCTGGCGCATCAATCAGTGTCCGGGACCTCAATTTCAGACGCAAAAACGGTGGTTGCTGGGCCGGTCATGAGCACTGGCGCATCGAGCGCGCCAGACCATTCAATGCCCAAGACGCCGCCGCGGGTTTGCACGTCCACTTTTGAATCGAGCAAACCCAGACGAATGCCAGCCACCACGGCTGCGCATGCACCTGTGCCGCAGGCCAGCGTTTCGCCCGCGCCGCGCTCATACACACGCAGCCGGATCGCGCTGCGGCTGACGATTTGCATGAAGCCAGCGTTAACGTGTTCTGCAAAACGCGCATGACTCTCGACCAGTGGCCCAATTTGCAATACGGGTGCCGTGTCAACATCATCGACCAGCTGCACGGCGTGGGGGTTTCCCATCGACAAAACTGCTACAAATACAGGAGCTGCTTGCGCCCTATTTGATTGGGCGTCAGGCACATTTAATGGCCATCTTTGCCACGAATTGACAGTTTCAGGCGTTAAACCTGTGCTGTCAAACGGTACCGCTGCCAGGTCAAACACTGGTGCGCCCATGTCTACCGTCACCCGGCTGTCGGGCTGCATGGCCAGCGTCAAAACGCGGTTCATGGTTTGTACTTTCAACACACTCTTGTCGGTCAAACCCTGCTCACGCGCAAAGCGCACAAAGCAGCGCGCCCCGTTACCGCAATGCTCCACCTCGCCGCCATCGGCGTTGTGAATCACGTATTGAAAATCAACATCGGGAGATGGCGCGGGGCGCACCGACAAAATCTGGTCGGCGCCCACGCCGAAGTGCCTGTCAGCCAAAAAACGGTACTGCGCAGGGCGCAAGCCCAGCAAACCGCGCGTCTCGTTAAGCACAACAAAGTCGTTGCCCGCGCCTTGCATCTTGGTGAATTGGACTCGCATGGCCTGATTATCGCGCTACGCTATGGCTTTAGAGCTTGAGGGCACACACGATGCGAATTCCTGACTGGACACCTGAAGCAAAGCCCCAGCCCGACGACCTGGTGCAAGCCATTTTGAAACGCCGAGGCGGCGAATTCATCAACCTCGACAAAGCCCTGCTCTGGAGCGAGCCACTGGCGCGCGGCTGGAATGTGTATTTGAAAGCCGTGCGCACCGACCTGCCCACCAGCTGGAAGCTGCGCGAACTCGGCATTTGCACCGTCGCCCTGCTAACGGGCGCGGCGTACGAATACCGCCACCACGCGCCTGATTTTTTGAAAGCGGGCGGCACGCAGGCCGAGCTGGATGGATTGCAGGTGGTTTGCCTCATTTACAAGTCAAATACGGCTGTGGCCCAATCAAATCAGGCGCTAGCAGCTATCGAAAGCATAGTAGTTCAATACGCAGCGCAAATGACGCTGGATGTGAAAGTTACCGACGAAGTGTTCGCCCAACTCAAACAACACTTTGACACCACGCAAATTGTTGAGCTGACGGCGGCGATTGCCACGTACAACATGGTGGCGCGATTTTTGGTGGCTTTAGAGGTTACGCCGGAAGTCCGACCTTGATTCTGAGTCGGTGCGCTTAGCTTTAAAGCTGTAACTGCTTTAATGCCAGCAGCTCCTGCATCAAGGCCAGCAGCGGGACATGCTCAATGCCGCCCGCCATCGGAAACACGGCGTTTGCACTGCTGACAACTATTCCACGGGTCACGTTAACATCAGCGCAGCCCAAGTGAAATCCCTTGCTTATAGTTGGCGCGCTGGAGCGTTTTATCTCAACCGCCCACAACTGGTTACCCGGCAGCTCCAAAAGCAAATCAATCTCGGCACCCGCCACCGTGCGATAAAAACTGGCGCGCGCGTTGGCAGGTGCGCAGGCCAGCAGGTTTTCAATCACCCAGCCTTCCCAGCTGCCGCCCACTACGGGGTGAGACAACAGATCGGCTGCAGTCGTCAAACCAAGCAAGGCATGCACCAGACCACTGTCGCGCACATAAATTTTGGGGGTCTTGACGAGCCGCTTGCTTGACTGCCGCGCCCAAGGTTGCAATCGGCGCAACAACAACAGGTCACATAGCAGGTCAACGTAGCGCGCAATGGTTTGACCACTCACACCCATTGACGCAGCCAGGCGCGCAGCGTTCAGCATTTGCGCTTGTTCATAAGCCAACATGGTCCATAACCGGCGCAGCGTCTGGGCTGGGATACGAGGGCCAAGCAGCGGAATGTCACGCTCCAGATACGTGGTGATAAATTGCGAGCGCCACCGCATACTGGCCGCATCGCTTCTGGCCAGGTAAGCGTCAGGGAACCCACCGCGCAACCACAACGCACCCGGCGCAGCAGCTTGCTGTGCATTCAGCTCCGTGACAACAAATGGCGCCAGGTCAATATAAGCAAGACGCCCTGCCAGCGTTTCTGACGACTGCGCCAGCAGCTCGATACTCGCCGACCCCAAC
>JANNCT010000021.1:0-4561 GCA_031386895.1 Polaromonas sp.
CGCAGCGTGAAGCGGTGCTACGCCAATCTTTGATGCGCGCTGGCGTAGACACACTGGAGCTGGCCACCGATGGCGATCTGGTGACTTCCCTGATGCGTTTTACTGACCTTCGCAAACAACGCAGCAGAGCCGCGGCAGGCAAACGGCTGCCTGCACATTTGAAACTGGCTGCTTAGAGATCTGCTTGAAAACACCGAATACGCGACTTTGAAAAGACCACACCCATGACCCCCATCATGACCTTTTTATGGCCTGAATTCCTCTGGCTGCTGCTGCTTTTGCCGCTGCTGGTGCTGCTGTACATCTGGCTTCTGCGGCGCAAGAAAAAAACCAACCTGCGCTACGCCAGCTTGTCAATCGTGCGCGAGGCCATGAGCAAGAGCCAAAGCATTCGCAGGCATGTGCCGCCATTTTTGTTTTTGCTGGCGCTTGGGTGCATGTTGTTGGCGTCGTCAAGGCCATTCGCAGTGGTCACTTTGCCGTCTGACCAGCAAACCATCATGCTGGCCATGGATGTGTCAGGCAGCATGCGCGCCACTGATGTCAAACCCAATCGGCTGGTGGCCTCGCAGGACGCAGCCAAGGCTTTTCTGGCGGAGCTGCCGCGCAACATACGCGTGGGTATCGTCGCCTTTGCAGGCACGGCGTCGGTGGTGCAGCCGCCAACGCTCAGCCGGGAAGACCTGGTCGCTGCGATTGACAAATTTCAGCTGCAGCGCGGCACCGCTATTGGCAATGGCATTGTGGTGTCTTTGGCCGAGCTGTTTCCTGATGCGGGCATTGACATTCAGTCCATGATGGCAGGCCGCGACAAGTCGCGCGGAGTGGCGATTGACCAGGCACCCCAACTGGGTAGAGACGGCAAAGAAATCAAGCCTTTTGTGCCTGTAGCGCCCGGTTCATATGCGTCAGCAGCTATCATTTTGCTAACTGATGGCCAACGCACCACGGGCGTTGACTCGATTGATGCAGCCAAAGCCGCTGCTGACCGGGGCGTGCGTGTGTACACCGTGGGCGTGGGCACGGTCGATGGCGAAACGATAGGTTTTGAAGGCTGGTCGATGCGCGTCAAACTCGACGAAGTCACGCTAAAAAGCATTGCACGCGACACCCAGGCGCAGTACTTTTATGCAGGCACGGCGGCTGATTTGAAGCAGGTTTATGAGTCGCTCAGTTCACGGCTGACCGTGGTGAGAAAAGAAACTGAAATTTCAGGCCTGCTTGCCCTGGTAGCGGCTGCGCTGGCAGTGCTGTCAGCCGGGCTTTCGCTGGCCTGGTTCAACCGGATTTTGTAGCCTGAACATTGCACTCGCGGCGCAGCAGGGCCAGTGCATCTTCAAAGCTTCCGACTGCATCGCTTTTAAAAACAGGCGCTGCCTCGTCGGCAAAGTTAGACCACAACTGCGCGTAGTCGCTTTGGTATTGGGCGGGCGCGTGCGTAGCGATGTAGTCGCTGGCTGCCTCGGATTTAAACCCCGCCTTGCTCACCTTGCGAATCAGCGTTGCAGCGCTTTTTTCAGTGAGCAGTGTTTTGGGCGCAGCATGTGCTGCCAGGCAGAAAAACAGAGTGAGCAGCGAGCCATCGTCTGAATTACCGCCAGTAAATTTATCCCACGCACCGAAGGTTGAGCGGTCGTGGTGGTCAACTTCACTCAAGGCATCTTCAAGCCAGAAGTAGCGCCCCATGAAAGCAGGCGTTTGGTCGAACAACTTTCGGGCGGGCAAGCTGGCGTCGAGCAACTTGGGCGCATCACCCAGCACCGACTGCCTCGCGGCTTCAATCACAGGGCAAAACTCGGGTGGCAAATTTTTCGGCAAACTGATGGTGAAGTCTATGGGATTCTCGCTGTGCTTTTTACGCAGCGCCGCCACCATCTTTTCAAAGCCAACCCAATCGGGCAGCTTGGTGCCGCGTGTGGCCACGGTCAACAGCGCGGTACGAATCACAGCCTCGGCATCTTTGCCCGCTTCCTCCAGGTCATCAGCGTCCAGACCCAACGCGTCGGCCATCCACAGTGCAGCGTCAATCACCAGCGCCACTTGCGCGCGCTTGGCCAGCTCGGCCTGGTAGTCGGCCAGGCTGCACAACGCCCACTTGGCGAGTTGCGGAATGTGCTCGTCTGAAAACCCGCCGCGCTCATTCATGCCGAAGTGGCTGTTCTGCGGCATTGCAATCATGGCTTTGAGCAAGTCTGAGCCGCCTTTTGAGCGCGACAAAAATGAATGCTCAGCGAGCGCCGTTGCGGCCTGCTGCACATCACCGCCGTAAGTGTGTTCCAGGTACAAACTCACCAAATTCACCATGCGGCCTTTGGCTTTTTCAAGATCAGGGCGCAAAAACTCGGTGCCAAAGTAACGCGCAATCTGCACCATGCCTTTGGGTGCGTCAGCGCAAATCGCATCTAACTTTTCAGCGCTGATGATGTTGTGCTGCACACCGTACTGCAACGCTTTTTCAAAAAACGGACGGGCGTCGTAAACCGACACACCTGCAGTTGATCTTGGCTGCTGCTCCATAGGGTCGATCAAATCGCCGACTCTTCGTCAGAGTCGCGTCGGGCCGGGGTGGCTTTGCCGCGGTCCGTGTCGCCGGTTTCAACCTTTCCATCGTCTTCTTCCAGTGCGTCTTCTTCGCTAAAACCGGCATCAAACGCGCTGGCCTTTGCGCGCAGCACCATCAGCATTTCAATAAACAAATCCGGCAGCTCGTAGCGCAAAATCCAGGCCAGTTCCATCCAGTCTTTGTCTGCAATTTCGTCTTGCTCAAGCGTGGGTTTTTCGTAAGACTTGGCAAGCAATTCGTCTTGCGACAGCATGTCGCCGTGGTCTTCCACCGCGTCGAATGAGCCGGTGCGCGCAAACGCCTCTACACGGCTCCACTTTTCAGAAAAGTAATCTGCCAGCGCATCGCTGCCGCCTTCCAGCTCGCCAATGGCGCTTAAAAACGCGATCGGGTCAGCATCGTCCCGAAAAATAATCGAGTTCATCATTCCCCGCAGGTGCGTGCGGGTCAGGTCCTTGTATTGCTTTTCAATTACCACCGCACGCGCGAACTGCTCGGGCGTGACCAGCAAATTGATCACCGACTCTTTGGAATTGTCGTATTCACGAATGATGGCCAGCACGTCTTTGGCGGGCAATTGCTCCAGCACCACCATCAGCGCAGCATCGCCCTCGGCGTCGGCCAGCTCGACCAGTGCACCTTCAGCGCCCACGATGTCGCCAGCGGCGATCAGGGTTTGGGTTTTTGTGATGAGTGCCAAGTTGTTGGTAGTTGGATTCATATTCACTCCTTTCTATCGAAGCCTTGCTCCGCCATCCAGTCGTCGCCCGCTTCTTTGCGCGCTTTGGCATCGGCGCGTTCTTCTTCGTCGCCGTCGAAGTCGTCTTCATCGTCCGACTCATCGTCGTCTTCGGCGTCAGCGGCATGTGCGCCGGGCTTGCCAGCCATGTATTCCAGGCTGGCGGCAACGGTTAAAAACCATTCGCCGCCGGGCTCGGCCAGCACCGCATCGGCCAGGTCTTGGGCCCAGGGCGCAATGGTGACGTCGCCAGCCAGCGTGCTCCAGTCAGGCAGCTCGTCGGCTTCGAAACTGAGCAAGTCGTCCATCACTGCGGGTGATTTGAATGCAAACGCCTGGTGAAAAACAACCGCCACCATTTCAGGGCTGAGGTCCATCATTTGGACCAAAAAACCCATTTCCTTGCGTTTGTCGGACAGGCGCTGGTGCAAAACGTCTTTGCCTTCAGAGTCAAAAGTCAAGTCGTCGAGTTCAGCCCGGTATGCAGAGCTGAGATTTTTAAAGAAGGGTGAAGCCATAGGTAGAGATGTGGGGGCGCCGGGTGAAAGTAAAAGTACGGGTTAAACCAGTGATTTGAAGTAGGTCTGCCAAATGTCCCGCGCGGTCTCCAACGGGTCGTCCAGCAAGCTGCGGCGACGGTTGTCGTCGTAGACCAGGCGTTTGTCAACGTCAGACAAAACGTCGTAAGCCTCTTGCACAGCTCGAAACTGCGCCGCAGCATCAGGCGCAGAGTTTTTGTCGGGGTGATAAAACGACGCCTTTTGGCGAAACGCTTTTTTGATGTCTGCCAGCGTGGCGGCGCTGCTCAGACCGAGGGCGGTGTAGTGGTCGGTCACAGGTTGAATGCCTCGACCTTCAAGCCTGCAAAGATTTTGAAGTCAGACACGTTGCGCGTTAGAACAGCGTACCCATGATGGATCGCAGTTGCGGCAATCATCGCATCGTGCGCACCGGCGGTGACATTTTTAGAAAGCGCTGCAAGCATACGGGCATGGGTACGCGCCACTGGCATGGAGAATTCCAGGACAGGGATAGTAGCCAACAGACCTTCTACGAACGCCCCTCGCTGTGCTTTGCGCGGGGCGGTGCTGGCATGCTCAACACCCACCAGCAATTCGCTGGCAGTCACGGCACTCATATATGCGCTGCCGTATGTGGCCCAACGCGCCAGGTTAAGCTGGCCGCCAGCTCGCTCGGCCAGTATCCAGACATCTGAGTCAATCAAGAGGCCCATGGGTCACTTTTACTTTTGAGACCAG
>JANNCT010000042.1:0-4980 GCA_031386895.1 Polaromonas sp.
CACGCCCAAGACAAAACCCGGAATCGCATAACCCACCAGAACGATGAGACTGGTGATGAAGTCAAACCGCGAACCGGCTCGCACCGCCTTGGCTATGCCGAGAGGAACGGCGATTAAGTAGCTGATGAAAAACGTCCACAATCCCAGGCTAATAGACACCGGCAGCTTTTCTTTAACGAGCTGCCACACGTCTTTGTTTTGGTAAAAACTTTTGCCCAAATCAAAGCGCAAAAATTGGCCAATCATTTGCACAAAGCGCTCATGCACCGGCTTGTCAAAGCCGTACAGCTCCTTGATTTCTTCAATGCGCTTGGCATCGACCCCCTGCCTGCCCCGGTAGCCTGCGCCTGATGCAGCGGCGCTTTCACCGCCTGAGTCACGGCCCTGTAACTGCGCCACCATTTGCTCGACTGGCCCGCCGGGCACAAATTGCACCATTGCAAAGGTCAGCAGCAGCACTCCGAACAAAGTCGGAATCATGAGTAGCAGGCGTTTGAGGATGTAGCTGGCCAATTGACGAACCTTCTATTTATTTTTTGCCGACGCTGACCAAGTCGACATCGCCCAAATACCCGCATCGTAGTAAGGCGGGATAACGGCTGGCAACACAAACTGACCCGGCCGGTAGCCAATCAAAAACGCATCACCGTAATACTGCGGCACCGAGTAGTGGCCATGCGTCAGCACGCGGTCCAGCGCGCGCGTGGCGGCAGACAAATCGGGCCGCGTGGTGGCGGTCACTATTTTTTGCAGCAGCGCATCCACCGCCGGATCGGCAATGCCCCAAATGTTGGATGAACCAGGCGTTTTAGCCGCCTCAGAGCCAAAGCGCTCAATCAGCTCGCCGCCAGGCGCAGTGCTGCCGGGCAGGCGCGCCGTGGTGATTTCAAAATCAAACGCATCCATTTTTTGTTTGCTGAGTGAAAAGTCAACCACCCGATACACCAGTGTGATGCCCAGCTTTTCAAGCGCTTTTTGGAACGGCCCAACTACGCGGATTAACGATGGCTGGTCATTCAGGAACTCCATCGTGAAGGCCTCGCCTTTGGCGTTGCGCAGCGCGCCGTCCTTGTACTCCCAACCTGCGTCTTTCAGGAGCGCCTGGGCTTTGCGCAAGTTGCCCCTCAGGCTTTCGGGCGGCGCGGTGCTGGCACCAACCGGCACAGCGCCAAAAATTTCAGGCTTCAACTTGTCCCGCAGTGGCTCGAGCAGCGCCAGCTCGTCGGGCTTGGGTAAGCCCTCAGCATGAAACTCGCTGTTCGGAAAGTAGCCGTTAACGCGCTTGTAAATGCCGTAGAAAAGTTGCCGATTCATCCATTCAAAATCCATCGCGAGCCCAATCGCTTGCCTGACGCGAACGTCTTGAAACTTCGGTTTGCGAAGGTTGAACACATAGCCCTGAAAGTCACCGGGGTTGCGGTTTTCAAACGATCGCTTGACGAGCTCGCCCGAGGTGAACTGCTTGCCCGTGTACTGGCGCGCCCAATTGCGAGAGATAAATTCGCGCATGAAGTCGTATTCGCCGGCTTTCAGCCCCTCAAAACGCGAGGTTTCATCCAGGTAAATTTTGAAGGTGATGCGGTCAAAATTGAACTGCCCTTTGCGCGTGGGCAAATCAGCCGCCCAGTAGTTGGCGTCGCGCACATAAGTAATGTCGCGGCCCATTTTGTTGTTGGGCAACTTATACGGCCCAGAGCCTATTGGGATGTCTGCCACGATTTTGTCGAAAGGTTTGCTAACACCACCCGTTTGGCCCCACTTGGCACTGAACACCGGCATGCCGCCCACCACCAGCGGCAGCTCAGGGTTAGGCGTTGCAAAGTCAAACCGCACCACCCGCTCGCTCACCGCAAGCACTGCTTTAACTTCGGCGTAAATCGTGCGGAATTGCGGTGCAGCCAGCTTGCTGACGAGTTGGGTATACGAATGCACCACGTCGGCAGCCAGAACGGGCGAGCCGTCATGAAACCTGGCTTTGGGGTGCAGCCTGAAGGTGGCGGACAGCTTGTCGGGGGCGACTTCCACATCATCAGCGAGCAAGCCATAAGCCGTGGTGGGCTCTTCTGAATTGCCGACCAGCAGGCTTTCAACCATCAGCGTGCTGATGCCGTAAGGTGCGGTGCCGCGCAGGGTAAAAGGATTGAACTTGTCGAAATTGGTAGGCCGCGTAGGCGGCACCATGCGAATCTCACCGCCCTTGGGCGCAGCCGGGTTGACATAGCTGAAATGCTTGAAATCGGCGCTGTATTTCAAGTCGCCAAACTGGGCATAAGCATGTGCGGCGTACGTGTTGGCCGAAACCAGGAAGGTTAGTAAGAACAATAAAACGCGCATGTCACAATTCTGCAAGATTTTTCACAAGGAATGCGTCATGGGTTTTTTAACCGGCAAAAAATTATTGATCACGGGTGTTTTAAGCAACCGCTCGATTGCCTACGGCATCGCCAAGGCCTGCAAAGCGCAGGGTGCGGAGCTGGCTTTTGCTTATGTCGGGGAGCGGTTTAAGGGCCGCATCACCGAGTTTGCGGCCGACTTTGACTCGACCCTGATTTTTGACTGCGACGTGGGCAGTGACGAGCAGATCACCCAGCTTTTCACCGATTTGGCCAAAGTCTGGCCCAAGTTTGATGGCTTTGTGCACAGCATTGGCTTTGCGCCCAAAGAATCGATTTCCGGTGACTTTCTGGAAGGTTTGTCGCGCGAAGGCTTCAAAATCGCGCACGACATCAGCGCCTACAGCTTCCCGGCGATGGCCAAGGCAGCTCTCCCCTACTTGAATAACAAATCGGCCCTGCTCACCCTGACCTATCTGGGCGCGCTGCGCGTGCTGCCCAACTACAACACCATGGGCCTGGCCAAGGCGAGCCTGGAGGCATCGGTACGCTACACGGCTGAATCACTGGGTCCGAAAAACATCCGAGTCAACGGAATCAGTGCCGGGCCGATCAAAACCCTGGCTGCCAGCGGCATTGCGGGCTTCAGCAAGATATTAGGCGCAGTCGCGGCCGCTGCCCCTATGCGCCGCAACGTGACGATTGAAGAAGTCGGCAACGTGGCGGCTTTTTTACTCAGCGACTTGGCCAGTGGCGTGACGGCCGAAATCACCTATGTGGATGGCGGCTTTAGCCAGGTAGTGGGTGGGATTGCGGAGCCAATCAGCGCCGCTTAACGCGCACCAAAAGGTGAAAATGGGGCTATAAATGTCATTTTTATCTATTAAATCGGCCTATAGCCCAATAAATACGGGCGCAAGCAGCTACTTAAAGCATAGCATTGCAGTTCTGCTGATTGCAGCGTTCGGCTACAGCGCCCCACCCACTGCGTTGGCTGAAGCAAAACCGCCCCTCATGCTGGCCAATGTGTACCACCCCGGCGTGCAACTGGCTGACTATTGGGTCAGCGAAAAATACGACGGTGTGCGTGGCTTTTGGGACGGGCAAAAGCTGCTCACCCGAGGCGGCCTGCTAATTAACGCACCCGCCTGGTTCACCGCCGACTGGCCCAAAACCCCGATGGACGGCGAACTATGGGCTGGGCGCGGGCAATTTCAAAAAGCCGTGTCTACCGTGCGCCAGCAAACGCCCGATGACGCAGCCTGGCGCGGCATCAAGTTCATGGTGTTTGACTTGCCCGCCGAGCCGGGGACGTTCACTGAACGACTTTCAACTCTGAACAGCACGGTCAGCAAACTGGCCGTGCCTTGGGTACAGGCCGTGGCGCAAAACAAAGTCGCCAGCCACGCCACGCTGCAAAGCCAGCTTAAACAAATCACCAAGGTCGGAGCTGAAGGCCTGATGCTTCACCGCGGCAGCTCGCTGTACAAAGGCGTGCGCAACGACGATTTGTTGAAGGTCAAAACCCATGACGATGCTGAAGCCACAGTGGTGGCGCACATACCGGGTAAGGGCAAATACGCAGGCCAATTGGGTGCGCTGCTGGTCGAAATGCCGCCGGCCGACGGTAAAGCCGCAAAACGGTTTAAGCTGGGCACAGGCTTGACCAATGCGCAGCGGCGAAATCCGCCAGCAGTGGGTAGCAAGGTGACCTACCGTTTCAGGGGTGTCAACAACAGCGGGATTCCGCGCTTTGCGAGCTTTATGCGGGTGCGAGAAGATTCGTAACTGCAGAACGTGTGCTATTAATTGAGAAGCTGCCTGCGCCCATATTTGTTGGTCTGAAGGCCATTTTTATAGGTAAACGCCATGATTTCTGTTCCCCAAGCCTTCTCGACCACCTATGCCCAGGCACGTGTCAAGTTTCTTGAAGCAGCGGCAATCGCTGGCGTGCCAACCGAGTCGCATGCACACCCGCTCAAAGGCCGCGAGGGCGAAGATTTGGCGATGGACGTGGCGCGCGATGGCCCGCTGGATGCGCAAAACCTGCTCATCGTCAGCAGCGCCTGCCACGGCGTTGAAGGCTACTGCGGCAGCGGTGTGCAAGTTTTTGCGCTGCACGATGCTGAATGGCTTGAAAAATCCCGCGCACCAGATATGGCGGTGCTGTACATCCATGCGCTGAACCCGTACGGCTTTTCGCACATCCGCCGCGCCACGCATGAAAACGTCGATTTGAACCGTAATTTTCAGGACTTCACAAAACCCCTGCCAGACAACGCTGCCTACCGCGCGCTGCAGCATTTGATCTTGCCCAACGAATGGCCACCCAACGCCGCAAACCAGGCGGCAGTGGCAGACTTTATTGCCACCAATGGGCCGGCGGTTTATCAGGCAGCCATTACCCAAGGTCAGCATGAATTTGCCAATGGCCTGTTTTACGGAGGCACCAGCGCCACCTGGAGCAACCAAACCCTGCGCGCCGTACTGCGCCAGCACGCTGCAGCAGCCAAACGCATCGGCTGGATAGACCTGCACACAGGCCTGGGCGTGAGCGGCCACGGTGAGCGCATTTGGGCGGGGCGTGATGATGCAGCTGCGATTGCACGCGCACGCGCCTGGTGGGGCGGCGGCCAAAACAGCGACG
>JANNCT010000077.1:0-10078 GCA_031386895.1 Polaromonas sp.
AATTGTTCTAACCAGGACACCATCTTGCCGGTGGTGCCGATGTTTCACGTCAATGCTTGGGGCATTCCGTACGTTGCGTGCATGGTGGGGGCCAAACTGGTTTTCCCCGGTGCGGCCATGGACGGCAAATCACTGCACGAGTTGCTGGTCAATGAGCGCGTCACTTTTTCAGCGGGTGTACCCACTATCTGGCAGGGCCTGCTGACTTACATGGATGCCAACAAGCTCCAGTTTGCCTGCATGAACCGTACCGTGATCGGCGGCGCGGCATGCCCGCTGGCCATGATTCAAAAGTTTGACGAAGACTACGGTGTGCGCGTCGTTCAAGGCTGGGGCATGACCGAGATGAGCCCGTTGGGTACTGCCAGCACTTTGAAGGCGAAGCATTTGAATCTGGCTCCCGCCGAGCGCTGGGCGGTGCAGGCCCGGCAAGGCCACGGCATTTTTGGTGTTGACATGAAAATTGTTGACCCGAACGGTGCCGAGCTCCCCTGGGACGGCGTGGCTGCTGGTGATGTGCTGGTGCGCGGCCCGTGGATAGTCGACCAGTACTTCAAAAGCGAAGGCGGTAACCCACAGATCAAAGATACCAAGGGCCGCGACTGGTTCCCCACCGGTGACGTAGCCAGAATCGATGCCGACGGCTATCTGCAAATCACCGACCGCAGCAAGGACGTTATCAAGTCTGGCGGTGAATGGATCAGCTCAATTGACATTGAAAACATCGCGGTTGCGCACCCTGCAATTGCGATGGCAGCATGCATTGGGGTGGCGCACCCCAAGTGGGACGAACGGCCGATTGTGGCAGTGGTTAAAAAGCCCGGCCAAGAAGTGTCGCGAGAAGAGTTGATCGCGTTTTACGACGGCAAAACCGCCAAGTGGCAGATTCCTGACGACGTGGTGTTCGTTGACGCCATTCCGTTGGGCGCTACTGGAAAAATGCTCAAAACCAAATTGCGTGAGACGCTAAAAGACTACAAACTCCCGACCGCCTAGTGCGCCAGATTTTTGGCTGGTGTCACATCAGTGATATTGGCTGAGGGCATTCCCTAGCGGTTATGCGCGGAATTACTTGTACGCTCAAACAATGAGTTTTTAATTTACAGCTCAACAACGGATACACAAACGGAGATAACGCGATGAACTATTCCCTGAAACTAATTGCAGCCACAGCCTGTGTGGTGTGCGCAGGTGCGGCATTTGCTCAAAAAGGCGAGACAGTAAAGATCGCCATGATCGAGGGCTTGTCAGGCCCGTTCGGCAACGTTGGGCAAAACCAGCTCAAAAGCTGGCAGTTCATTGCAGAAAACCTGAATGGTGCAAACAATTCTGCTGGCGTCAAATTCGAAATTGTTGGAATGGACAGCAAGGGTTCACCGCAAGAAGCTTTGAACACTTTCAAAGCCGCAGTCGACCAGGGCTTTCGCTACATCACGCAGGGCAATGGCTCTGGAGCCGCGCTGGCATTGAGCGATGCAGTGGCAAAACACAATGAACGCAACCCCGGCAAAGAGGTGGTTTACCTCAACTACGCTGCGGTTGACCCGGCACTGACCAACGAGAAGTGCAACTACTGGCACTTCCGCCTCGATGCCGATACGTCGCAAAAAATGGAAGCACTCACCAGCTTCATGAAAGACCAGCCGAAGATCAAGAAGGTCTACCTGTTCAACCAGAACTACTCACACGGTGTGCAGGTTGCCAAGTACTTCAAGGAAGGCATGGCACGCAAGCGGGCTGATACTTCGATCGCTGGAGAAGACCTGATTCCGCTGGGCCAAGTTAAAGACTTTGCACCGTACGTTGCCAAAATCAAGCAGTCAGGCGCGGACACCATCGTGACTGGCAACTGGGGGGCTGATTTGACTCTGTTCGTCAAAGCGCTGAACGATGCCGGATTGAAGCTGCCGCTGTACACCTATTACGCAGCCGTCACTGGCACGCCAACCGTATTGGCATCGGGAGGTGAGGGCGAGGTCTATCAAATTTCTTACGCCCACTCGAACTACACCGGCGTGATGGGCAAGCTGACCGGTGAATTCCAGAAAAAATTCAATGATGATTTTTATACCTTCTCGATTTACAACGGTGTGGTCATGTTGAGTGAAGCCATTGCAAAAGCTAAGTCGCAAGACCCGGTAAAAGTGGCAGCGGCCATGAGCGGCATCCAAATCAAGGGCTTCAATGGTGACTCCACCATGCGCAAGTCTGATCACCAGATGCAGCAGGGCTTGTACATTTCCAAATGGCAAAAAGTAGATGCCAAAAATCCGTACAGCGTTGAGAAAACCGGCTATACCTTTGCACCTGTCAAGTACATTGAGTCGTATGTGGCCAGCACGCCCACCAGCTGCCAGATGAAGCGCCCTGGCTAAGCCGCTTTTGCGCTTTCTGCACTTTTACGCTTCCCGCACTTTTTGCATTCCCTGCATTATTTGCAGTCATCAACGCCGGGCTGTTTTACAGGCTGCCCGGCGTTCGTTTTTGCCTGAATGGTCATGCTTGAATTTCTAAATTCCTTGGGACTGACGCCCGGCTTTATCGAGTTCTTCACGATCTCGCTGCTGAATGGCGTGAGCTATGGCTTGCTGCTGTTCATGTTGAGTTCGGGGTTAACTCTGATTTTTAGCATGATGGGCGTGCTGAATTTTGCGCACGCCTCTTTTTATATGCTGGGCGCATATGTGGCTTACAGCGTTACCGCCCTCATCGGATTCTGGTGGGCACTTTTAATAGCGCCTCTGGTTGTCGGTCTGCTGGGCGCAGGATTTGAAAAGTATTGCCTGCGCCGTGTACACAAGTTTGGACATGTGCCCGAACTGTTGATTACTTTTGGTCTGAGTTACATCCTGCTTGAGCTGGTGCAGCTTGTTTGGGGGCGCTCATCTGTGGATTACCGAGTCCCAGCCGCTCTTGATGGGCCCATGTTCACCATTTTTGGCACCCAGTTTCCGATGTACCGCGGTTTCATGATGCTGGTCGCTGTGCTTATGTTGATTGCAGTTTGGCTGCTGCTAACGCGAACAAGAATTGGTCTGGTGATTCAAGCGGCGCTTACGCACCCTGAAACTGCTGAAGCCCTTGGCCATAACGTGCCGAGAGTTTTTATGCTGGTGTTTGGCGGCGGTGCTGCATTGGCAGGTCTGGCAGGGGTCATTGGCGGCAATGCCTTTGTCACTGAGCCGGGCATGGCTGCCACCGTGGGGTCGGTTATCTTTGTGGTGGTGGTGGTGGGCGGCATGGGATCGCTGGCGGGTGCCTTTTTGGCATCGCTGCTGATTGGTGTGCTGCAAACCTTTGCCGTGGCAATGGACGGCTCTATGATTTCGGCCGTCAAAATGATTGGCTTGAGCGTTACGCCGGAGACCTTCGGCTACGCGGTGTTGAAATTGAAAATCAGCCAAGTGGCTCCGATACTGCCGTACCTGCTGCTGGTGCTCATGTTGGTGTTTCGGCCCAAGGGCCTGCTTGGCACGCGGGAGGGCTAACGCATGACCAAGTCTTTTTACGAATTCAAGCCGCTCAATATCGGGCGCTGGCTGGTGTGGTCGCTTTTTGCGCTGGTGCTAATCGTGTCTCCGCTTATTTTTACCAGCAGTCTGGGCCACACCATTTTGAGCCAGATGGGCATCGCCATCATCGTGTGTTTGAGCTACAACATTTTGCTAGGCCAAGGCGGCATGCTCAGTTTTGGGCACGCGGCCTACTCAGGTATGGGCTCGTTTCTGGCTATTCATACGCTCAACAAAATTAGCGGTGGTTCGTTGCCGCTACCGGTCAGTCTGGTACCGATCGTTGGCGGCGTGGCCAGCATGCTGGTGGCGATTTTGCTGGGTTGGATCACCACCAAAAAATCAGGCACCACGTTTGCCATGATCACGCTTGGCGTGGGCGAACTGATTTGGGCCATGTCACTGATGTTTCCCGAATTTTTTGGTGGTGAAGGCGGTATTTCAGGCAATCGCGTGACGGGCTCGAAAGCGCTTGGCATCACCTATGGCCCGCAAATTCAGCTTTACTACCTGATTGCGCTTTACACACTGGTGTGCACCGCGTTGATGTTTGCCTTCACACGCACGCCGCTTGGCCGCATGTTGAACGCGGTGCGAGACAACCCGGAGCGCGTGGAATTCGTGGGTTACGACACCCAGAAGATTCGCTATTTTGCATTCATTGTTGCGGCGTTTTTCGCAGGAATTTCTGGTGGTCTGGCGGCACTCAATTTTGAGATCGTCACTTCGGAAGTCGTCAGTGGTTACCGCTCGGGCGCTTACTTGCTCTTTACTTTTCTTGGCGGTGCCACCTTCTTTTTTGGACCAATTATTGGTGCCATTTTGATGGTACTTGCGTTTGTTTTACTGTCTGAGTTCACCAAAGCCTGGTTGCTTTACCTGGGCCTGATTTTTCTGTTTATGGTGATGTATGCGCCCGGCGGAGTTGCGTCTTTGGTGATGATGAATCTGCGCGTAGCCATGTTTGGGCACCTGCGAAAACTATGGGTGAGCTACTTAGCACTCGCCTTTACCGCCATGGTCGTTTTATTGGGCGCTGCCTGCATGATTGAGATGGTCTACCACCTTCAATTGAATGCGGCACTCGGCTCTGAGCTGACGTTTCTCGGCGCCAGGCTTGATTCAAAAGGATTCAACAGCTGGTTCGGCGCTGCATTTGTGATGCTGACAGGATTGGGTTTGTTCGAGGTTTGTCGGCGGCAGTTTGCTGTCGAATGGAGCCAGATTCAGGAAGACATTGAAAAAGAAATCAAGCGAAGGGAAAGCTTGTGAGCACGTCCAATTTTGCCCTGGAGCTAAAAGACCTCCGTAAAAGCTTTGGCAAGTCTGAAATCATTCGAGGCATTAACCTGGCAGTACCGCCGGGTGAGCGGGTCGGTATTATTGGGCCGAACGGAGCTGGCAAATCGACACTCTTTAACCTCATCAGCGGTCGGTTTGAACCGAGTAGCGGCGAAGTTTTGTTGAACGGTCAGCGGATCGACGGAAAAAAGCCATTTGAGATCAACCGTATGGGGCTGTCGCGCAGTTTTCAAATCACCAATATCTTCCCGAAACTTAGCGTGTTTGAGAACCTGCGCTGCGGCGTGCTGTGGAGCCTTGGTTACAAATACACATTCTTTAAATTTCTGGCCGACCTGGACGATGCCAATGCCCGAGCTGATGAGTTGATGGCAATGATCAAGCTGGATAAAAAGCGCGATGTTTTGGCAATCAATTTGACTTATGCCGAGCAGCGTGCCCTTGAAATCGGCATCACCATTGCAGGCGGCGCCAATGTCATTTTGCTGGACGAGCCAACTGCGGGCATGAGCCGGTCGGAAACCAGCAGGTTCATTCAACTGATCAAACAAGTGACCGTGGGCAAAACACTGCTGACTGTTGAGCACGACATGGGCGTAGTGTTTGGCTTGGCCGATAAGGTTGCAGTAGTGGTTTATGGGGAAGTCATTGCGTATGACACGCCTGAAAATGTCAGGGCCGATCAGCGGGTGCAAGAAGCATATCTTGGCTCGTCAGTTGCAGACGCGCAGGCGGGGGCACATTAAGCATGCTTGTAATCAATAATCTCCACGCCTTTTACGGCAAAAGCCACGTGCTGCACGGTGTGTCGTTTAACGTCCAACCGGGCGAAATCGTGGCGCTTTTGGGCCGCAATGGCTCCGGCCGCTCAACCACTGCAAAAGCCATCATGGGGCTGGTGCATTGTGAAGGCTCGATTTTGTGGAAAGACGGCGAAATAGTCGGCAAACCTGCCTATAAAGTGGCGCACCTGGGTATTGGCTACGTACCAGAAAATCGCGATATTTTCCCCAAGCTGACGGTGCATCAAAACCTGATGCTGGGGCAAAAAGGTTCAGGCGCGAAGTCGCGCTGGAGCTTTGATGACATGTACAGCATGTTTCCGCGTTTACTTGAGCGCCAGCACACTGAAGCGGGCGTTTTATCGGGCGGTGAGCAGCAAATGCTCACGCTGTGCCGTACCTTGATGGGCGATCCTGACCTCATCATCATTGACGAGCCAACTGAAGGCCTTGCACCAAAAATTGTCGAGCTGGTGGGTCAGTACCTGAAAACGCTGAAAGCCAAGGGGATTTCGGTATTGCTAATTGAACAAAAACTCACCATCGCCATGGCCATTTCTGACCGCGCTTTGGTGATGGGACACGGAACCATTGTGTTTCAGGGTACCCCAGACGGCCTGCGGGCTGACGCCTATATTCGCAAAGAGTGGCTTGAGGTTTAGCTTAACGCCGTAAACGTCGCCGGGCTGTTTGTCGCAGGTGGGACAAACGCTCTTGAGATTTGGCTGGCGCAACAGCCATGCATGCCTACAATGCAAAAAGAACGGTCGTACTTTTCTTGGGTGCAGGCCGCAACGCTTTGCTTTTTAAACACCATTCAAAAACCCCATCAAGGAAGTGCCTGCCATGACAACGCTTTATGAAGTCCACGGTTCGGTTGCCGTTATTACGCTGAACAACCCGCCTGTTAATGGACTCGGCTACAGCACTCGCCTGTCGATCACTGACAATTTGCAAAAGGCCAATACCGATGCCGCGATCAAATCGGTAGTAATTACCGGAGCAGGTGGTGCATTTTCTGGCGGCGCTGATATCAAGGAATTTGGCAGCCCGAAAGCCATGGCCGAGCCAAACCTGCTAAGCGTGATCTTGGCCATTGAAAACTCCGCCAAGCCCGTAGTGGCCGCCATACATACCGTCTGCATGGGCGGCGGTCTGGAGCTTGCGCTGGGTTGCCACTACCGCATCGCTGCACCTGGCTGCGCAGTAGCGTTGCCTGAAGTCAAGCTCGGGCTGATCCCAGGCGCGGGCGGCACGCAGCGCCTGCCACGCGCACTGGGTGTTGAGCCCGCTCTAAACATGATTGTGAGCGGCGAGCCAGTCAAAAGTGAGCTGCTGGCGCAAATCCCGGGGCAAAAGCTTTTCGACAAAATGGCAGCATCTGCAGAATCGCTAGCCGCAGAAGCGCTGGCCTACGCGCAGTCGATTGCCGACACTCGCCCCTTGCCGCTGGTCCGTAATTTGCCATGCAAAGTGGCCAACAGCGACGCTTATTTTCAGTTCGCTCGCAACATGGTCGGCGGCATGTCCAAAGGTTACCCCGCACCCCTCAAGTGCGTTGCAGCAGTCGAGGCTGCTACCAAGCGCAAGTTTGACGACGGCATGGCGCTGGAGCGCGAGACTTTCATCAACCTGATGTGGAGCCCTGAAGGCCGGGCGCTACGCCATATTTTCATCGCTGAACGCGCCGCTTCAAAAATCCCGGACGTGCCCGCTGACACGCCAAAGCGCAACATCAAAGCCATCGCGGTGATTGGTGCGGGCACCATGGGCGGCGGTATTGCCATGAACTTTTTGAACGCAGGTATCCCCGTCAAGATGTTAGAGATGAAGCAGGACGCGCTAGACCGCGGCATTGCCACGATTCGTAAAAACTACGAAGCGCAGGTCAAAAAGGGCAAACTCAAGCAAGACAAATATGAACAGCGCATGGCCATGTTGACCACCACGCTGAGCTACGACGACCTCGGCGAGGCGGACATGGTGATTGAAGCGGTGTTCGAGGAAATGGGCGTCAAGGAGAAGGTCTTCAAAGAACTTGACCGGGTAATGAAGCCGGGTGCGATTTTGGCGTCCAACACGTCAACGCTGGACATGAATCAGATTGCCGCGTTTACCAAGCGCCCGCAAGACGTGATTGGCACGCACTTCTTCAGCCCTGCCAACATTATGAAGCTGCTGGAAGTGGTGCGCGGCGAAAAAACCGGCAAAGACGTGCTGTCTACGGTGATGGCGCTGGGTAAAAAGATTCGTAAAACGTCCGTCGTGTCTGGCGTGTGTGACGGCTTTATCGGCAACCGCATGATTGAGCAGTACGGCCGCCAAGGTGGCTTTTTGCTGGACGAAGGCTGCACGCCTGCGCAGGTGGACAAAGCCATTGAAAAGTTCGGCTTTGCCATGGGTCCGTTCCGCATGGGCGACCTGGCGGGTAACGACATTGGCTTTGCCATCCGCAAGCGCCGCTACCTGGAAAAGCCCGACATGAAGTACAGCAAAACCGCTGACTTGCTGTGTGAAAAAGGCCGCTTTGGTCAGAAAACTGGCGCTGGCTGGTACGACTACATTCCTGGCAAGCGGGACGCGATTCCGAATGCGGAAGTCGTCAGCATGATTGAAGAGCATCGCAAGTCACTTGGCATCACGCCGCGCAAAATTTCTGACGAAGAAATCGTGCAGCGCCTGGTGTATTCATTGGTCAATGAGGCAGCGCACATTCTGGAAGAAGGCATTGCCTCCAAAGCCAGCGACATCGACATGGTGTACCTGATGGGTTATGGCTTTCCGATTTACCGTGGCGGCCCGATGAACTACGCCGATGAAGTGGGGCTGTTCAATGTGGTGCAAGCCATGAACCGGTTTGCATTGAATCCGCTGGACGATGCTGCATTCTGGAAGCCCGCGCCGCTGCTGGCTCGCTTGGTCGCCGAAGGCAAAACCTTCAATTAAGCAATTAAAAATTTTAGGAATTCATCATGACTTCAGCTGTAATCGTCTCGACCGCACGCACCCCTTTGGCCAAAAGCTGGAAGGGCTCTTTCAACATGACGCACGGCGCAACTCTGGGTGGCCACGCGGTTGAGCACGCCATCCAACGCGCAGGCATTGAGGCTGGCGAAGTCGACGACGTCATCATGGGCTGCGCCAACCCCGAAGGTGCAACGGGTGCAAACATCGCCCGCCAGGTAGCCCTGCGCGCAGGCTGCCCAGTGACGGTTTCAGGCATGACAGTTAACCGCTTTTGCTCATCTGGCCTGCAGACCATTGCAACGGCTGCCCAGCGCGTGATTGCTGGCGAGGCTGATATTTACGTGGCGGGTGGGGTTGAAAGCATTTCATGCGTCCAGCAAGAAATGAACACCCACATGCTGGCCGATTCATGGCTGGCTAAAAACAAACCAGAAATTTACTGGAACATGCTGCAAACCGCCGAGCAAGTCGCCAAGCGCTACAACATCGCCCGTGACCGTATGGACGAGTATGGCGCCATCAGCCAGCAAAAAGCAACGGCCGCCCTGGCTGCTGGCCTGTATATCGATGAAATTGCACCGATCACAGTCACTATGGGCGTTGCCGACCCGGTCATGGGCCTGACGACCAAGCAAGTCACTGTCAGCAACGACGAGGGCATTCGCGCAGGCACGACCAAAGAAGGCATCAGCGGTATCAAACCCGCCATTCCTGGTGGCGTGATTGCAGCGGGCAACGCCAGCCAGTTTTCAGACGGTGGCGGCGCCGTGGTCATCATGAGCGAGACAGTTGCCGAGCGCAAAGGCCTCAAACCTTTGGGTCGCTTTCTGGGCTTTGCGGTGGCGGGCTGCGAGCCAGACGAAATGGGCATCGGCCCGGTGTTCGCCATCCCCAAAGTGCTGGCCAAGCTGGGCTTGAAAGTCAGCGACATTGACCTGTGGGAACTCAACGAAGCCTTTGCCGTGCAGGTGCTGTACTGCGCTGACAAGCTGGGCATTCCGATGGACAAGCTCAATGTCAATGGCGGCGCAATTGCCGTTGGTCACCCTTACGGCGTAACCGGCCAGCGACTGACAGGCCACGCGCTGATTGAAGGCAAACGCCGTGGCGCGAAGCGGGTTTGCGTGACGATGTGTATTGGTGGCGGGATGGGCGCGGCGGGGGTTTTTGAGGTTTTGTAACTTTGATTGTGTGCCCGTTGTGGCTACATGTTAAAGTGCAGTGCTTTAAAACCCCTTGACGGAGCAAATCATGGAAGCCATCATTAAAAGCAGAATTGACTCCGACCTTAAAAACGAGGTGGAACAAGTTTTAAGTGCGCTGGGCATGACGGTGAGTGATGTGATACGCATGACTTTTGCTCAAATAGCCGTGCGCAAGGGCTTGCCATTTGATGTCAAACTTCCCAATGCTCAAACGTTGAACGCTCTGAAAGAAAGTGATGCTGCACTTGCCAGATTGCGGGCGGGTGCCCCGCCACGTTTTGAACGACTGGACGATTACTTTGCGGAGATG
>JANNCT010000123.1:0-2515 GCA_031386895.1 Polaromonas sp.
GGGGTGGCGGCGGTAACGGGCTCGTTGGCCTACGCCTTGCTTGTGCAAGTGGAGCGCAAAGCCGCGTTTTGGCACCCTTCGGTGCGCGGTAGTTAGTTTTTTCGAGGTGGGTTTTTGAGGGTTTTATGTTTTTCAGTTTAGTTTTTAAATCTAAAGGAGCTTTCTATGATTCGGTCCCCTAAATTAGTAAAAACGTTGTTGGCGGTAGCGATTGGCCTTGGCGCCGTTGCAGCCAGCGCGCAAGAAAAAGTCACCGTGCAGTTGAAGTGGGTTGCACAAAGCCAGTTTGCGGGCTACTACGTTGCAGCGGCCAAGGGCTACTACAAAGAAGCCGGGCTCGACGTCACGATTCGCCCCGGTGGCCCCGACATTTCCCCTGTGCAGGCACTGGTGGGCAAGCAAGCCGACATCGCCGTGAACTGGATGCCTGATGCCTTGGCCGCGCGCGAAGCCGGCTCTGCGCTTGTCAACGTGGCGCAAATTTTCAACAAGTCTGGCCTGATGCTGACCTGCAAAAAGTCCAGCGGCGTGACCGGCCCGAAAGACCTGAAAGGTAAGACCCTGGGCGTTTGGTACGGCGGCAATGAATATCCCTTCATGAGCTACATGGCCAAGCTGGGCCTGGACACCACCAAAGACGTGAAAATTTTGAAGCAGGGCTTTAACGTTGACCCCTTGCTGCAAAACCAGGCGGCTTGTATTTCGACCATGATTTACAACGAGTACTGGCAAGTCATTGATGCTGGCGTGAAAGAAAGCGACTTGATCACCTTCTTTTATGAAGAGCAGGGCGTTGCATCTCTCGAAGACGGCCTGTAAGTGATGGAAGCCAACTTGAAAGACCCAGCCTTTGTGGCGCGCATGGGCAAGTTTGTAAAAGCCACGCTCAAAGGCTGGAACGAAGCCGTCAAAAACCCGGCTGAAGCGGCAAAAATAGTGGTGGCCGCTGACAAGTCAGGCAGCGCCAACCTGAAGGTGCAAACCCGCCAGATGGAAAACGTTGCCAAGCTGATCAGCACCGCGGGCACGGCAAAAATGGGCTATCTGGAGCCAGCAGCTTATGAGCGCACCGTGAAAGTGCTGATGGCTGGCGGCAGCGCCCCAGTGATCAAAAAAGACCCGGGCAAAGCCGCCTGGACGCACGCTGTGTGGGATGCTGCGCAGAAATAACCTGTCGCACCGCTGATTAAACTAAGGGCGCATCTGCAGGGATGTGCCCTTTTTTTCGCCCTCTCAATTTTTTAAATGCCGACTTCAATGCCTGAGACCACCGCGCCAGACGCTGCCAAAGGCCAGATTCGCCAGGCCAACGAGTTGCTGATTCTGGAGGCGGCTGAAAAGGTGTTTGCCCGCGCCGGTTTTGGTGGTGCCACCATGGCCGCAATTGCAGAGGCCAGTGGTTTGCCCAAGGCCAATTTGCACTATTACTTTGGCAGCAAAGAAGTGCTGTACCGCAGTGTGTTGGCGCAGATTTTGAGCGACTGGCTGGAGCCGACAAGCTGCATCACTCTGGATGCCGAGCCGCGTGCGGCCATTGAGCAGTACATTCGCGCCAAAATGGCGCTGGCCAAATTGCGGCCCGATGGCTCCAAAGTATTTGCCAACGAACTGCTGCACGGCGCGCCGGTGGTCAAAGCCTTGCTCGAAACCGATTTGCGCGAGCTGGTGGTGAGCAAAGCCGCTGTAATTCAAAGCTGGGTTGACGCGGGCCGCATGGCCAACGTGAACGGCACGCATTTGTTTTTCACGATTTGGGCTGCGACGCAAACTTATGCTGATTTTGATGTGCAAGTTGGCGCGGTACTGGGGCGCAGCAAGCTCACCGCAAAGGACCATGCAGAAGCGACTGAGCATGTGGTGTCGCTGATTTTGCGGGGGTGCGGGTTGTAGGCTTAATGTTGTAAAAACAACGGTAACCGTTTATTATGCAACGTATGTTAAATCGATCAAGCCTTCAAAGAATCCAGAAACTGATGCGCCAGTTTCCTGCGCTGGCTCTTTTGGGCCCGCGCCAGGTGGGCAAGACCACGCTGTCTCGCAGCATTTACCAAGAATTGAACGGGGTGTATTTTGATCTGGAGCGCCCAGCACCAGCTCAGGGTCACTTAATTTAAGCCTATCAGAGGGGCGCTCCAGATCAAAATACACCCCGTTCAATTCTTGGGAAATGCTGCGAGACAGCGTGGTCTTGCCCACCTGGCGCGGGCCCAGCAGAGCCAGCCCAGAAAATCGGCGCAGCAGGTTATGAATTCTTTTATGACTTGATCGGTGTACCAAACGTTGTTTATTAAACGGTTACCGTTTAATAAACAACGTTAAGTTTGCAACCCGCACCCCCGCAAAATCAGCGACACCACATGCTCAGTCGCTTCTGCATGGTCCTTTGCGGTGAGCTTGCTGCGCCCCAGTACCGCGCCAACTTGCACATCAAAATCAGCATAGGTTTGCGTAGCCGCCCAGATGGTGAAAAACAAGTGCGTGCCGTTCACGTTGGCCATGCGGCCAGCGTCTACCC
>JANNCT010000141.1:0-1648 GCA_031386895.1 Polaromonas sp.
CGCACACGTCGCAGTTGATGCATTCGTCGGTGATTAAAAGAGCCATGTTCAGCCAGCCTTTGCAGCATTCAACGCGGCCAGCACGTCGGCGCTGACCATCTGGCTGACATCGCCGCCGAGCTTGCTGATTTCGCGCACCAGCGTGCTGCTGATGCAGGCAACGGGCGCCTCTGGTAACAACAAAACGGTTTCAACATGGGGGCTGAGCTTGCGGTTCATTGCAGCCATTTGCGATTCGTAGTCAAAGTCGGTGACGTTGCGAATGCCGCGCACTACAACGCTGGCGTTGTGGGCCTTACAAAAATCCACGATCAGGCCGTCAAACGAAACGACGCTAACGTTTGCTACGCTTTTAAGAGCTGCTTGCGCCAATGAAACGCGGGCTTCAAGGCTAAAAAGCGTTTTTTTATGGTACGCAATGGCCACTGCAATAATGAGCTGGTCAAACAACCCAGCAGCGCGCCTGGCCACATCGATGTGGCCCAGGGTGATGGGGTCAAACGTGCCGGAATACACCGCGATACGCGCAGACTGGGTCATGGCTAAATTATGCGCTTTGGGTCTCTACGGGCTCAGTCGTGGCGACGGGCGCTTTAACCAGCAAATGAAAATGCACTGCACCGGCTTTGCTGAAGCGGTGCACCGCCAAGCCGAAAGGAGCCAGCTCAAGGTCTGTCCAGGCCTTGGGCGCTTCCAGATACACAAAACCCGGCACAGCAATGGCCACGGCTGCGGCTTTTAGCGCGGGCTCAAACGCGTTCGACTCATATGGCGGGTCTAAAAACACCAATTGCAAACTGCCTGCGCTGATGCGGCGCAGCAAACTGACGCCATCGCCCCGCTCAACCTTGACGGCAGCAGCCTTCAGCTTGACCTGCGTGGCCTTGAGTTTGTCTGCCAGCGCGCCGTCTTGCTCGCACAGCACGACGTCCTGCGCGCCGCGCGAGGCGGCTTCAAAACCCAGCACGCCAGTGCCTGCAAACGCATCCACACAGCGCCAGCCGGTCAGGTCCTGGCCAAGCCAGTTGAACAGGGTTTCACGCACGCGGTCAGGCGTGGGGCGCAGGCCAGCAACGGCCGCCACAGGCAACTTGCTGCGTTTATACAGCCCGCCAATAATGCGGACTTCACCAGGCGGAATGGTTTTGCGGCCCACCACTTTGCCTGATTTGGCGGGTTTTTTGGCGGGGTCTTTTCGCGGTCTCTCGTCGGCAACTTGCGGGGTGTACTTCATGGGCTTGTGTGACTTCTTATGGCTTTGCGCCTAATACAACAGTCACCATTTTGTCAGGTTGCAGCTTGGCAGCAAATGCGGCTTTGATGTCTTGCGCCGTGACCTTGCTGACTTGGTCTGTCCACGTGTCTAGGTAGGTCAAAGGCAGGTTGTTCCACGCGATGCTGCTGATGTTGCCGAGCAACTTGCGGTTGCTGTCAATCAGCAGTGCAAAGCCGCCCACCAGGTTGTCTTTGGCGGCTTTCAGCTCGTCATCCGTTGGGCCGTTGGCAACAAAGTCTTTCACCACCGTACGCGCCACATCCAGCGCCTGGGCAGCCTGGTCAGGCCGGGTTTGCAGACTGACTGTGAACGAGCCAGCATGCAGACCAGGCTGAAAGTAGCTGTACGCGCCATAGGTCAAACCACGCTTTT
>JANNCT010000158.1:0-12507 GCA_031386895.1 Polaromonas sp.
GAATGTTTGCCGCTGTCCATGCCTTCGCCTGCGGCTTCAACGCCGACCAATCGGGTGTTTTCATACGCAATGTACGGGTGAAAAATACCCATCGCGTTGCTGCCGCCACCGACGCATGCCAGCACCGCATCAGGCTGCTTACCACCTGTCATGCCGGGCATTTGCTCAATACATTCATTGCCAATCACGCTTTGAAAGTCGCGCACCATCATCGGGTAAGGGTGCGGCCCCGCGACTGTACCGATGATGTAAAAGGTGTTGTCAACATTGGCCACCCAGTCGCGCATGGCTTCGTTCAGCGCGTCTTTCAGGGTTTTGCTGCCTGATTCAACTGGCACCACCGTAGCGCCCAGCAGCTTCATGCGGTACACATTCGGGCTTTGGCGTTTGACGTCCTCACTGCCCATGTACACCACGCATTCCAGCCCGTACCTGGCGCAAATGGTGGCGGTGGCTACGCCGTGCTGGCCTGCGCCAGTTTCGGCAATCACGCGCGGTTTGCCCATGCGCTTGGCCAGCATGGCCTGGCCGTTGGTGTTGTTGATTTTGTGCGCGCCAGTGTGGTTCAGGTCTTCGCGCTTCAAGTAAATCTGCGCGCCGCCTTGTTCGCGGCTCATGCGGGCGGCATGGTAAATCGGGGAAGGGCGGCCTACAAAATGCGCCAGCTCGTACTGGAATTCTTTTAAAAATTCAGGTTCGTGCTGGTATTTTGCGTAGGCTTCTTTGAGTTCAGTTAATGCGTGGGTCAGCGTTTCAGAAACAAAACTGCCGCCGTAAACGCCGAAGTGACCTTTGAGGTCAGGTTGCTGGTACTCGTACATTTGAAATCACATTCTTTGCAAGTTGGTCGTCTGCAGCACGAACGGCTGCGACAAATTGACTGATCAGCTCGGGGCTTTTAATACCTTTACGGGGTGACCCGTTTGGGAGTATTTCTTCAACGCCCGAGCTCACATCGACAGCCAGCGTTTTACCGCGTGGCTGGACTTGCAAAATGCCATCGCCCACGTTTGCAGGTGTGAGTCCACCAGACAAAACGAGGTGAGCATTGACGCTTGGAGGAAGCAGTGACCAATTGAATGTTTTTCCGCCGCCACCAAAACCCTCGACATGCGCGTCTAAAAGTATGGCTTGAGCAAATTTGAAATCTTCTCCGTATTTTACGAGATCGAAAGCTAGTGGTGCGTTTGGGGTTTCTGCCCGGATAGGGATGCGTGCGGCTTTCAGGAAGGGCCGTGCGATTTGAAGGCACATATCAGGCGTTTCATCACCATGAAATTGCACTAAAGCGCCCTGAATACGTTCGCAAGAAGCTATTATTTCAGTAGCACTGGCGTTAACAAAAAGGAGAACTGGCGTAACAAATGGCGGCAGGCGCGCCGCAAGTTCGGCTGCACGAGCGGCGCTGACGTAGCGCGCACTGGGCTCGTACAGCACAAAACCAATGGCATCGGCGCCTGCTGCTACTGCGGCGTCTACGTCCTGCTCGCGGGTCAGGCCGCAGATTTTGATTCGGGTTCGTACTTGGGTCATGGTAGCCAATCATATGACGCTGTCTTCGTTGGCAAACCGTACTTTTCTTCGTATACCGGCCCCAAAAAGTACAGGCCATCGGGAGAGAAAGTCGGCGCTGCTGCGTCGCGCCGTTGAGCTGCCACCACCTCGGCCATCCACTCCGGCTTTTCAAACCCCTGGCCCACCGCGACCAGGCACCCCATGATGTTGCGAATCATGTGGTGCAAAAAGGCGTTGGCTTGAAATTCAAAACGCCAGTAGGGCGAGCCTGGCATTTGCGTGATGTCAATTTTTTGGATATTTTTGATGGGCGACTTGGCTTGGCACTGAGCTGCGCGAAACGAGCTGAAGTCATGCTCGCCCAGCAAATACGTGGCCGCTTGCCGCATTTTTTCACCATCCAGCGGGCGGTAAATCCAACCAACCCGACCCGCTTCAACACTGGGGCGCACCGGGGACTCAAGCACTACATATGCATAGCGGCGGGCAATCGCGCTGCCGCGTGAGTGAAATTCATCTGGCATCACGCGTGCCCACTGCACCGCGATATCTAGCGGTAAAAAGGCATTGGTACCGCGCACCCAGGAGGCGGTTTCGCGTTCAAGCAAAGTATCAAAATGCACCACCTGCATCAGGCCATGCACGCCTGCATCGGTGCGGCCAGCGCAGTTCACGCGAATGGGTTGAACGCTAAACTTGGCCAGCGCCAGTTCCAGCTTGTCTTGAATGGTGTTGCCTGAGAGCTGGCTTTGCCAGCCCTCGTAGGCACTGCCGTTGTAGGTTACACCCAGTGCTACTCGCAAAAGTACGCTACATCAGGGAGTTAAGAAAAGCCTGCGCTTTGGTTTTAAGTGCACCTTGAGCTTCAGATACCACTTCATTGGCCAAAGACCGGGCGCCGTCCGGGTCGCCCAGCGCGCGAAATTCTTCTGCCAAAGCGAACTTGGTTTCAAGCGGGCCTTCAGGCACAAACGCAGTTGTTGGCTTGGCCGCCGCAAGCGGGCCGGCCTTGGACGATGTGTCCAGGTCGAGCGACAACGAACCCATGTCGAATTCCATCATGCCGCTGTCGAGCATGGCGGGCGCCGGCGCTGAAGTGGCTGCTGCCTTGATGGCTACCAAAGGTTGCGATGTTGAAAAACTGCTGGCAGCTCCATTTGCCATCGCTGGCTTGATAGCCATCGGCTGCGTGGACAATTTGACGTCATCAAAGTCCATACTACCGCTGTCAAACGCGGCGGTTGTCTCCATTTTCACGGCCGTTGTGGGTTCGGCGCGAGGAGCGCTAAAGGCACTGGATGCCGGCGCAGTAGCTGGACTTTTTGCCGCCGGAACAACGCTCGCCGCAAAATCAAGGTCCAGATCAAAATCGACATCTTTACCGTCCGATGCGTCCTGCATGTCGTTCACTGCGTGCGAAACGGGAATGGTGTCACTGCCAAAAGCAGCTGCCAATGCCGCACTCTTGGCAGCAGCAGTTTGCGGCGCAGGGGCTGGCTGGCCACCGAGCTTGTACATGGTGTTTGACGGATCAATTTCCCGGCCGAGCTCGGTGATGTAACTCCACTCTGGTCCATTGCCGCTAGTCAGCGTAAAAGCTTCTGATGCAATAGCTTCCAGACCTTTTGCATCGCGCCGCTTGGAATAAATTTCGGCGAGTTTTGCATGTATAGCCACTCTGGCGGGCGTAGTGCGCAGCGCTTCTTTCAGAATTTCTTCGGCTTGCAAATCACGGCCATAAGCCAGATAAACGTCCGCTTCCGCTACCGGGTCAACATCACCGGCGGCATCCAGCTGGCTTGGTGAGTACACCAGCGAAGAGCCGCTGGCAGAAGATTCACTGGTATCAATACGCTGCCCACCGCTCGCGCCAAAGAACGAGTCGGGCTGCAAACGGCTTTCTAAAAACGAGCTGTCTACAGCGGCAGGGTTGTTTTTCTTTTTGCGCTGGTAAAAGGCCAAACCGCCTAAAAGCGCCAGCAAACCACCAAGGGCGGGCAGGGCGAAGTCGTTGCTGATAAGACCGTCTATAAAACTTGGCTCAGGCGGTGGCGGTGGGGCGACCACTACTTTCTTGGCCGGAGCTGGTGCGGCTGCGCTGGCGACCACAGCTGGCGCCTCAGCACCCGAAGCTGCGAGCGCAGGGACTGTGGCGCTGGTGCTTGCGGCTACCGTCGGTGAGGCCGACAACACAGAACTGGCGGTGGTTGACGCCGCCACAGACGGAGCCGAAGCGGCTGCTACTGGTATGTCTGCTGCTGGTTTGCTTGCGCTTGCGACCCCTGCTGGAGCAGATGCAGCGACCACTGGCGCCACGGGTAGCGCGACGGGTGCAGCTGGTAGAACGGATGGAAGAGCGGCTGGCGCAGGAACTGAGACGCCCGGCGCTTTTGCTGCGCTTGCTGCTCCTGCAGAAACCGCCGCGGTGGGTGTGCCTGTGAGCTTTTTCAAGTCCCCGATATTTTTTGACAGTTCCGCGACGCGGGTTGACTCCGCTGCAGCCTGGCGGTCTTTGGCAATTTTTTCTTCGGCTTCAGCCTTGCTTTGAACCGCGCCTTTGGACAACGTTAACTTGTCAGGCGGCTTGGCCCCCGACACACTGTCGTCAACTTTGGCTTGCAGCTTGCCATCGGCCTTGCGGTCCGCGCCAGCGACTTGGGCAGCGGGTGCGCCTTCAGCCAGCTTGCGACGGAAATTATTGAAATCTTTTGACTGCGCAATGATGGTTTGCGACGCCTGGCTCGCAGACGTTGCGCCCGCGGTCTC
The DNA here is from genome assembly GCA_031386895.1 of Polaromonas sp. GTDB lineage: Bacteria > Pseudomonadota > Gammaproteobacteria > Burkholderiales > Burkholderiaceae_C > Polaromonas. Next base: position 4,282 of record JANNCT010000158.1, read on the forward strand.
CTCAGACGGCAAGTCCAACACGGCGCCAGACTTCAGGCGGTTGATGTTTCCGGCGATAAATGCATCAGGGTTGCTTTGAAGCAAAGCCACCAGCATTTGGTCCAGCGATATTCCGGCAGGCTTGTTTTGTCCTGCAATTTTGCTGGCGGTGTCGCCTGACTTGACAGTAACTTGCTGGCCATTTTGGGCATTGCCTTGCGGCTTTGGTGCCGCCTCAGCTCTTTGCCGGGCCGGTTTTGCCATTGGCACGGGCTTGACTGCTTGCGTTTGCGCCGTCACAGCTGGGGAAGCTCTTCGCGAAGGGGCCTGCATCGATGTTGATGGGCTGCCCAATGTGGGAGCTGCTGACGGGCCAGAAGCCTGCCTGAGGTTTGGCGGGTCAAACAGCATGGTGTAGTCGCGTACAACGCGGCCAGATGCCCAGCTGGCTTCAACCACCAAATCCACAAATGGCTCAGTGACTGGCCGCGGGCTGCTTAAACGTAAAAAAGAACGCCCATCGGGGCGCTTCTGCAAACTGATCTGTACGCCGACCACTGTTGCAGAGTATTCCAGGCCCGCAGCCTTGAATGCTTCAGATGATGCAATGCCCACCCGCAAGCTTCCAGCTTCTTCGGCATTGATCTCCGCAATGTCAATTTCTGCCCGCAATGCCTCGCCCAGTGCTGATTGAACCGTTACCCGGCCCAAAGCCAGTGCCTGCGCTTCAACGCTTGCCAAGCTGCCTAGCAGCGCAACGGCGCTGGCTAGTGCACCAAACCGCCAACGGATTCGATGAGTCATGGTGTTTGGAGCCTCCTGAGCCCGTTCTGTGTGTAACTTTGTTTTGCTTGAGCGCACAAAAAACCTCGATCCAAATTGCTGAAAATCAACCTTAACATCAAGGTGTTACGCTGACAAGCTCAGAGATCACTTAAGTGTTTTGCGTACTAATTTGATGCAACCAAGCGGTTTTAATTGTTGTCTTCTGGCAACGGCGTAATGCAGATGGTTACCTTGTGAAATGTTTTGACACAGGACCTCGTGCGTTTCCCATAGCAATGAACCCAGGCCGCTTTTACTCTTCCAGCAAAATGCGCAGCATGCGGCGCAGTGGTTCGGCAGCGCCCCAAAGCAGTTGATCGCCGACTGTAAAAGCGCCCAGGTACTCCGGTCCCATGGCCAGTTTACGCAGCCGGCCGACAGGAATCGTCATCGTTCCGGTCACTGCAACTGGCGTCAGATCCTTGATCGTCGCTTCGCGTGTGTTTGGTACAACTTTCACCCAGGGGTTGTCAGACGCAATCAAGGCTTCAATATCAGCCAGCGGTACGTCGTTTTTCAGCTTGAAGGTCAAGGCCTGGCTGTGGCAGCGCATGGCACCCACACGTACACAAAAGCCGTCGACTGGAATTGCGGGTGCGCTAAAACCCGCGCCCTGGCCCAAAATCTTGTTGGTTTCAGCGCCAGCTTTCCATTCTTCCTTGCTTGAACCATCGCCCAAATCTTTGTCGATCCAGGGGATCAACGAGCCGCCGAGTGGTACGCCAAAGTTGGCCGTCTCGCCAGTCGACAGGCTATGCTGCCTGGCCAGCACGCGGCGATCGATTTCTAAAATGGCTGATTTCGGGTCGTCCAGCAGCGCTTTCACTTCGCCATTGAGCGTGCCAAATTGCGTGAGCAGCTCGCGCATGTGCTGCGCGCCGCCGCCTGATGCCGCCTGGTACGTCATGGACGTCATCCATTCGACCAAACCGGCCTTGTACAGCGCACCCACACCCATCAACATGCAGCTGACGGTGCAATTGCCGCCAATCCAGTTTTTGCCTCCTTTGGCCATGGCGTTCTTGATGACTGGCAGATTCACCGGGTCCAGCACGATAACTGCGTCGTCGTTCATGCGCAGAGTCGATGCGGCGTCAATCCAGTGGCCCTGCCAGCTCGCAGCGCGCAGCTTGGGGTAGACCTCAGCCGTGTAGTCACCGCCTTGCGCGGTGATGATGATGTCGCATTTTTTCAACGCGGCAATGTCCATCGCGTCTTTGAGCGTGGTTTCGTTTTTGGCTTGCGCTGGGGCTTTGCCGCCCGCATTGGAGGTGGAAAAGAAAATCGGCTCAATTAGCGCGAAGTCGTTTTCCGCGATCATGCGGTCGATGAGTACCGAGCCGACCATGCCACGCCAGCCTACGAGCCCGACGGTGTTTCCAGAGATTTTCATTTTGTTTGCCCTTATCAAAAAATTGAGATTTTTGACCCGGCTCGTCTGGCCGGGAAAGGGCGCGACGAGGCGGGCTTGCTAGCCTGTGGTGCCTGTCGTTTTAATGGATGTCTGAGTGACGTTCATGGCTCTATTGTAATCAAGCCAAAGCCTTAACTACTGCATTGCCCATTTCAGACGTGCCAACCTTCGTCATGCCGTCGCTGTAAATGTCGGGCGTGCGCAGACCTTGCGTCAACACCACATCCACCGCTTTCTCAATCCGTGCGGCGGCTTCAGGCTGGTTCAGGCTGAAGCGCAGCATCATTGCGGCGCTCAAGATCGTCGCTAACGGATTTGCCACGCCTTTGCCTGCAATGTCAGGCGCGCTGCCGTGGCTGGGCTCGTACAGGCCCTGGTTTTTGGCGTTCAGACTGGCCGAAGGCAGCATGCCGATGCTGCCCGTCAGCATGGCGGCGGCATCAGACAAGATGTCGCCAAACATATTGCCAGTCACCACCACGTCAAACTTTTTCGGCGCTTTCACGAGCTGCATCGCCGCGTTGTCGACGTACATGTGGTCTAGCGCTACGTCCGGGTATTGCAGGCCGATTTCAGTGACCACGTCTTTCCAGAGCTGAAAGGTTTCCAGCACATTGGCTTTGTCAACGCTGGTGACACGTTTGCCACGCTTGCGGGCAGCCTGGAAGGCGACATGCGCAATGCGCTCAATCTCTGGCCGCGAATAGCGCATCGTGTCAAAGGCTTCTTCGCTGCCGGGAAAGTGGCCGTCAACCGCTACGCGCCTGCCGCGCGGCTGGCCAAAGTAAATGTCACCCGTCAGCTCACGGATGATGAGAATGTCCAGCCCGCTGACCAGTTCACGCTTCAGGCTTGATGCATCGACCAGCTGCGGGTAGCAAATAGCCGGGCGAAAATTGGCAAACAGGCCCAGGTTTTTGCGCAGACCCAAAATGGCCTGCTCGGGGCGCAGCGGGCGGTCGAGCTTGTCGTACTTCCAGTCGCCGACAGCGCCGAACAGTACGGCGTCAGCGTCTTTGGCAAGTTTTAAAGTTGCGTCTGGCAACGGGTAGCCAAAAGCTTCGTATGCAGCACCACCGACAAGGGCTGATTCGGTTTCAAACTTCAGGTCCAAAACGTTTAAAACCTTGACGGCTTCTGCGACGATTTCGGTACCGATGCCGTCACCTGGGAGGATTGCGATTTTCATATTTACTATCTTATTTATAGCTGCTTGCGCCCGTATTTAATGGGCTAGGGGATGAATATCTCCAGTTTAATTGACTGCAACCGTATGGTTCAACCAAGGCTTGGTCGCCAAACGCTCAGCCTCAAACGTCTTGATTTTGTCACTGTGCCGCAGCGTCAAGCCAATGTCGTCCAGCCCATTGATCAAACAGTATTTGCGAAACACTTCAACGTCAAACGGTATTTCGGCACCTTGCGGTTTCACAATCACCTGGCGCTCCAGGTCAATCGTCAGCTTGTAGCCGGGGAAGGCCAGCGCCTCGTCAAACAATGCGGCCACTTGTGCGTCTGCCAGCACGATGGGCAGCAGGCCATTTTTAAAGCTGTTATTGAAAAAAATATCGGCGTAACTCGGCGCGATGATGGCGCGAAAGCCAAACTGGTCGAGTGCCCACGGCGCGTGCTCACGGGACGAGCCACAGCCGAAGTTTTTGCGCGCCAACAGCACTGATGCGCCCTTGTAGCGCGGCTGGTTCAGCACAAAGTCAGGGTTCGGCTTGCGGCTTGCGGGGTCTTGGCCGGGCTCGCCGGGGTCCAGGTAGCGCCAGGCGTCAAACAGGTTGGGGCCAAATCCGGTTTTGCGAATCGACTTTAAAAACTGCTTGGGAATGATCGCGTCGGTGTCTACGTTTTCCCGGTCCATCGGCGCGACCAGGCCGGTATGTACGTTGAATTTTTGCATTACTTCTTTGCCGCGTTTTCAAGTACGGAGCCGGCTTTTTGAACGTCCTGGCCGACGCCTTTAACGGTATTGCAGCCCGAGAGCAGCACTGTCAGGCTAACAATCACTGATGCGACGATGGTGAATTTCATGGATTTATCCTTAAAGGTAAAAGCTAAACTGATTTTTTTCCAGGAATGCCGCGGAACTGGTTTTGCCAGGCCGCCAGCATTGCCCCTGCAAGGGTAGGGCGAAGCCACACGCAGTGCGCGCAGACCACGGGGTGTGCGTCATATGCGACGCACGTCAACGAAATGGCCGTGAACCGCAGCCGCAGCAGCCATAGCGGGGCTCACCAAATGCGTCCGCCCGCCGGCGCCCTGGCGGCCTTCAAAATTGCGGTTGCTGGTGGAGGCGCATCGCTCGCCCGGCTCCAGCTTGTCGGCATTCATGGCCAGGCACATGCTGCAGCCGGGTTCGCGCCACTCAAAGCCTGCGGCTTTAAAAATCAGGTCCAGGCCTTCACGTTCGGCTTGCTCTTTTACCAAACCTGAGCCGGGCACCACCATGGCCAGCTTGATGTTTTTCGCGACTTTCTGGCCGATTTTTTTCACCACCGCTGCAGCTTCGCGCATGTCTTCAATCCGGCTGTTGGTGCAGCTGCCGATGAAGACTTTGTCTACATACAAGTCGTTCAGAGCTTTGCCAGGCTCCAGGCCCATGTACTTCAGCGCGCGCTCAATAGCGTCACGCTTATTGGCGTCTTTTTCTTTGTCTGGGTCGGGCACGATGCCCTCGATCGACAGCACCATTTCGGGCGATGTGCCCCAGGTCACTTGCGGCAACAACTCGCTTGCGTCCAGCTCAACGGTTTTGTCAAACACCGCGCCTGCGTCTGACTGCAGGGTTGACCAGTACTTGACGGCCAGGTCCCATTCAACCCCAGTGGGCGCCAGCAACCGGCCCTTGACGTAGTCGATGGTTTTTTGGTCCACGGCCACCAGCCCGGCACGCGCACCAGCTTCAATAGCCATGTTGCAGACCGTCATGCGGCCTTCCATGCTGAGTGCCCTGATGGCTGCGCCTGCAAACTCAATCGTGTAGCCGTTTCCGCCCGCCGTGCCAATTTTGCCAATGATGGCGAGCACGATGTCTTTGCCAGTGCAGCCCAGTGGCAGCGTGCCTTCGACTTTTATCAGCAGGTTTTTGGCTTTTTTGGCCAGCAACGTGTTGGTGGCCAATACGTGCTCCACCTCGCTCGTGCCAATGCCGTGCGCCAGCGCGCCGAACGCGCCGTGGGTAGAGGTGTGCGAGTCCCCGCAAACAACCGTCATGCCCGGCAAAGTCGCGCCGTTTTCAGGCCCCATCACGTGCACAATGCCCTGGCGTTTTGACAGGAAGGGGAAGAACGCCGCTGCGCCGAATTCTTTGATGTTCGCGTCCAGCGTGGTGATTTGCTCTTTGCTTACGAGGTCGGTGATGCCGTCATAGCCCAGCTCCCAGCCGGTGGTAGGCGTGTTGTGGTCAGCCGTCGCCACGATGGAGCTGATGCGCCAGACTTTGCGCTTGGCGCCCCTCAGGCCTTCGAAGGCCTGCGGGCTGGTGACTTCGTGCACCAGGTGGCGGTCAATGTACAGAATAGATGTGCCGTCATCTTCAGTGTGAATGACGTGCTCGTCCCAAATTTTGTCGTAGAGGGTTTTGGCCATTTTGTTTTCCATTTACTGAGATTTTAGGTGCCTTGGCAGGCCGGGATGCGCTTGCGAGAAACAGCGTGCACCCCAGCCAGCGTTGGAAAAGCACCGACATACTAGCCTGAAAACGTTGATTTTAAGAGTGTTTTAGTGTTGTAGCCCAATAAATTCGGCCGCAAGCAGCTCCTGAAATAATAGCAAAATCAGGTCTGGGCGATTTGCCCAAAAATCTGCGCCGCCAACTGCGCCTTTTGCACCTTGCCCGTGGTCGTTTTAGGCAGGCTGTAGGCTAAAACGATCCGCCTGGGGTGCTTGTAACGTGTCAGCTTGCCATCCGAAAAGGCCATCACATTCGTGGTGGTCAAAAGGCTGCCGGGCCTGACGATCAGAACCGCCGCCGCCACCTCACCCCATTTGGCATCTGGCCGGCCTATGACGGCTGATTCGACAATATCGGAGCAGTTCGCCAGCACCTTGCCAATTTCAGCGGGGAAAAAGTGGGGTCAATCGCAAGCTCGTTTTGCTCAAACAGGCGCTTGCCCTGATCCACTTTTTCCTACGCTGCTCGCCTCAGCCAGGACGGGGTAAAGAAGAATTCGGATTCGGACTTCACTCCCTCTCCGGCCGGGAGAGGGCAGGGGGAGGGCTCCCCGCATCCGAATCCGAATCAACTCCTCACCCCGTCCTGGCTGGGCTTGAAAAAGTTGGAGGAGACGGATTAAAAAATCTAGATGTCCGACGACAGCGAAGCTGGCTAGTTTCTAGATTTTCCGGCTCCTTCAGCTTTTTCAAGGAACCGCAAAGCGGCCCAGACTGCGGGTCGCCTTTCTTTTCTTTAGGTTTGGTGTTCACGTAACTTTGCTACGCAAAGTGAGTGAACCCCGCGCGCGTAGCGCGCCTTTGGCGAACAAAGAAAACCTGCTCCGCAGGTTTCATCAAAAGTAAGTCGCCCGCCGGGGCGAGTCCCGGCAGCCACGCAAGGCGAACCGCTATTAATTCAGGAGCTGCTTGCGCCCGTATTCATTGGTCTAGAGCCCTATAACACCGGTAAAAACGGCCATTTTCAGGTGTTTTCAAGGAAATTAACGGGTTTCGAACTCTATTTGCACTTGTAAGCTTAGTTTTCGCGTGTGAGTTCGATGAACATGAGGGCGGCACCTTCGTCATAGCGCGAAAGCGGGTTCTCTCTGCAAAATTTATCCATGTAGGCCTTCATGGAGGGCGCATCCGGAAGAAGCACTGCCTTCTGCGTTCCAAAGTGGCGATACAAGTTCATTCCGCTGAGGAAGCCTTGTGTCCATAACTCGACTAGCTGAGATTGATTGGTGGTTAAGGACAGATACCTCCCGCAGGAGACGGCACCTGCTCCCACGATTTGAAACTGGCGGTTTTCTTGAGACCACGCTGTATTCGAAGATAAAGTTGCCACAAACAGCACTAGTAGGAGGTGAGTAAACTTCATTTTTTTCATATCGCAGATCCCCGTCAGAGCATCGGCGCCGCGAAACAACGTGACGCATAAAAAGCTTGCAAATGTTTTGTTAAGAAACAGTCTGTCAAACCACCTTAGCAATACTAGAACAAACCCAATCAATATTCCCACTATTAAGCGCCGCCACACACATCCGCCCAGCATCCGTCCCATAAACCCCAAATTCACCGCGCAACCGCTGCATCTGATCCTTCGACAGGCCTGAATAGCTGAACATACCAATTTGGTCAGTGATGAAGCCCATGTCCTGTTTCACACCTGCAGCTTTCAAGCCATTCACCAGCTTTTGCCGCATCGCCTTGATGCGCACGCGCATCTCGCCCAGCTCGCCTTCCCACTGCGCGCGCAGCTCGGGGGTGTTCAGCACCGTGGCTACGATGGTTGCGCCGTGGATTTGTGGGTTGCTGTAGTTGGTGCGAATCACCAGTTTCAGCTGGCTCAGCACGCGGTCGGCTTCTTCTTTGCTGGCGCATACGACTGACAAGGCACCGACGCGCTCCCCGTACAAGCTGAAGCTTTTGCTGAAGGATGTGGAGACGAAAAAGTTAAGCCCAGCGGCGACGAACTTGGCAACCGCAGCGCCGTCTTCCTTGATGCCATAGCCAAAGCCCTGATAAGCCATATCGAGGAAAGGCGTGATGTTGCGTGCCTTGACGACCGCAATCACCTGGTCCCACTGGGCGGGGGTGATGTCGTAGCCGGTTGGGTTGTGGCAGCAGGCGTGCAGCACGGCAATGGTGCCGGGTGCGGCTGCGTTCAGTGCGGCCAGCATGCCGTCAAAGTCCACCCCGCGCTTGGCCGCGTCGTAATACGGGTGGCTGACGACTTCAAAACCGGCCTGGGTGAACAGGGCTTTGTGGTTTTCCCAGCTCGGGTCTGAAATCATCACTTTGGCGCTGGGGCTGAGTTTCTTCAAAAAGTCAGCGCCGATTTT
>JANNCT010000197.1:0-4782 GCA_031386895.1 Polaromonas sp.
TAACTTGCGCTGAGTGGACGGGTTGCCTTTGATCGCGCCTGCCAAGTCGCTTTGGTCGGGCATGCCGGGCCAGGGCTTCCAGTGCACGCGCAGCTCACGCAGGGCTTGGTCTGCGTGCTCTTCCCGCTCGGCCACGATGCCGACAAAATCCCTGATCACCACCACCGCGCGAATTCCGGGGATGTGCGCAATCGATGACTCGTTCACCGATGCCAGCGTGTTGCCAATGAAGTCGCCGTGGTCAGCGCCCACATACGGCGGGCGCACCACGCGGCCATGCAGCATGCCGGGTACGCGCATGTCGTGCACAAAAGTCAATGCGCCTGTGGCCTTGGCTGGAATGTCAATGCGCGGCGTGCTGGTGCCGACGATGCAGTAGTCGCTCGACGATTTAAGCGGCGTATTTAAATCCAATGACAGTTCACTATGACCTGCCAGCAAAGCAGCGTATTCAGTCAGTGCAACATGGCTTGCAGCCGCACGCGCTAGCAGCCAGGCACGTGCCTGCGCAGCCGCAGCACGCAACGGCGCAGCATGAATTTGCAAAGACGCACTGGCAATGGTGGCACCCTGGTTGGGCACGCTCGCCGTATTGCCCAGCACCATACTGATTTGACTCAATTCAACGCCAAGCTCGTCGGCCACGATTTGCGCCAGCGCTGTGGCAATGCCAGTACCCAAATCCACATGGCCATGCAGCGCGGTGACGCTACCGTCGTCCCACACCGCGAGCAAAACCTCATCGCCTTCTAGCGGATTGGCTTGCACTGTGGGTGGTTGGCCTGGCGCTGGTTGCTGAGGTAGAGGCGGCGGACGTTTGACCAGCAACACGCCAACAGCAGCATGAAAGTCTGCCCGGCTACGCGCCTCGTCTGCCCGGCTACGCGCCTCGTCTGCCCGGCGCTTCATGCGGCCTGCTTCATCAACACAGCAGCGCGCTGCACGGCTTGAACGATTTCGACATGCGCACCGCATCGGCACAAGTTGCCCGACAGCTCACGGTGGATGTCGTCGGTACTTGGGTCACGGTTACGCGCCAGCAAAGCAGCCGCCATCATGACCATCCCGCTCAGGCAGTAGCCGCATTGTGCGGCTTGCTCATCAATAAAGGCCTGCTGTATGGCATGCAGGTTTTCAAGCGACCCAAGGCCTTCAAGCGTGGTGACGTTGCGCCCAGATATGCCCCAAGCAGGTATCACGCAAGCCCTTGCGGCCACACCATCAACCAATACAGTACACGCGCCACATTCACCTAAACCGCAGCCGTATTTGGGGCTGTTGAGTTTAAAGTCATTGCGTAAAACTGTCAGCAGTGATGCCTGCTTATCAACCGTGATTGATTGACTTGCGCCATTCAAGGCCAGCGTCACGTTGCAGGATGGCATCGGTTGCGGCCCTGGCGCTACACGCTCAAATATGCGCGCCGTACTTCCTCATTGACCGACAGCTCGGCCATGGAAGCCTGGTAGCAGATCTGACCCTTTTCAAGCACGTAAGCGCGGTCAGACACCAGCTCGGCGAAATGCATGTTTTGCTCGCACAACAAAATACTCACGCCTTGGGACTTGAGCTCAAGGATTGTTTGCACCATCTGCTCAACAATCACGGGGGCAACGCCTTCAGATGGCTCATCGAGCAACACCAGGTAGGGGTTGCCCATCAGTGTGCGGGCTACCGCCAGCATTTGCTGCTCGCCGCCGCTCATGCGGCCGCCGAGCCGATCAGGCATTTCACCCAGGTTAGGAAACAGCTCGAAAAGCTTTTCAGGAGTCCAAACCGGGGCAGCGTTGCCATCAGGCCAATGGCGCAGGTTTTGCCGGCCGACTTCCAGGTTTTCCATCACCGTCAGGTCGGTAAAAATACGCCGGTCTTCAGGCACGTAGCCCAGCCCCAATCGGCCAGCGTGGTGTGGTTCACTTTTAGAGATGTCAGTTCCCATGAATTGAACCGCGCCACGGCGCTTGTCCAGCATGCCCGTCAGTGCTTTGAGGGTGGTGGACTTGCCAGCGCCATTGCGGCCCATCAAGGCCACAACTTCACCGCGCCCCACGTCCAGGTTCACGTCAAACAAAATCTGCGCTGCGCCATACCAGGCGCACAAGTTCTTGGCTTGCAGCAACATATCTGCGCTCGGCATCACGCAATCTCTTTCACTATGGAGGCTTTTTCAAATGTCTTACCCGTGCCAAAATAAACTTCCTGCACTTTAGGGTCGTCGCGGATTTCAAGCGGCTTGCCGGCCGCAATCAAGCGCCCGCGCGCCAACACAATCATCCGGTCGGCGTAAGCAAACACCACGTCCATGCTGTGCTCGGTAAATAGCACCGCCATACCGCGCTGCGTCACCAGTTGTTTGGTCAGTGCCATCAAATCATTGCGCTCTTTGGGTGCCATGCCGGCGGTGGGCTCGTCCATCAGCAGCAGCTTGGGCGAGTTCGCCATCGCAATCGCCAACTCCACCCGCTTCACGTCACCATAGGCCAGCACGCTGCACGGCCTGTCGGCTTGGGGTTTCATGTTGACTTGCTCCAACAAGCTGAGTGCCTCGTCGCGCTTGTATTGAGCCGCTCGGGTAAAAAATGAATACAATTTTTTGTCGCGCGACAGCAATGCCATCTGCACGTTTTCAACCACGGTCAACGACAAAAACGTTTCGGCAATTTGAAATGTACGGCTCACGCCGAGTCGCCAAATTTTTCGCGGCGCAAGGCCCAGCAGTTCCTGGCCATTTAGCGTGATAGAGCCCACATCGGCGCGCAGTTGCCCATTCACCATGTTGAAGGTGGTGGACTTGCCTGCACCGTTGGGGCCAATCAAGGCCAGCAGCTCACCGGCGGTCAGCTCAAAGCTGATGCCGTCAACCGCCTTGACACCGCCAAATGATTTGCCGAGGTTGGTGACTTTGAGCAAACTCATGCAAGTGCTCCTTTGCGTTCACGCCACTTTTGTACTTGCTGTTTCACAAAGCCCGCTATGCCCTGTGGAAACAACAGCACCAGTATCAAAATAATAGCGCCCAGCATGGCTCGCCAGTAGTCGGTATTGCGGGCCACCGTGTCGTGTAGCCAGGTAAAAGTGACTGCCCCCACAATCGGCCCAGCCAGCGTTTGAATGCCCCCCAGCAACACCATCACCAAACCGTCAATCGAACGGCTGACGTGCAAGGTTTCTGGCGAAATACTACCTTTTGAAAACGCATACAAAGCGCCTGCCAGACCCGCAAAAGCACCCGCGATCACAAACGCCATCCAACTGATGCGCTTTACATTGATGCCAATCGCATCTGCGCGCAGCACCGAGTCGCGCGAGGCACGCATAGCGTAGCCAAACGGCGAATGTAAAAAGCGGTGCAGCAGCAACACGCCACCAGCGGTAAGGGCTAGCGTGAGGTAGTAATACATCTGCTTGTCGGCCAGCCACTCAGCGGGCCAAACCCCGGTCAGCCCATTGCTGCCGCCCGTCACGGCGTCCCACTGAAAAGCAATCGCCCAGGTGATTTGCGCGAATGCCAGCGTGAGCATGGCCAGGTAAACCCCTGACAAGCGCACACAAAACCAGCCGTAAACAAATGCCCCCAAAGCTGCAGCCAGTGGCGCCACCAACAACGCAGCTTCCATCGGCATATTGAGCTTGCGCACCAGCAGGGCTGCCGCATATGCACCCAAGCCAAAATAAGCCGCATGCCCAAACGAATGCATGCCCGCTGGGCCCATGATGAAGTGCAAACTAACGGCAAATAGCGCCGCGACCAGCAAATCAATGCTCAAGACCGTCAGATAGGGTGATTGGGCCGTGAGGGACGGCATCAGAATCAGGAAAGCGACCAAGGCAAACCCAGCGTTTCGACTGGCAAGGCCTGGCAGCTTCAACGGGTCTTCGGGTTTGGCAGAATGTCTGCCGGGTGTTTGCGGCCTGCCAAACAAACCCCAAGGCCGCGCTACAAGTACCACAGCCATGACCACAAACTCCACCACCAGAGTGAGTTTTGAAAAAGAAATGGCCACACCCGCAATTTCAACCAGCCCCAGCCAAATACAAATCGCCTTAAGCTCAGCTATTAAAAGCGCAGCAACATACGCGCCCGGGATCGAGCCCATGCCGCCCACAACAACAACAACAAAGGCCGCACCAATGATGTTCAGGTCCATGTCCAGATTGGCGGGCTCGCGCGGCAATTGCAGGGCACCTCCCAAGCCAGCCAGTACCGCGCCCAGTGCAAATACGGCAGTGAAAAGCCATGCCTGGTTCACGCCAAGCGCGCTGACCATTTCACGGTCCTGGGTTGCGGCGCGCACCAATGTTCCCCAACGGGTTTTGGTCATAAGCAGCCAGAGCAAGCCCAACACCACGGGCCCAGCGACGATCAAGAAAAGATCGTAAGTGGGAAATTGCCTGCCTAGAATAAGTACCGAACCGGTCAGGCCTGGCGCTCTGGGGCCAAGCAGCTCTTCAGGCCCCCAGAACCACAGCACCCCGTCTTTAATCACCAGCCCCAGGGCAAAGGTCGCTAGCAACTGAAACAGCTCCGGCGCTTTATAGATGCGGCGCAAAAGCAGCACCTCAACCAACGCACCCAGCACGCCCACTGCCAGCGCAGCCATTAGCAGGGATAGCCAAAAACCAATCGTGGCGCCAAGATTAGCCACCAGTGAATAGGCGACATAAATGCCGACCATGAAGAACGAGCCATGCGCAAAATTGACGATGCGGGTCACGCCAAAAATCAGCGACAGGCCCGCAGCAACCAAAAAAAGTGATGACGCTCCGGCCAGGCCGTTCAGT
>JANNCT010000154.1:0-26589 GCA_031386895.1 Polaromonas sp.
GTCAGCGTGCCGTGGTCCATGACCTGAAGCAACACGTTGAAGATGTCGGGGTGGGCTTTTTCAATCTCGTCAAGCAGCAACACGCAATGCGGCTGTTTCGTGACAGCTTCAGTCAGCAAGCCGCCTTGGTCAAAACCCACATAGCCGGGTGGCGCGCCAATCAGGCGGCTCACGGCATGGCGCTCCATGTACTCGCTCATGTCAAAGCGAATCAGCTCAATACCCATAATGTAAGCAAGTTGCTTGGCAGCTTCAGTCTTGCCCACGCCGGTCGGGCCGCTGAACAGGAATGAGCCAATCGGCTTGTCGTCTTTGCCCAAGCCCGAGCGCGCCATTTTCACGGCACCGGCCAGTACATCAAGGGCTTTGTCTTGACCGAACACCACGCTTTTCAAGTCACGCTCAAGGGTTTTAAGCTTGCCGCGATCGTCGTTCGACACGTTGGCGGGCGGAATGCGCGCAATCTTGGCAACGATTTCTTCCACCTCGGTTTTAGTGATGATTTTCTTGCGCTTGGACGGCGGCAAAATGCGCTGGGCAGCGCCTGCCTCGTCAATCACGTCAATCGCCTTGTCTGGCAAGTGGCGGTCGTTGAAGTATTTCGCGCTCAACTCGGCTGCAGCTTGTAGCGCTGCCACTGCGTACTTCACGCTGTGGTGCTCTTCAAAACGGGACTTGAGTCCCTTGAGAATGTCAACCGTTTCTTGCACCGTTGGCTCAACCACATCAACCTTTTGAAAGCGACGTGACAAGGCAGCGTCTTTCTCAAAAATACCTCGGTATTCAGTGAAAGTGGTTGCGCCAATGCACTTGAGCTGACCCGAGCTGAGCGCAGGCTTGAGCAAATTAGACGCGTCCAGCGTACCGCCAGAAGCAGCACCCGCACCAATCAGCGTGTGAATTTCGTCAATGAACAAAATGCCGTTGGGTTTGTCTTTGAGCGACTTTAAAACGCCCTTCAAGCGCTGCTCAAAGTCACCCCGGTATTTGGTACCTGCCAGCAATGCGCCCATATCAAGCGAGTACACCTGCGCCTCGGCCAAAATTTCAGGCACGTCTTTTTGCGTAATGCGCCATGCCAGGCCCTCGGCAATCGCAGTTTTGCCAACGCCTGCCTCACCCACCAGCAGCGGGTTGTTCTTGCGGCGGCGGCACAGAATTTGAATTACACGCTCGACTTCAAAATGCCGACCAATCAGCGGGTCAATCTTGCCTTCTTTGGCCAGCTGGTTCAGATTTTGGGTGTACTGTTCAAGCGGGGATTGCTTTTCATTTTTTTCCTGGCCGCCTTCTTCGTTTTCAGCTGCGCTTTCGCCAGCCTTGGCAGGCTCGGGTGGGTCGCTCTTTTTAATGCCGTGGGCGATAAAGTTGACCACATCCAGGCGCGTCACGCCCTGCTGGTGGAGGTAATACACCGCATGTGAGTCTTTTTCACCAAAAATCGCAACCAGCACATTTGCACCGGTCACTTCTTTTTTGCCATTACCAGTGGACTGCACGTGCATGATGGCGCGTTGAATTACACGCTGAAAACCGAGCGTGGGTTGGGTATCAACGTCATCGGTACCGGCGACTTGCGGCGTGTTGTCTTTGATGAAGTTGCTCAAAGCCTTGCGCAAATCGTCAACGTTGGCCGAACATGCGCGCAGCACTTCGGCGGCGCTCGGGTTGTCGAGCAGCGCGAGTAGCAAGTGCTCAACCGTGATGAACTCGTGACGCTGCTGGCGCGCTTCGACAAACGCCATGTGCAAGCTGACTTCTAATTCCTGGGCAATCATTGGGTTTCCTTTAGCTTGCTACGTTAAACCGGACTAACTATCACACTCATCCACTCAATATAAGTCATGATATTCACAATTCAATGGGCTCGCTCACACATTGCAGTGGATGCCCATGTTTGCGGGCAGCTTCGCTGACCTGATCAACCTTGGTGGCCGCTACGTCTTTAGAGAACACGCCGCAAACACCCTTACCGTCTAGATGGATTTTTAGCATGATCTGCGTGGCGGTTTCGCGGTCTTTGTTGAAAAACTCCTGAATCACCATGACCACAAACTCCATGGGCGTGTAGTCGTCATTGAGCAAAACCACCTGAAACATCTGCGGTGGCTTTGTTTTTTGCGGCCTGCGTTCAAGCAGAACAGTGCCGCCACTGTCGTCTTCAGGCTTGTAGCCAGGTGGTTGGGGAGTTTGCGGGCTTTTGGGGGGTTTGGTCGCCATGAATTTCATTCTAGCTACAGCTTACCGACAGTGTGCGGTGTGGGGCCAGAAAAAGACATGGTGGCGCGGGCGCGACATTCAAGCGCCCATAAAAAAACCGCTCCGGGACTTAATCCCGTGCGGTTTTCATGGCCCCATCCTCGGGTTCGACAACGCGTTCGATTACATGTGGTCGATCATGACCTGGCCGAAGCCTGAGCAGCTGACCTGAGTTGCGCCCTCCATGAGTCGGGCGAAATCGTAGGTGACCTTTTTGGATGCAATAGACTTTTCCATTGAGCTGATGATGAGGTCAGCCGCCTCAAACCAGCCCATGTGGCGCAGCATCATTTCTGCTGACAAAATTTCTGAACCCGGATTGACGTAATCCTTGCCCGCGTACTTTGGCGCGGTGCCGTGCGTTGCTTCAAAGCAGGCCACGGTGTCTGACAAATTG
Source organism: Polaromonas sp. (assembly GCA_031386895.1). Classification (GTDB taxonomy): domain Bacteria; phylum Pseudomonadota; class Gammaproteobacteria; order Burkholderiales; family Burkholderiaceae_C; genus Polaromonas. The sequence continues at coordinate 2,657 of JANNCT010000154.1, forward strand.
GCGCCGGGTGCAATGCCGATGCCTCCGACCTGTGCTGCCAGTGCGTCAGAAATGTAGTCACCATTCAAATTGAGCGTAGCCACCACTGAGTATTCAGCCGGGCGAAGCAAAATTTGCTGCAGAAACGCATCCGCAATCACGTCTTTGACGATGATTTCTTTGCCGGTTTTTGGATTTTTAAACTTGCACCACGGGCCGCCGTCGATCAGTTCAGCACCAAACTCTTTTTGCGCCAGCGCGTAAGCCCAGTCACGAAAACCGCCTTCGGTGTATTTCATGATGTTGCCCTTGTGAACAATCGTCACGTTGGGCTTGTCATTGTCAATCGTGTACTGAATTGCTTTTCTCATCAATCGCTCCGTGCCTTCGCTTGACACTGGCTTGATGCCGATGCCTGAAGTGTTGGGAAAGCGAATCTTTTTGACGCCCATCTCGTCTTGCAAGAACTTGATGAGTTTTTTGGCCTTGTCGCTGCCTGCTTCAAACTCGATTCCAGCATAAATATCTTCCGAATTTTCACGAAAAATCACCATGTGGGTTTTTTCAGGCTCTTTGACTGGCGATGGAACGCCTTTGAAGTACTGAATAGGCCGCAGGCAAACATACAAATCCAGTTCCTGGCGCATGGCAACATTCAAGCTGCGGATTCCGCCGCCGACTGGCGTCGTCAGTGGACCCTTGATCGAAACCACATAGTCACGCACTGCATGCAAAGTTTCTTCTGGCAACCAGACGTCGGGGCCGTACACCTTGGTTGATTTTTCGCCGGCATACACCTCCATCCAGTGGATTTTTTTCTTGCCGCCGTAGGCTTTGGCGACTGCAGCGTCAACCACTTTGAGCATGACTGGCGTAATGTCCTGGCCAGTGCCGTCGCCTTCAATGAAGGGAATAACCGGCTCATCTGGTACGTTCAGGGAGTTGTCAGCGTTGACAGTGATTTTTTTGCCCTGCGCAGGCACTTTGATGTGTTGATACATAGTGTGAAGTCTCCGATTTCTGAGTGGCGCGGTTGAAAACACGAAAAAAAGTGGTCCGCGTGTTTTAGGTGAAAACCCCTAAATTCTAGCTGTAAACGCGAGCCGATGAAAAAATTGCGACGCGTGTCAACCGATTCACAGCAGGCCTCGTTACGGTTAGGCCTCCGAAAATTTCGGGGTAATTTTCCAATAACGTTATTTCAGGAATTTCCAAATGAACAAAATCCTCGCTGCTTTGATTTCTAGCCTGTTTGCTGTTGGCGCATTCGCCGCTTCCCACGCTGGCGCCCCTATGGCCGGCGCCTCTGCTGCGAAGCCAGCTGCTGCTGCAGCTGCTCCTGCCGCCGCTGCTGCTCCTGCAGCTGCCGCACCAGCAGCCAAAGCTGAAATGAAGGCTGATGCCAAGCCAGCAAAAATGACCAAAGAAGAAAAAGCTGCTGCTGCTGCTGCCAAGAAAGAAAAAGCTGCAATGGCCAAGAAAGAAAAAGCTGCAGCTGCTGCCGCCAAGAAAGCTGCTGACAAGCCAGCTGCCAAGTAATTCGCTACTTGATGCTGAAAAATGCCCGCCTAGTGCGGGCATTTTTTTTGGTGATTTATGCTCGGCACAGTCTATAAAAAGGATGTGAAATGGATTTCAAACTAAGCACAACTTCACCGATCTCCATTTTCTGCAAGGCCGCCGCAGCATTCGCCTTGGTAGGCGTAGCGAGCACCTGCATGGCGCAAGACGCGCCGCAAATGGATCTTGAGCGTGTGAAACTTTCAGCGGGTATGCACCGCATTGATGCGCAAGTTGCAGCCACGCCAGAGCAGCGACAAACCGGGCTGATGCATCGCAAAGAGATGCCTCAACATGAGGGCATGATCTTCGTGTTCGAACAGCCCACGAAGCAATGCTTCTGGATGAAAAACACCCCGCTGCCGCTGAGCGCCGCATTCATTGCTGACGACGGCACCATTGTGAACATTGAAGAAATGAAGCCACTGTTGCTAGACGCGCATTGCTCAACTCAGCCGGTGCGGTACGTGCTGGAGATGAACAAAGGCTGGTTTGCCAAAAAAGGCCTCAAACCTGGCAGCAAACTGCAAGGGCCACCTTTTCAGGCGCAACGCTGAACCAAAGGTTAAAGACCGCACCCGTAAAAAAGCCGACTTGAAAGTCGGCTTTTTGTTTTTAAGACCTGACAATCAGGCGAAATTAGCTTCGGCAAAGCTCCAGTTCACCAAGTTCGTCAGATAAGTTTCAACGAACTTTGGGCGCGCATTGCGGTAGTCAATGTAGTAGGCATGCTCCCATACGTCAACGGTCATCAGTGCCTTGTCAGCGGTGGTCAGCGGCGTGCCGGCTGGGCCAGTGTTGACGATATCGACGCTGCCATCAGGCTTTTTCACGAGCCATGTCCAGCCCGAGCCAAAGTTTGCGACTGAAGATTTGACAAACGCTTCTTTAAAGGCTGAATACGATCCAAATTTGGCGTTGATAGCCGCTGCCAGTGCGCCTGATGGCTCGCCACCGCCGGCTGGTTTCATGCAACTCCAAAAGAAAGTGTGGTTCCAGACTTGGGCTGCATTGTTGTAGACGCCGCCGCTGGATTTTTTGATGATCTCTTCGAGCGTCATCGCTTCAAACTCGGTGCCTTTCTGAAGATTGTTCAAGTTCACCACGTAAGCGTTGTGGTGCTTGCCGTGGTGGTACTCAAACGCTTCCTGGCTGTAGTTTGGCGCTAAAGCGTCAATGGCATACGGCAATGCTGGCAGGGTATGTTCCATGAATTTTCCTTTGGGTGGGGTTGGACTGACTTATTGTAAAAACCACTAAAAAGCTTAGCAGAATTATTGTAAAAACTAAATCAGACGGGGACTGCTCACGGTCAAATCGACCGTGCCATCGGTAAGGGTAGCGCGTACCGCTTGCCCGGTGCGGGCTTGCTTGACCTGGGTGATGGAACGGCCTTCGCTGTCGACAAGCCACGCGTAGCCCCGCTCCAGAACCAAATGTGGGTTAAGCAGTTCCAGACGCAACTGAACGCTGGCCAAACGTGTTTTTTGCTGCTCAACAGCGCTTTTTATCGACAGATTACTGCTACGCGTAACGGCAACCATGTCCGCTTTAAAACGGATTACTGCCGCAGATTGTGCGTGTTTGAATCTTTGAGCCTGCATCGCTAAACGTGCCTGCTGTCGTGTGACGAAATGCGACGGCCTGCCAACGCGCGCTGCAGCCAGATCCAGGCGCTGGCTGTTAGCCTGAATTTGCTGGTCTACTCCGTTTTGTAGCCGGCTGAAAATGGATTCCAGCACATTGAGCCAAACCTGTTGCGGCTGGGCGCACAGCTCAGCTGCAGCAGTTGGTGTGGGGGCGCGCACGTCTGCACAAAAATCGGCAATGGTGAAATCGGTTTCATGGCCCACTCCGCTGACGATGGGCATGGGGGACTGAACAATAAGGCGCGCCAGTTGCTCGTCGTTGAAGGCCCACAGGTCTTCCATTGCCCCGCCGCCGCGCACCAGCAGCAGCACATCAACTTCATTGCGCTGATAAGCTGTGTTTAAAGCTCGTCGCAGCTCTGCCGCCGATTGCGCGCCTTGCACGGTAGATGGATAAATCACCACAGGTATGTGCGGCGCGCGCCGCTGCAGTGTGCTGACCACATCGTGCAGCGCCGCCGCGCCAAGGGAGGTCACCACACCAATCGCTTTCGGCATCAATGGCAGAACCCGTTTGCGCTTGCTGTCAAACAAACCTTCAGATTCAAGTTTGGCTTTGAGCTTTAAAAATTGCTCGAACAAAGTCCCCTGCCCGGCCTGCTGCATGGACTCGACCACCAGTTGAAGCTCGCCTCTGGCGTCGTACACGCCAAGCCTGCCGCGAACCTCAACGCGTTGCCCGTCGCGCGGATCAAAGTCGAGCAAACCCGCAGCGCGCTTGAACATCGCGCAGCGGATCTGCGCGTCGTCGTCCTTCAATGAAAAATAGCAATGCCCGCTCGATGCACGGGAGAATCCCGAGATTTCGCCCTGCACTGCCACCGGGTTGAATCGCGCCTCAAGTGCCTCAGCGATGGCCCTGAGCAAAACCCCCACCGGCCATATTTTTAAGCCTGATGAGCGGCCACTTCCATCCAGCCCAAGGCTATTCAATTTGAGCCACCTCACGGAACTGCGGCGCACGTTTCACACAAATCGACCGAGAAGGCCTGGCTTCAGCAGCTGCCAGCGGAGAGCGCCGCAAACCGGCGCAAGTCTTTGATTTATATTGGTATTCCGGTGCTGAATATTCGACCGTTTTGTTCAAGGGCAACGCTGGCGGGGCTTGATGGCAGCTCGGGTGGTAGTTTTCCACAAAGATATCCACAAGTTGTGTGGACGGCAGCCGCCAAAGTTCTGAAATCCGCAGGTTCCAGTGGGCCATAATTCGATTCAATTTATTTGTCCGGAGATAAGCGTTGTTTTCAATCATACAAGCGGCTGGATGGCCGATCTGGCCGCTCATTGCCTGCTCAATTTTGGCCCTAGCACTGGTCATTGAACGCTTTAGCAGTCTTAAAACCAGCAAAGTCGCTCCTCCAACTTTGCTGCACGAAGCCATAACCGTGTCGCGCAGCGCTGTGCCTTCCCCGGACGTGGTAACTCAGCTTGAGCAAAATTCCGCTTTGGGCCGCGTGCTGGCCAGTGGTTTTCGGGCGCTAAACGCCAATCCACGCATCACCGAAAGCGATTTGCGCGCGACCATTGAAGGCGCTGGCCGCCAGGCTGCGCACGGACTGGAGCGCTACCTTGCAGCACTAGCCACCATTGCATCAGCCTCGCCCTTGCTGGGCTTGCTGGGTACTGTGATCGGCATGATCGAGATTTTCGGCTCGCAAGCTGGCGGCGGTGCAGTTGGCGCGGGAGGTGGCAACCCGGCGCAATTGGCTCAAGGTATTTCCATTGCGCTTTACAACACCGCTTTCGGGCTGATTGTGGCCATACCGTCGCTGATTTTTTGGCGCTATTTTCGCGGCCGGGTCGACGAATACCTGCTGGCCATGGAGCTGGCATCAGAGCGGTTTTTGCGCCATTTAAACGGCCTGCGCAAGTTTTGACCCGCGCGCCAACCTGCAGAGTTTTGACATGAATTTCAGAAAAAACACCCGCGACGAGCCCGAAATCAATCTGATTCCGTTCATTGACGTGTTGCTGGTCGTACTGATTTTTTTAATGCTGTCCACTACCTACAGCAAGTTCACCGAACTGCAAATCAAGCTGCCCCTGGCAGATGCTGAAAAGCAGCGCGATTACCCGAAAGAAGTCATTGTGGCGGTCAGCAGTGACGGGCGGTACATGGTCAACAAAACTCCGGTAGACGGCCGAACCCTGCAAGCCCTTGGCCAGGCACTGGTTGAAGGTGCAACTGCCGGTAAAGACAGCGTCATCATCATCAGCGCCGATGCCAGCGCCACGCACCAGGCCGTGATCACCGTCATGGAAGCGGCGCGCAGAAGCGGCTTCACGCAAATCACTTTTGCCACCCAAAGCGCGGCTCAAGCCGGGCCGCGCTAGCCCGAAACATGCGACCCGCATGGCCAGCGCCGGCGTGCCTGAATCTGGCCAAACGGACAAGCCATTGAGATCTGCCTTGCAGAAAGCCTGGCGCACGCGCGGCCTGCTTGCGTGCGCCTTGTGGCCGGCTTCACAGCTATATGGACTGCTCATCGCACTTCGGCACTGGCTGTTCAGCCGCGGCGTGCTTGCCGCCCAGCGGGTTGGAGTGCCTGTCGTCGTCGTGGGAAATGTCACTGTAGGCGGAGGCGGCAAGACGCCACTGGTCATGGCGCTGGTGGCGCATTTCGCAGCGCAGGGTGTGCAATGCGGTGTTGTTTCACGCGGTTACGGGCGGCGCGGCTCTGGTTGCATCGAAGTGTTTTCTGATACGCCAGTTTTGGAGTCTGGTGATGAGCCAGCCCTTATAAAACGGGCGCTAGCAGCTCCTTTATTTATAGCAAATGACCGGGCCGAAGCGGCGCGTGCTTTGCTGGCTGCCTATCCCCAAACCGGCGTGCTTGTTTGCGATGACGGGCTGCAGCACGAACGCTTGCAACGCACAGTCAATGTCGTGGTGTTTGACGACAGTGGGCTTGGCAACGGCTGGCTGATTCCCGCAGGGCCGCTTCGCCAGGTCTGGCCGATGGGGGCCCAAGCTGCTAAAGGATTGGTTCTGCACACGGGAATCAAGCCTGCGTTTGCGGGCTTTACGTCGATCCGCCAACTTGCAGACGCTGCCATTGCGTTTGACGGCAGTACCGTTTCGCTTCAAAGCCTTGCAAAAGCGACCTCGCAAAGCAGCTTGGTTGCGCTGGCAGGCATTGCGCACCCCGACGCATTTTTTGCAATGCTGCTGGCGCGCGGTCTTGCGCTTCTGCGAACTACTGCCATGGCGGACCATGCCGATTTTTCAAACCTTGACCTGGCGAGCTTGAAGCTTCCAAGTGAGGCGAAAATCACCGTTTTATGCACCGAAAAAGACGCAATTAAACTGTTTGATCTGCCGCAAAATCCCACGGTTCGCATACTGGCGGTGCCACTGGTTTTTACCCCCGAGCCAGCGTTTTTTACTGCGCTCGACAGTGCATTGAATCTAGACCGCCCCTAGCGGCAGCGCCTGCCACCACTCTTTCCCGGTTTACCCGTTTCCCCGTTTCACCATTACCATCTCGATATGGACACCAAATTACTTGAACTGCTGGTTTGCCCGGTCACCAAAGGCCCACTTACTTACAACCGCGAGACCCAGGAGCTGATCTCGCGCAGCGCACGGCTGGCCTACCCGGTGCGGGACGGCATGCCCGTGATGCTTGAGGTGCAGGCGCGCACGTTGACAGACGAAGAACTTGGCCTGTAAGCCGTGACGGTGTTGAGCCAGAAGGTCCGCTTCACCGCATTGATTCCGGCCAGGCTGGCGTCTACGCGGTTGCCCCACAAACCCCTTGCCGACATCGCCGGCACGCCCATGGTCGTTCGGGTTGCGCAGCAGGCAATCAAAAGCGGAGCTGAGCGGGTGGTGGTTGCTACTGACAGCAGTGAAGTGATGAAGGCCTGCAGGCAATTCGCGGTTGACGCCATCATGACGCGAGCAGACCACGTCAGCGGCAGCGACAGGCTGGCCGAAGCCTGCGTGCTGCTTGGGTTAAGCGAGGACGCCATTGTGATGAATGTTCAAGGCGATGAGCCACTGATTGACCCATTATTGATTTCAGCCACTGCCGCCCTGCTGGCGAGCCGGCCCGACTGCGCCGTGAGCACTGCGGCGCACGCCATTGACACGCTGGAAGAGTTTGAAAATTCAAACGTGGTCAAAGTGGTGCTCGACAAAACGCAAACCGCGCTTTACTTCAGCCGTTCGCCGATTCCTTTTGCGCGCGAATTCCCTGCGCAGGCATGGTGGAAAGCGGATACTGCGCTGCCAAAGCCGCTTCGGCACATCGGTATTTACGGGTACAGGGTCGGATTTTTAAAGGGTTTTCCTGGCATGAGCCCGGCACCCATGGAACGGCTTGAGTCACTGGAACAGCTGCGCGTGCTATGGCATGGCTACAAGATTGCGGTACACCTGACTGAGGGCCAGCCGGTCGCCGGTGTGGACACTTTGCAAGACCTGGAGCGGGTGCGCCAATTTTTTGCCTAGCCGCCTGGCTCAGCACAGCGCCACCTACCAAACCCGCTCGTGGCCCGTAAGGCATCTTCAAGACCTGCGTGCTATCCTTTAATTCTTCGGGGTGCAACACCGTTAGACAAACAGGCAGTCAAATGCCAAAGAACGTAAAAATAAGAGGCTTTACATGAGATTGATTTTGCTGGGCGCCCCAGGTGCTGGAAAAGGTACTCAGGCAACGTTTATTTGCCAAAAATTCAATATTCCCCAAATTTCTACCGGCGACATGTTGCGCGCGGCCGTTAAAGCGGGCACGCCTCTTGGCGTTGAGGCCAAAAGCGTGATGGCCTCCGGCGCGCTCGTCAGCGACGGGCTGATTATCAATCTGGTGAAAGAGAGAATTGCCCAGGACGACTGCGCTCACGGCTTTTTGTTCGATGGCTTCCCGCGCACCATTCCGCAGGCAGACGCCATGAAGGCAGCCGGGGTGAAACTTGACTACGTGCTGGAAATTGACGTGCCCTTCGACGCGATTATTGAGCGCATGAGCGGTCGACGCTCGCACGTCGCTTCAGGTAGGACCTACCATTTAAATTACAACCCGCCGAAAGTGGCAGGCCAGGACGACGTGACAGGCGAGCCACTCATCCAGCGCGACGACGACAAGGAAGAAACCGTTCGCAAACGGCTTGACGTCTACAGCGCACAGACCCGGCCGCTGGTGGCTTACTACTCTGACTGGGCCAAGACGAACCCTGAATTGGCACCTGCATACCGCGCTATCAGCGGTATCGGCAGCGTTGAAGACATCACGCAGCGCGCGCTCAAGGCGCTGGCTGCCTGAGCTTGTTCAGGCGTTGATTCCAGTTACCTGCTTGCTAATTACGCAGGACCAGATCGCAAAGCGTAGGTGTTGCCCGCTACAAACAGGTATTCAGCGCGCAACACAGCCTCGCCTTTTTCGCCTATCAAGGTAAAGCCCAGCACTGCAATGCTGGTGCCGGGTTTGATTTCGGCAACGTTCCAGGCTTGCATGCGGCCAAGAGGGGCCAGTTCAATCTCCCAGCGTTTGTCCTGGCGGGTTGGCACCACCGCCTTGGCCGCAAGTGCTTTTCCGTCAACCGGCGCAGTTTGCGCGGGCAAGCTGCGGGCGGGCAAATCAGCAGGCACTTTAAGACCCGCTGGCAGATCTATCTCAAGCTCTGCGTGCGGGTTTTGCCAGACTGACTTGAAAACTTTGCCTTCAAGGTAAATTGGCCTGTCTTGGTCAAAACTGCTCCAGCCGTGGTGTGCCAGTGCAGGCAAATAAAGACCAGCCGCAGACAACGCTGCAGAAATTTTCAGTGCGTCACGTCGTTTCATTTTCAAACTCCTTCAAGTTCAAACATAAGCAATCCAGCGGCCGCAGGTTACAACCCCCCACCCATATCAAGCTCGACAGCAGCATTTGCACGCGCGCCACAGCATCAAGCTTAACCAGCGAAGCGCGCCCATGAAACCAGGCGGCATTGCAGCCCGCAAGCATCAGCAAAATCATCTTCAGCGTAAAAGCTCGATTTGTCAAAAGATCAGCGGCCTGCGACGAAAACATCAGCAAACCCGATGCAGCGGCCAGGCAAAAACCCACCGCTGCTATCCCTAGACTCAAACTAGCCAGCGCTTTCACATCCAGCAGGGCGCCACGCCCAAATACCCGCATTTCCAGCAGAACCAGGTTGCCCAGCAGCAAAGCTATTCCGCAGATATGCAGCACCTCAAGCGCCGGATAGGCCCACACGCTGGACTTGAGCGCTACAAAAAAGTTCATATACCCACACCCACGCCCATCAGCCTCAACATCAGGCTGATCCGGGCCTTGACCGGGCTCAGCCCGTCGGAGTGAGGAAAGCGATCATCCGCACGCGGCAACACCCGCCCCTGCGTGCAGCGCGTTGCACGCACAACCTGAACCCCACCTGCCTGCGCCTGCAACAACGCGGCCTCCATCGCCTGATGCACAGTGCCATTCCCTGTGCCGGCCACCACAATGCCTTGCACGCCAAGAACGAACAACGCATCAACCACCGCACCGCTTGCGCCCGCATAGTTCATCACAATGTCAACTTTGGGCCACGCTTCGGTCTGATTCAAAATTGCTATGTTTTTAGTAGCTGCTTGCGCCCGTATTTGTTGCGCTAGAGGCCATTTTCTTGACATTTTCAGGCTGTTTCTCTCAACCAAGCCAAGCACACCTGCATCGCCGGAACCAAACGCGTTGAGCTGCTGTGTATGGATTTTTTGCACATCGACTGCACTGTGCACAAGCCCCGCGCACACCACCACTACCCCTTGCGCGCCCGCATGCCCGGCCACCAAAATTGCATCGCTCAGGTTTTGCGGCCCGTCTGGCTCCAAAGCGCTAGCGGGCCGCATGGCGCAGGTCAAAACCACAGGCTTGGCCGGGCCAAGAACGGCCTGCAAAAAGTAGGCCGTCTCCTCCACGGTGTCTGTGCCGTGGGTGATCACGACGCCTTCTACATCGCAGCGCGCCAGATGGTGCTGCACCCTTTTAGCCAGTGCAGTCCAAACTGGAAAAGACATGTCTTTGCTGTCAATTTGCGCGACCTGCTCGGTCTCCATTGTGCTGTTCGACCGCAGGCCAGGGGCAGCGCCCACCAGGTCGGAAACACGCACCTGAGCGGCGGTGTAATCCAGGTTGCTCGATGCATCTTTGGCGAGGCCGGCAATGGTGCCGCCCGTTCCCAAAATCACGATTTTTTGGTTCTGCATAAAAGAAATATCAAAAAAAACTTGCAATTACCAGAAGACTGGCTAAAAATACAGCTACTAGGTATTAAAACAGCTTAAATTCCTTCCGTTTACTCCATCCAGTAGCCTCTAAAAACACACTTACTCAACGATTTGCGACCATGAGCACTTTGAACCACTTCTCAAACATGTCGTCCAATGTATCGCCTGATGGCCCGAAACTGACGGCCCGCCAGCAACAGATTTTTGAGCTGATCCAGCGTGCCATTGCCAGAACAGGCGCACCACCCACCCGGGCCGAAATTGCTACCGAGCTGGGTTTCAGGTCTGCCAACGCCGCTGAAGAACACCTGCAGGCGCTGGCCCGCAAAGGCGTGATTGAACTGGTCAGTGGTACATCGCGCGGAATCCGGCTACGCGGCAACGCCCTGCGCTCAATCAATGAAAGCCGCAACCTCCAGTTTTCACTGCCGTTACAAAGCCTGGCCCAACTTGTCCTGCCGCTGGTAGGACGAGTTGCTGCCGGCTCTCCCATATTGGCCCAAGAGCATATTGAACAAACCTTCAACTTCGGCACGGATGTGTTCGAAAAGCAACCTGATTACCTGCTCAAAGTTCGCGGAATGAGCATGCGCGATATCGGCATCATTGATGGGGACTTGCTGGCAGTCAAGCAAGCCAAAGACGCCAAAAACGGGCAGATCGTCGTCGCCAGGCTGGGTGACGAAGTGACCGTCAAGCGCTACCGGAGAACCCAAAATCTGATCGAGCTGTTGCCCGAAAACGCGGACTTCAAAACGATTGTGGTCAAACCCGGGGACCCATTTGAAATTGAAGGCCTGGCCGTTGGCCTGATCAGAAACACGGTGTTGATGTAGCCACAAAGGTTCGCCGCGCATCAAGTGGCGGGCGTTTGGTAGCGCTGCAATGTGGCGAATTTAACACCCTGTTGCTGTGGCAAAAGGCGGTGCAAATGCCGTTGTTGAAATCTCGCCATCACGCACTGGGGCACCTTATCCAAGCAGGAGTTAGTCATGGGATCAATTGTATTTTCACAGCCGTCCATTCGCTCAACGACCGCCTTGAACTGGGTGTCGCCCGTCCAGGCCGTATTTGCTTTCTTCGCGCCGCCACAAATGAAGGTGCATGCAGTTCCCAACCAGATCAGCATCGATTTGGCAGACAGCAAAACTGCCAAACCTGCCAACCCTGCCAACCATCCGAAGCTGCCCGAAGCTCATGTGGTACGGAGCAAGTTTGACGATGCTGGTTTTAGCGCTGAATCTTTAACCGAATCGAACCCATTGAAGGCCAGACCCCGCGCAGCAAGCAGCTTGAAAGTCCTTCGGGAGTTTGAACCTGGTAGAAGCCGATCGTCGACGGGCCGCCTGGTGATTTCCGGTCGAATGGCTGACGTGTGTGAAATGCTTGATCGCATGGCTACGCAAAACGCATCAACGCGCAAACGCTGAGTTTCAGCGTGGGCTTTAAGGGTACTTTGGGGTACCGCGCACACAGCATTCAGAAATTTGGACGCAAAACTTGAAGGCACAATATCGGGATGAATATTGTGATTTTGGACGACTACCAGGACGCCGTTCGCAAACTGGATTGCGCTGCAAAACTCGACGCTTATCCAGCCAAGGTGTACACCAATACCGTTAAAGGCATTGGTCAGCTTTCGGTTCGACTCAAAGACGCGGATGTGATTGTTTTGATTCGAGAGCGCACCCACATGAGCCGCCAGCTGATCGAAAAGCTGCCCAAGCTCAAAATGATTGCACAAACAGGGAGAGTCGGTGCGCACGTGGATGTAGGGGCCTGTACTGAACGCGGTGTGGTGGTCTCTGAAGGTGTGGGCTCACCGACCGCCCCGGCCGAGCTGGCCTGGGCATTGATCATGGCGGCTACCCGGCGCATTCCACACTACGTTTCACACTTGAAGCATGGCGCATGGCAGCAGGCTGGGCTAAAGTCATCTGCGATGCCGGTCAACTTTGGTTTGGGCACCGTGCTGAAAGGCAAGACTCTGGGAATCTGGAGCTACGGCAAAATTGGGCAGATTTTGGCTGGTTACGGACAGGCGTTTGGCATGCGTGTTTTGGTTTGGGGTCGCCCGTCTTCGACAGAGCGGGCGCGCTCGGACGGCTTTCACATCGCATCCAGCAAGGTTGAGCTGTTTGAAGAAAGCGATGTTTTGACTTTGCAGCTTCGCCTGCATGAAGACACACGAAGTATCGTGACACTGGAAGATCTGTCTCGAATGAAACCTACCGCATTGCTTGTCAACACTTCGAGAGCCGAATTGATTGAGACTGATGCACTGATTGCCGCGCTGAATCGCGGCCGGCCAGGGATGGCTGCAGTAGACGTTTTCGAGTCCGAACCAATTTTGCAGGGGCATGCCCTGTTACGCCTGGAGAACTGTATTTGTACTCCGCATATCGGGTACGTCGAAAAAGACAGCTACGAAATGTACTTTGGCTCTGCTTTTGACAATGTGGTGAACTTCATCAAGGGAACACCGACAAACATCGTCAACCCCGGCGCGCTACAGGTCAGGCGCTGACGTAGCTTTGTAAAACCAATTTTTACCGGGCCCTGCCTCAAAATGGACTTCTTTGAAATATTTCTGCCAACTAACACGCTCGGTAACGGCACATAGCAACCCTCGGGTATTTGCGCATTGGGTCCCCCGGGAGCCTGGTCGGCAAAAGGCGTTGAAGCGAAAATTGGCCACAGCGATGTCCAAGTTTTTAACGATTTCGCTGACGAATATAGGGATATTTGGCAGATAAGCGACGAAAGATAGCCCGTTGCGGATAATTTTCAGCCGGCGTTCCTTCTGCCGCTCAGGCTCCTAACTCTTGCTGGGTGTTGGCCGGCTGACTAACCTTTGAGCTGGCAGTTCAGCTTTGGCGGGCAGGTCAAAATCAAAATCAATAGAGTTTTCGGAAATCGTCAAATTCGCCTTGCCTGCTGGAGAAGTAAGTGCATTGGCTGCGCCTCCTGCGGCTTCAAGGGCATTGGTAGATTGCGTATTCGTCAAAGTAGCTCTGGCAGATTCCGGTCTGCCAAGACGGCCCAAACTGCTTAAATCCACGTCTACGTCCATATCCTCATCAAACGCTGAATCTGGCTTGGTTTTTTCAGGGGTTGCGCTTAGTGGCACCACAGACGTTGACGGAAACTGCGATGCACGCTCATGCGCCGCTCCTGATTTCAATTCGGCTTCAGAACCCGCAGCAGCCTGTATGCCTATCGCAGAACGCCGCGGCGCCGACAGCAACGTCGGCCCCTTGCCAACGCTTTGCGCGTGCAAAATGTCTTTGATCATGGCGTAGAGCAGCAGCAGCTCGCGGTAAGCCTCCAGATCGAACGTCGTGATTTGCGAGTCGGGCTGGCGAAACATGGACTCTTCAATTACATTCAATACCTTCGCTGAAGGCCACAACGCTACGATTCTCGACATCGCTATCGGATAGCCTTGAAGCCCTTCACCGCTTGCTGCCTCACTGTAGGCCTCAAACTCAGGTATTTCGGCGTTAAATCTCGCATTGAACTCTTGGCGAAAAGCTTCAAACTCCAACTTCTCGTTGAGCTGGTGGTATAGCTTTAGCAGGTCCAGGTACACCAGAGCGCTGGTTTCCTCTGACTCTTCTATATGCGAGCGGAGCACCTCAATAGCCTGGTCTTTTTGCCCCAATGAAACAAAAAAATCAGCCTGCTGCTGCACATCAAAAAGCTCCTCGGCTTTTACAGCCCGACCTGCGAACGACATGCTCTGCGCGAAGTCAGCCCGCAAGTTGATGGTGGGATCTTCGCTCACTGGCGCCGGGCGGACGCCAGAACGCGACTCCAAAAGTGATGCCTCTTCGCGGCTGACACTTCCCGGCTTGCTCCTGACTTTATTACCGACTTCGCTCAGATCGAGGTCAAGGTAGCTGATAGAAGGGCCATCGAAATTGCCGCTTGTTGAGCTGCGGTCTACCTCAAAACCAGGCGTTGGCGACGAGGACTTCAGAGCCTCCGCGCTATCGGCCCAACCCACCTGCTGCCCGGCGCCTTTGCGCCACCAGGGCTGAACGTAGGAATCACTGCTGACTTGTGCTGACCGCCTTCGAAACGTGATGACCAAGCCCAAAGCAGCCAAAAACAAAAGGAAACTGAGCCCATAAACCAGCGGGTTTGCATATTTTTCGGCTTCAGCCTTTTTGATATTTTCACCAAAATCTTGCATGTCAAGCTGGCTTTTCTTCATCTGGACCTGTAGCCCCGATACAGCAGACTCCAGAGTTTTGAGCTTCACAGAGTCCCCAAGAATATCTTCGGGCTGAGCAGCGATGGCACGCCACAGCGCTGCTGCCGCAGACCGCTGCGCTGGATCGTTTGTAGGAACGGTGCGCAGCTCGGCCGACGGCTTCAAACTAGGGTCACGCTCGGCCAAAAGGTCTATCGGCTCCAGCTTCAATCTCGATTTTGCTTTGTCTGCCGGAATCGACTTTGCGCCTGGGATAGCTGGCTTGTTCTGCGCCTTTTCTGCCCCTGGCGCAGGCGCTGCTGCAACGCTCTCAGGGCTCACAGATTCGCCAGTACGGGCGTCAATCGGGGCGCCAGGCGGTCGGCTAATTGTTGTGCTGTTTCGCGCCAGCCTGGCAGCGGCGGCCCGGTTGTTCAGATCTTCACGCTTCGCCTCGCGCGCGACGCGCCGCGCTTCACGCGCATCCCGCGCTGCATCTTGAGCCAGTCTGGGCTGAGCAGAAGAATCGCCTTGGGGCGCTGCACCAGGCACCCGCGCTGGCGCTGGCATGGCGGGTAAAGCAGTAAACCCACCACCAGCTGACTCAGAAATCACATCGGCCAAAACAACATACCGTTTTTCTATTTTTTGCGCGCAGCCTGTGCGCAGATAAATAGTGACTACCGGCTCATCGATTCCTATTGTTGACCGAACGCGAATTACATAATCTTGCGGTCCAGTTGCAGCTTTTTCACTGCTTACACGAACACGCGACTTTTCAAGGCGGTTGTCGGCGTAGAAAATATCCGCGTCCAGGCAACCTGCCGCCAGTTCATCCGGACTGTCAATTGTGGCTTGGATGGTTACATTCAGAGGCTGCCCGATAACCGCCGCTCCCCGGTGTTTGCCAAGTTGCAATCCATGGCTTGAACTCGAGGCGCCAATCCAGATTCCAAGTAGGGCCAGCTTGCCCAGAAAGGCTAACGCTGCCTTGACACCAAAGGCAGATTTCCGTTCGAAAGAAGTAATGGAAGGATTAAGGGTCAAAAAATTCAAGGTGCTACCACTCATTTTTTACGAAGCGTAATAATACTTTCCAATGAAACCAAATTTCAAAACCGTTGGCATTGTGGGTTGTGGCGCTATGGGACAGGGTATCGCCCAAATTGCTGCCCAATGCGAAAGCGCTATAAAACTGTTTGATATTAACCCACTGGCTGCCGAAAATGCCAAGTCCCGAATCGTAGAACAATGGAACAAGCTTGTAGCCAAGGGTCGGATCGACGCAGAAAAAGCTGTGCAGTTTTCCGCACTGGTGTCTTGTGTTAGTTCACTTCAGGAACTGTCAGACTGTGACCTGGTGGTTGAGGCCATCGTTGAGCGACTGGACGCCAAACAGGACCTGCTGGCGCAACTCGAGTCGATTGTGTCCGGGCAAACTGTACTTGTCTCCAACACATCATCTCTGGCAATCACAGCGATAGGCACGAAGCTCAAGCACCCTGAACGCTTTGCCGGCTATCACTTTTTTAACCCAGTTCCTTTAATGAAGGTCGTCGAAGTGATTGCCGGGTTAAGAACCGACAGTTCTGTGTGCCAGCAATTGAGCGACTACGCCCGCCAGATGGGCCACACACCAGTCACGGCGCAAGACACTCCAGGCTTTATCGTGAACCACGCAGGGCGCGGTTACGGCACAGAAGCGTTACGCATCGTCGGTGAAGGCATTGCTGACTTTGCAACGATAGACCGGATTCTGCGCGATCAAGGCGGCTTCAAGCTGGGGCCGTTTGAACTGATGGACCTGACCGCGCTGGATGTCTCGCACCCTGTCATGGAGTCGATTTACCGCCAGTATTACGAAGAAACACGCTATCGCCCTAGCGTAATCGCGGCCCAGCGGTTGGCTGGCGGCCTTTTAGGGCGGAAAACTGGCGAGGGCTTTTACAAGTATGCGGACGGTGTGATGCAGGTGAGTGCGGAGCCTTCTGCGCCGGAAGTCGAAGAAATGCCGCCGATTTGGATTTCGCCCAGGGCAGCCCGGCGCTCCGAGCTGCTCCAGTTGCTGAAAAAACTCGGCGCCAACATTGAGACAAGCGTTTCTGCCTCACCGCAGGCGCTGATGCTTGTCGCTCCGCTGGGTTTTGATATCACCACGGTAGCCGTGGTCGAGCGGCTTGACCCCGCGCGCACCATCGGCATTGACATGCTGATAGACGATGCCGCCACCAAACGCCGCGTACTGGCTACCAATCCCGCAACACGAATCGACATGCGCGACGCAGCCCACGCCCTTTTTGCCCGAGACGGCAAAGCCGTCAGCGTGATTCGCGACAGCGGCGGATTTGTCACGCAGCGTGTGGTCAGCACCATCGTAAACATTGCCAGCGACATCTGTCAGCAGGGTATTTGCAGCCCGAAAGACCTTGAGACCGCTGTCACGCTGGGCTTGGGCTACCCACAGGGCCCGTTAGCAATGGGCAACTTGTATGGCCCCACGAATATTCTCGAAGTGCTGTTCAACATGCAAACCGTGTACGGTGACCAGCGTTATCGTCCGTCTCCGTGGCTGCGCAGGCGCGGCGCGATTGGTTTGAGCTTGCTGCATGAGGAAAGTTGAGCAAATTGGCCAACACCCCTGCTGGACGATCACTGCGTGTAGCGCCTTTCCCCCCACGGGGACGGCGTCTGTGGCCTTACAAAGCCGATTCCACAGCCAAGCTTGGTAGACAAGCCTTTGCTTCCTTCGCTACGTCTTCTTAACGCACCAGATAACCCCAATGACAAGTAGCCTCAAAAGCGCCAGCGACGGTCAAACACTGATTTTGACCATCAGCAACCCTGACTTTAAAAACGCGCTTGGCCCTGAGATGTACGCCGCCGGAATCGAGGCATTGGATGCGGCTGAGTCCAACCCTGACATACGCAGCGTGGTCATCACCGGTGAGGGCAATACCTTTTGTGCTGGCGGCAATCTGCAGCGCCTGCTGGCCAACCGAGACCAATCCAAAGAGGTTCAAGCCCAAAGCATTGACGGCCTGCACACCTGGATTGAAGCGATTCGCACACACCCCAAGCCCGTTATTGCCGCAGTCGAGGGCGCGGCGGCTGGCGCTGGCTTCTCGCTGGCACTGGCCTGCGACTTTTGCGTGGCGGCTGACAACGCGGTGTTTGTCATGGCCTACAGCACGGTGGGTTTGTCGCCTGACGGCGGTGGTAGTTGGGCCCTTGGCCGCACACTGCCCCGCCAGTTGGCCAATGAACTGATGATGTGCGGCGCACGCATCAACGCGCAGCGCCTGTATGCATTGGGCCTGGTCAATACCGTGTGCAGCACAGGCAGCGCCCTGCGTGACGCACTCAGCCTGGCGGCGTTGCTCAATGCACGGGCCCCAAATACGCTGGCCAGCATCAAAGAGCTGGTCAATGACGCGCCAACCCAAACGCTCAGCCAGCATTTCGAGCAGGAACGTGATCATTTTGTAGCCAACCTTCGCCATGCAAATGGCGGCGAAGGCATCAGCGCTTTTTTGGCCAAACGCACACCGCAGTACCGCTAAAGCGCGCTGGTCTTGTGGACACGCAAGCGACAACCGCATTCCATTGCCGTCGTCTCTCAGGTGACAATCAGGCGTATTGAAGTCACCCAAAAGACAAGCCATGGACGACCCCATCCTTAACATTGAAGAGCGCGAAGCGATTAATGCTGGCCGCTGGTTTTCAAGCCTGTCCCCGTCGCTTAGGCACGACATACTGCGATGCGCTTACGTCAAAAGATTTCGAGACGGCGAACTGATTGCCGCCCGCGGCGACCCACCAGAGGAATGGATAGCCTGTGCCAAAGGCGCAGTGCGCGTCAGCTCCACATCCATCTCGGGCAAGCAAATCACACTGACTTATGTAGAGCCTGGCATCTGGTTTGGCGATGTGGCAATTTTCGACGGCGACCGGCGCACGCACGATGCCTATGCACATGGCGACAGCACCATCTTGTGCGTAGCCAAAGCCGATTTCCGGAAAATTCTGGCGCTGCACACCGAGCTATACGAAGCCATGCTTCGGCTGCACGCACGGCGCATACGTCAGCTCTTCGGCCTGGTAGAAGATTTAAACACCCTGCCCCTGCGCGCGCGGCTGGCCAAACAGCTGCTGCATCTGGTGCGCAGTTACGGGGTGCCCAGCTTGTCAGACAGCAACGAAGTGCGCATTGGCCTGCAGCTGGCACAAGAAGAGCTTGCGCAGTTGCTGGGTGCATCGCGCCAGCGCGTGAATCAGGAGCTAAAAGCCATGGAGCGCGAAGACACCATTCGCATCGAGCCGGGTGGACTTGTGGTGCGCAACCGCGAAGCCTTGCTGCGCATTTCAGACACGGATCTTGAGAAATAAAACCCGCACCAGCCACCATGAGCAACTTTGACCATTTTGTCGGCACCCGCGAAGTCACGGCGCAGCATGCTTTCGATATTGCCGCACTAACTGCCTGGCTTGATCAGCACATGCCTGGTTTTGCTGGCCCGCTGCAGGTTGAAATCTTCAAAGGCGGCCAGTCCAACCCGACCTACAAACTCATCACACCAGCCAAGGCCTATGTGATGCGTGCCAAGCCCGGCCCGGTGGCCAGGCTGCTGCCATCAGCGCACGCGGTTGAGCGTGAGTTCAAAGTCATGAGCGGCTTGCAAGGCACCGATGTGCCTGTTGCCAAAATGCATTGCCTGTGCGAAGACGAATCGGTCATTGGCCGCATGTTTTACGTGATGGAGTTTGTTGAAGGCCGGGTGTTGTGGGACCAGGCCCTGCCCGCAATGACGAACACCCAGCGCGGCGAAATTTATGACGAGATGAAACGCGCGATTGCCGCGCTGCACAGCGACAAATAGGCCGAGCGCGGCCTGGCTAACTATGGCAAACCCGGCAATTATTTTGAGCGCCAGATTGGCCGCTGGAGCAAGCAGTACACGGCATCCATCACCACGCCCATTCTTGAAATGGACAAGCTGATGGCCTGGCTGCCTGCCAACATTCCCGCCACCGCGCGTGACGAAGCCATGACGTCCATCGTGCACGGCGACTTCAGGCTGGACAACCTGATGTTTCACCCCACCGAGCCGCGCGTGCTGGCCGTGCTTGACTGGGAATTGTCAACACTGGGCCACCCGCTGGCCGACTTCAGCTACCACTGCATGGCCTGGCACATTCCGCCCGGTGCGTTTCGCGGTATTGGTGGGCTGGACATTGCGGCGCTTGGCATTCCGACTGAAGCGCAATACATTGCCAAATACTGCGAACGCACTGGCATCACCACGCCAAGCCAACTCAAAGCCGACTGGAATTTTTACCTCGCCTACAACCTGTTCAGGCTGGCGGCGATTTTGCAAGGCATTGCCAAGCGGGTCGAAGCAGGTACCGCATCGAGCGCACAAGCCGTCAGCTCGGCAGCCGGTGCACCTGTGCTGGCAAAAATGGCGTGGGGCTTTGCAGTCAAAAGTGGCGCTTAATTTTTAGATTTTTCAGACATAAAACGGAGATAAACATGGACTTTAATTTCACCCCCAAAGTGCAACAGATGCAGGCGCGCTTGCTGGCCTTCATGGACGAGCATATCTACCCAAATGAGGCACGTTTTTTCAAAGAAATTGCCGAGAACCGAGCCAAGGGCAACGCGTGGATTCCGACCACAATCATTGAAGAACTCAAACCCAAAGCACGCGCTGCCGGCTTGTGGAACCTGTTTCTACCGCACTCCCCGCGCGCGCCTGAAGGCCTGAGCAACCTTGAATACGCGCCGCTGTGCGAAATCATGGGCCGCGTGCCTTTTGCGGCTGAAGTCTTCAACTGCTCAGCGCCTGACACCGGCAATATGGAAACGATTGCCAGATACGGATCTGAGGCCAACAAAGACCAGTGGCTGGATCCACTTCTGCGCGGCGAGATTCGCTCTGCTTTTTTAATGACCGAGCCCGAAGTTGCTTCGTCTGACGCGACCAACATCGCCTGCCGCATCGAGCGCGACGGCGACGAATATGTGCTCAATGGCCTGAAGTGGTGGTCGTCTGGCGCGGGCGACCCACGCTGCGCCGTCTATATCGTCATGGGCAAAACCAACCCCGACGCAGGCCGCCACGAGCAGCAATCGATGATCTTGGTGCCTGCCAACTCGCCCGGCATTACCGTTATCAGGCCACTCACCGTTTTTGGCTACGACGACGCGCCGCACGGCCACATGGAAGTACGTTTGAAAAACGTCCGCGTTCCGGTCGACAACATGCTGCTAGGCGAAGGCCGTGGCTTCGAGATCGCCCAAGGCCGCCTTGGCCCCGGACGCATTCACCACTGCATGCGTACCATCGGCTGCGCCGAGCGAGCACTTGAGCTGATGTGCAAACGCCTGAACAGCCGCGTCGCTTTCGGCAAACCCATCTCGCGCCAGTCGGTGTGGTCTGAACGCATTGCCGAGTCACGCTGCATGATCGAGCAGGCCAGGCTGCTAACGCTCAAAGCTGCCTACATGATGGACACGGTCGGCAACAAGGTCGCCAAAGCCGAAATCGCCATGATCAAGGTCGTGGCACCCAACATGGCATGCCAGATCATCGACTGGGCCATCCAGGCCCACGGCGGCGGCGGTGTGTCTGATGACTTTCCGCTCGCCTACGCCTACGCCCACCAGCGCACCCTGCGCCTGGCCGACGGCCCAGACGAAGTCCACCGCGCATCGATTGCCAAGCTGGAGCTGGCGCGGCATTTGTTGTTGCCCGGTGAGGTGGAAATGCCAGTGACGCGGGGTAGCTGAACAGAGGGATTGACGTTTTGTTTGCTATAAATACGGGAGCTACTCGCGCCTGTATTCTATGGTCTATAGCCCTAAATAAACACCAAACTGTACTAAAAAGAGCACATTTAGAAGAGTTCGGCCCAAAATATGCCCCAAAATACGGATATCAACTTAGAAAGTTGCTTTTTAACTATCAAAAGTGCCTCTAAGCCAATCAATACGGGCGCAACCAGCTATAAAAGCAGAGTGACCTTGATTGGACATTAACCGGAGATTGTTCTCTACCGCGGCCTAATACGCCCTTCCAGCGAACTTCCTTGAACTCGCCCGAGTGGAGCGTACTGTTTAACCAATGAATCGACGCATAGTTTCGCACCCGGCAAACAAAGTGGGCCCGTTGTAACGACAAGTTCATATAGCGCGCTTTCTGTCAAATCTACGTCGAGATACGTTATCCCCGGGTCTCGCCCGGTTTGAAAAGAGTTCGCAATATGCTGCGGCAGAGCATTACAAAAACCGGCGTTTGCAGGGCCATCGGGCGGCAGCGGCAGAGAAGGCAAAACAAACAGCGCAAATCGGTATTCGTCTTGGAAAGCCCAATCTATTGTTTTGAGACGAACTAAATCAAACGGCCGCGATATCGCTAGGTTATTACTGCTAAAGCTGACCGCAGACTTGTAGCGTTCATCGACATCGGCAACATCGGCAAGATACTCAACCCTGCCAGCAAAATAGTCACGATTTAGAAACATTGGAAGCACCATATGCGACGGACCAAACATCTCCCCAAAGTCGAGCGGAGAGGTCATAAGGCCTTGGGTGCGCGTGTTCAACCAAGAAGGTGGGGGCGTTAGATGCTTTTCCCGAAATGGATACGACGGTAGCTCAATTCGAACGCCGGTCATCTTTTCCGTGTACAGCTGCCACTGCGGGATGCTCTCCCGTTTTTCCCCAGTCCAGCAGCTTACGAAGAAATACTTGCTGAAGTGAATTCCCTGGATAGTCGGCGCTTCACGGGAGTCGTCAACTCGATCTAGCCGGGAAAACCGGATTCTGCGGGACTTGAGAATCAGCGCAAGCGTGTCTATTGACGTGTTGTGAAAAATCCGGTCAGGATGTGGCGACTGGTGCGGCCTAGCTGACTGCATAACGCATGGCTTGAATTTGACTATGGAAGCCGCAGTGTTGAATCGACATTGAAATTTCCTAAAAGTCGCTTACTGACGACGTGCGCCAGATCATATGCTGTATGTTCAAGCTGTTACAAGATCAGCATGTACTCCAGTAAGTTTCATCGTTACGACTGCAGCGCGCGGACCGAAAAAAAATAGCTTTACTCAGCCCGGTTTTTATTAAACTGACCCGGCTACAAACCCGCCCAAACAACTATTGCCAACGGCTTCTGACCTAAAAAACCCGTTTTCAGGCCACTTTATTCATCATTTAGGCCTCTAGCGCAATAAATACGAGCGCAAGGAGCTATTACTTTCATAGTACACGGCTTTCCTATTCAACAGACGTCTACGCGTGCTAACTACAAGAGTGAACGCATCAAGCAGCACTCAAATCGGACTGTTCTGCCCAAACTGCGGCTCGCGCCGCCCGCGCAGCGACGCGATACCCTCATGCACATCGGGCCCTGAAAAGCCCATGAATTCCAATGCAAGTGACGCATCAAAAGTCGGCCCGGCCAGGCGCAGCCAGTTGTTCAGTGCATATTTCGTCCAGCGGATGGCAGTCGGTGATCCCTTCGCCAGGCGCTCGGCCACTTCAAAAGCTTTCGGCAGCAAGTCCGCCTCGTCTACCGTCAATGAAACCAGCCCGATGCGCTCTGCCTCTTCGCCTGACACCGCCTCGCACAGCAGCAAATAGTATTTGGCCTTGGCCATACCGCACAGCAGCGGCCAGACAATGGCGGCGTGGTCACCGGCGGCTACGCCCAGGCGGGTGTGGCCGTCAATGATGCGCGCGGTTTTTGAGGCAATGGAGATGTCGGCCAGCAAGCCCGCCACCAGCCCCGCGCCCACCGCCGGGCCATGTATGGCCGACACGATGGGTTTGCCGCAGTTAATCACGTTGTAGACCAGGTCACGTGCCTCCTTCCACACCCGCGCGCGCACGTTGAAGTCGTTCGCCATGTCTTCAACCAAACCCAGGTCGCCACCGGCTGAAAAGCCCTTGCCTTCGCCACGAATCAGCGCAACGCGGGTGTCCGGGTCTTTGTCAATGTCTTGCCAAATGGTGGACAGCTCGCGGTGCATGTTGTGGTCGGCCGTTGAGAGCTTTTTATTCTCGCTTTGCGCTGCGCCCATGACGATTTCTAAAATGCCGTGGTCGTGCATTTTGAGGGTGAGGGATTGGTAGTGGCCGAAAAGGGCCTGGTTCAATGTTGCGACTGACATGGCTTTAGCTTTCAGTGGTGTGACCTTGCCCGTTGAATCCGTATCCCATAACCGAGATCATGAGTTGGCTTGCTTGGGCTGAGTGACAAGCCAGTTTTGCTCGAACTGCACCGGGCTTATATAGGCCAGCGTCGAATGCAGCCGAGCCCGGTTATACCAA
>JANNCT010000028.1:0-16307 GCA_031386895.1 Polaromonas sp.
ATACACGCGGCCGCCGTATTCAAACTTGGGCACTGGGTCGCCTGGCGGGATCACGGTGGGATCTAGAAAAGCGTTGTCCTTCACGTTGATAAAAAACTGCGACGACGCTGAATTGGGGTCATTCGTGCGGGCCATGGCCAGCGTGCCTTCGACGTTTTTAGGGCCGCCCTTGGCAAGCGCTTCTTGCCCCTCGTGCACGACAGGCGGGCGGGTTGCTTTTTGTTTGTAGTCGGCGCCAAAGCCGCCGCCCTGCACCATAAAGTTACTGATGACGCGATGAAAAATCAAGCCGTCGTAATGTTTGTCTTTAACGTACTGCAAAAAGTTGGCTACGGTTTTAGGTGCCTTGTCGGGGTAGACCTCCACCGTAAAGTCACCTTCGCTGGTTGTGAATTTAACTTTCGGTGCGGCTTGAGCGAAGGCGCTGGTGGTGCAAATTGCTGCCACGCTGAAAGCAGCCAAAACCGCGATACGTCGGGTAAAAAATGTTGATGGCATTATCCAATTACTCCTTCAAAAAAAATCTTCCACTGGCTGCCTTGGCGCGTCCAGTATTGGCGCTTGACGACGCCGACTGCGCTGCCGCGGTTGAGCTCGGCGAAGGTTACCACCATCGTGTCTGATGCGTCTTTCCAGCGCAGGTAAGACACGTCTTTAAGTTGCACGCCGCGACCCGCTGATTTTTTGACTTCGGCTTGCAGGACGGGCGACCACGCGGCCAGGGTCTTGCCAAAACTATTGAACTCTGGGGCGTACCAGGCCATCAGCTTGGTCATGTCGCTGCCTGACTTGGCCGCTGCCCATGCCTTGAGGCTTTCCTCAAAGGCGGCGCTGTCAGGTTGCAGGCTTTGCGGCGCAACCCATTGCAGGCTTTTGGCGATAACGACCGGCGTGGTGCGGATCTGCACCGTTCTGATAATGCGCTCGAGGTCAGGATTGGCCAGCACCACGCAGCCGTCAGTGGCTTGCGGTGCGCGTGAAAACTGGTCAGGCGGAGTGCCATGCAGCCAGATGCCGCTGCCTGTCTTGCCGCGCTTGATATCGAGCTGGTTCGGGTAGTTGATGGGCAGCGCGCCTGCGCCGTAAAAGTCTTTGAGGGATTTGGGGTTCAGGTTGCTGGTAACAAAATAAACGCCAAGTGGTGTCCGCAGGTCTCCCTCAAGCGCTTTTTCAATGCCGGATTTACCGACTGAAATGTAGTAGTCGCCCAGCAGCGTCATGCCGGTAGTGGTGTTTTCAAACAGGTAGAGTCTGGCGCGCGACGTGTCGATGGCAATAGCATGTTTATTTTGCGGCGACAAGTTTAAAAATTGCGATGGCACGCTGCCTGGCGCAGGCTTGGATTGCAGGGCCTGCAGGCGCAGCAACGACTCTTTGCGCAGCTCGGCCAATTGCACGGCCCCCGATTGCGCCTGTGTGTCTGCCACATTGCCCAGCATGCGCACGGGCCGCTGCTGCGCGGTCAGCAAATCGCCGTAAACCAGTTGGGCCAGCTGAAAATTGGGATGGTCATGGACCAGTTTTTCTGCCAGCGCCAGGGCCGGCCGGGTTTTAAGCTGCCCGATCAGTTTGTAGATTTCAATCAACCGCGCCTCGGCCTGGCCATCGCGGTTGATGGCCGTTATCCGCTGGATGGATTTACGACCGTTGTCGGTATTTTTTTGCGCTGCGCTAACGCGCTCTGCTGGCGCAAGCGCTAAAAACAAGGCACAAACGCTCAGCGTTAAAGCAGTGATCCTGGCAAGGCGGCTCATGGCTCGGGGGCTTGACTTAGACGGCAAAAATGCTTCAGAAATCAGGGCGCTTTTTACGCCGCGTCTTGCAATTGGACTCAACCAGTTGATTCCCGCACGATCACCCACCGGTCACCGACCTTGACCAGATCCAGCGTTTTACGGCTGGTGATGTTTAAAGAATCGGCAGCGTAGGTTTGCTTGAATTTGGCGGTGGCCTTGGCTCCGCTGCTGCTGACAACCAGGTCATCTACCTTCACGCTGATGCGGGACTTGCCCACGATGCGGGCGCGCCGGTCTTCTTCCCACGCCTTGCGCGCCTGGGATCCCGGGGTGTCGAAGTCTTTTCCGTAAGCACCCAAATAGCCGCTGACGTCTTTGGCCGACCACGCGGCAGCCCATGCGCGCACTGCAGCGTCGATGTCTTTGTCAGCTGCAGTGATGGCAGCAGGCGCTGCCATTGGCGGCGCTGCAATTGGTGGCGCTACAACTGCAGGCGCCGCAGCCACTGCGGGTGCAGCAGGAGCTGCGACAGGTGGTTTAGAGGCAGCAGGCGGAGCAGAAACTGGTCCAGCAGCTATTGCGACCGGTGCGGTTTTTTGCGCCCGCGTGTCCGGGGCAAACAGCGTGCGAATCAACGTCAATTTGGGTTGCAAGCTGGCGTTACCGCTGTCGAGTTGCAATGCCTTGCTGTAGGCCTGGCTGGCCAGCTTGGCGTACACGTCGCCCAGGTTTTCATGTGCTGTGGCGTAGCTGGGATTGGTTCTGATGGCCATTTCCAGAGCGGCGCGGGCTTTGTCGAACTGGCTTTGGCCTGCATAGAGCACGGCCAGGTTGTTGTAGGGTTCCGGCAGCTCCGGGTAGTCCTGGGTGATTTGCGTGAAGGTGGCAATTGCTTCGGCTGGCTTGCCCGCTTCAGTTTGAATCACGCCCTTGAGAAAACGCATTTGCGGGTCGCGCGGCTTGCTTGCCAGGTACTGATCGGCTTTGCCCAGCGCCTCGCTCATTTTGCCTGCCCGCACCAGTGCATTCACGTCGCTGTACTCGTCGGCATAAGCCGGAGCGATTGCCAATGTGCCGAAAATTGCCAGAGCCAATGTTGCGGCTGCTCGCGCGGGGCCAAAAGACTTGTGGGTACGAAAATGCGATGCGTTCATGGCCTGGGTCCTATGCATTACTTTGTGCTTTTTTAGCCTTGGTGGTGGCTGGATATACTGCTTCATTGTAGCTGAGGGGTATAGTTTCCAAACCCCAAAGCAGCCCGAGCCAGCGCCTCGAACCCGCCCCTTTTCATACCACCCATGACCCTTCGAATTTACAACACGCTGACCCGGCGCGTGGAGCCATTTTTGCCTTTGATTGAGGGCCAGGTGCGGATGTACGTGTGCGGCATGACGATATACGACCTTTGCCACATCGGCCATGCCCGCATGATGATGGCGTTCGACATTGTCCAGCGCTGGATGAAAACGTCTGGTCTGCAAGTGACTTACGTGCGCAACATTACCGACATTGACGACCGAATCATCAAGCGGGCAGTTGAGCGCGGCATAACCATAAGGGCTTTAACAGAAGAGATGGTGCTGGCCATGCACGAAGACATTGCCAAGCTCGGCATTGAGCCGCCCACCGTGGAGCCGCGCGCAACCGACTATGTGCCGCAAATGCTGGGCATCATCGCCACTTTGCAAGCCAAAGGCATGGCTTACCAGGGCAGCAACGGCGACATGAATTATTCAGTTCGCAAGTTTGCAGGCTATGGCAAGTTGTCGGGCAAGTCGTTAGATGAGCTGCGTGCAGGTGAGCGGGTGGCCGTTGACGACGGTAAACAAGACCCACTGGATTTTGTGCTGTGGAAGTCTGCCAAGCCCGGTGAGCCGGAAGACGCCAAGTGGGACAGTGCCTATGGCCAAGGCAGACCAGGCTGGCATATTGAATGCTCTGCAATGAGTTGCGCCACGCTGGGTGAGACCTTTGACATACACGGCGGCGGTGCAGATCTGCAGTTCCCGCACCATGAAAATGAAATCGCCCAGAGTGAAGGCGCATTCGCCAAGCCGATGGCCAAGTACTGGGTACACAACGGCTTTGTCAATATCGACAACGAAAAAATGTCGAAAAGCCTGGGTAATTTTTTTACCATTCGTGACGTCCTAAAGCAATACGACGCAGAGACAGTTCGGTTCTTTCTGGTCCGCGCGCATTACCGGAGCGGATTGAATTACAGCGACGTGCATCTCGATGACGCCCGGGCAGCATTGAAGCGGCTATACACGGCGCTTTCTCTGGTCACGCCGCACACCGCAGCTATTGATTGGGCCAACCCCTACGCAGCGCGATTCAAAGCCGCAATGGATGAGGACTTTTCCACGCCCGAAGCGGTTGCCGTGCTGTTTGATCTTGCTACGGAAGTTAACAAAAGCCGTTCGCCAGACCAGGCTGGACTGCTCAAAGCGCTGGGCGCTTGCCTGGGGTTGCTGCAAGGCGATGTTGCTGCCTACCTGCAGGCCGGCTCGGTATTGGACGAAGCAAGTATCCAAGCACTGATCGCTGAACGCCATGCTGCCAAGCTGGTAAAAAACTTTGCAGAGGCGGACCGCATCCGCCAGTCGCTGTTAGCGCAAGGCATTGAGCTCAAAGACTCTTCGCAAGGCACTAGTTGGGTAGCAAAAGTATGAAAAGTTTAAGTATTTTAGGCCTTTTGCTGAATAAATACGGGCGTAAGCAGCTATGAATGAAGTAGCAGATTCAGGTAATGTTGTAACCTCTGTGCCTGATTACTGGCTCGACGCTTGTAAGCATCTTGTCAAAAAAGACCGCGTCATGAAGCGCCTGATTCCGCAGTATCCTGACACCACGTTGCAAACGCGCGGTGACGCTTTCAGCACGCTTGCGCGCAGCATTGTGGGCCAGCAAATATCTGTAAAAGCGGCCCAAACCGTGTGGCACCGTTTTGATGCGTTGCCCAAAAAGATGACTCCGGGCAATGTTCTCAAACTCAAAGTGGACGACATGCGAGCGGCTGGGTTGAGTGCCCGCAAAGTCGAATATTTAGTTGACTTGTCGATTCACTTTGATGCGGGTACGGTTAGCGTTAAAAACTGGCAGGCTATGGACGACGACGCCATCATTGCCGAGTTGATTGCTATTCGCGGCATTGGCCGCTGGACGGCTGAAATGTTTTTGATGTTCTACCTGAGGCGGCCTAATGTGCTGCCGCTGGACGACGTGGGGCTGATCAACGGCATCAGTAAAAACTATTTTTCTGGCGAATCCGTGAGCCGCAGCGACGCGCGTGAAGTCGCTGCTGCCTGGGCACCTTACTGCAGCGTTGCAACTTGGTATATTTGGCGCTCGCTCGACACAATTCCAGTTTTAAAAGACTGACAAAGGAAAAGCTGAATGGCTAAAAAAACCTTCCTCGACTTTGAGCAACCGATTGCCGACCTCGAAGGGAAAATAGAAGAGTTGCGCTACGTGCAAACCGAGTCAGCGGTAGATATTTCGGAAGAAATTGACCAGCTCGCCAAGAAAAGCCAGCAACTCACCAAAGACATTTACAGTGATTTAACCCCCTGGCAAATCACCAAAATCGCCCGCCACGCAGAGCGCCCCTACACGCTGGACTACGTGCGTGAAATATTCACCGACTTTGTGGAACTCCATGGCGACCGGCACTTTGCCGATGACCTGTCTATCGTCGGCGGTTTGGCCCGTTTTAACGGCACAGCGTGTATGGTGCTTGGGCACCAGAAAGGGCGTGACACCAAAGAGCGCGGTTTGCGTAACTTTGGCATGAGCAAGCCCGAGGGCTACCGCAAGGCGCTGCGCCTGATGAAGACCGCCGAAAAGTTTGGCCTGCCCGTTTTTACATTTGTGGACACGCCCGGCGCGTATCCCGGCATTGAGGCAGAAGAGCGCGGCCAGTCAGAAGCCATTGGCCGCAATATTTTTGAAATGGCGCAGCTAGAGGTGCCGATTATTACCACCATCATTGGCGAAGGCGGCTCCGGCGGTGCGCTCGCCATCTCGGTAGCTGACCAGGTCGTGATGCTGCAGTATTCGATTTACTCCGTCATCAGCCCAGAAGGCTGTGCATCAATTTTGTGGAAGACATCGGACAAAGCCGAGCTTGCTGCAGAGGCACTCGGCATCACCGCGCACCGCTTGAAGGCCCTTGGCGTGATCGACAAAATTGTGAACGAACCCGTCGGCGGCGCACACCGCGACCACAAACAAATGGCAGCGTTTTTGAAACGTGCTTTGAACGATGCGTTCAGGCAGGTCAGCGACTTGAAGGTCAAGGAGTTGCTGGACAGGCGCTACGAGCGTTTGCAGAGCTACGGCCGGTTTACGGACACTAAGGCGGATAACAAGTAGGTGTGATGTGATCGAAAAAGTTGTTTTTAAAACCACGTTAAAAGATCAACCGAGCGACTTGGCTTATTGGCTTTCTCGCTCAGTTCAAGAACGCTTTGCGGCCCTTGAATTTTTACGTCAGCAATATGTCTCCACCCTACCCATTACTCAACAAAGACTTCAAAGAGTTTGTACAGTTTCTCAACGCCAACGCAGTTGAGTATCTGGTTGTTGGTGGCTATGCGCTGATGGCGCATGGACATCCGCGCTACACAGGCGATATTGATTTTTGGGTTAACCCTACTGCCGCGAACATCGCTAACTTGTTGACGGCACTCAAACAATTTGGTTTTGGTTCAACAGATTTAAAAGACGAAGATTTTTTTGTAGAACAGGCCGTGATTCAGTTGGGCTATCCACCTGCCAGAATTGACCTGATGGTAGCGGTCAGCGGCGTTGAATTTCGCAGTGCATACGAGTCGCGTTTTGAGGTTGATCTGGACGACACGCAAATCAACGTCATCAACCGTGCCGACTTTATTCGCAACAAGCAGGCTACTGGGCGGCCCAAGGACTTGGTTGATCTGAAAGAACTTGGCGTTGACATTGATCAATTGGACAAGTTGAAGTGACTTTCGCCGTTGCCTACAGCGGCGGAGCAGATTCGACCGCTTTGCTCTTGATGCTTTCTCGGCAACATTCCGGGCAGGTGCAAGCCATTCACATTCACCACGGCTTGCAGGCGGCGGCCGATGACTTTGCGGCGCACTCTGCAGTCTTCTGCGCTGCATTGGGTGTGCCGCTGCATGTGGTGCGTGTAGATGCTAAAGCCGCAATCGGGCAAAGCCCCGAAGATGCGGCACGCAGGGCACGCTATGCGGCACTCTCTAGCAAAATTAACGAGCTAAATAGTACTCTAGCCCAACAAAATAGGGCGCAAGCAGCTATTAAAACCGTAGCGATTGCTCAGCATGCGGATGATCAGATTGAAACGCTGTTACTAGCGCTCGGCCGTGGGGCAGGGTTGCCAGGTTTGTCAGCCATGCCAGAAAGCTGGCAACGTGATGGTGTTGAATTTGTGCGTCCTTTGTTGGGTATGCCAGCGCTTGAAATTCGTGATTGGCTTGCCGCGCAGGGCTTGACCGCAAGGCATCCAGGCAGCCCGAACATCGGCCAAGGCTGGGTGGAGGACCCAACCAATACAGACACGCAGTTCACCCGCAACCGCATTCGCCACGACCTGATTCCCGCACTTGAAAAAACCTTTCCGCAATTTCGCCATACTTTTGCGCGTTCAGCCTCAAATGCGGCTCAGGCGCAATTGATACTTGCGCAAGTAGCTATCGAAGATATAGCAAAGACCGGCAGCCCACCCGAGATTGCTGCATTGCAAGTCTTGACCCCAGAGCGCCAGGCCAACGCTTTGCGCTACTGGTTAAAAAGCACGCACCAGGCCAGCCCAAGCGCCGCCCAGCTGGCAGAGTTGCAAAGTCAGCTTGCCAGCTGCACCGACCGGGGCAAGAAAATTTACATCAAAGTGGCGAACGGTTACGTTGAGCGCAGGGGCGACGCGCTTGCGTATTTACCCATGGGGTGCTGGCTATAATTTAAGGCTTTGCTACTTGTTGGCAACGTCTTTTAATTCAACAAAAAAATGGCTTTAATCGTTCATAAATACGGCGGCACGTCGATGGGTTCAACCGAACGCATTAAAAACGTCGCCAAGCGCGTGGCCAAGTGGGCACGTGCCGGCCACCAGATGGTGGTGGTGCCCAGCGCGATGTCAGGTGAGACCAATCGTTTGCTTGGCCTGGCCAAAGAGCTGTCGCTTGCCAACCCAGGCGACACCCACAGCCGCGAGCTTGACGCGCTGGCCGCAACAGGCGAGCAGGCATCGAGTGCGCAGCTGGCTATTGCGCTGCAAGCCGAAGGCATGCAGTCGGTCAGCTACGCGGGCTGGCAAGTAGCGATTAAAACCAACAGCGCCCACACCAAAGCCCGCATTGAATCGATTGACGACAAAAAAGTACGCGCTGATTTAAATGCGGGCAAAGTCGTCATCATCACTGGCTTTCAGGGCGTTGATGACGGTGGCAACATCACCACGCTGGGCCGTGGCGGCTCTGACACCTCTGCGGTGGCGATTGCTGCTGCGCTCAAGGCGCATGAATGCCTGATTTACACCGACGTAGACGGCGTGTACACCACTGACCCGCGGGTGGTTCCCGAAGCGCGCCGCCTGGTGACCGTCAGCTTTGAAGAAATGCTGGAAATGGCGTCGATGGGCTCAAAAGTGCTGCAAATTCGCTCGGTCGAGTTTGCAGGTAAATACAAAGTGCCGCTGCGGGTGCTGTCGAGCTTTACCGACTGGGATATCGACATCAATGATGAGGCCAAATCTGGCACGCTCATCAGTTTTGAGGAAGACGAAAAAATGGAACAAGCCATCGTGTCGGGCATCGCATTTAACCGCGACGAAGCCAAAATTTCAGTGCTCGGCGTGCCTGACACACCGGGCATTGCCTACCAAATTTTGGGTGCAGTCGCTGATGCCAATATCGAAGTCGATGTGATTATTCAAAACATCAGCAAAGACGGCAAAACCGACTTCAGCTTTACCGTACACCGCAATGATTTTGCCAAGGCAATGGACTTGCTTAAGGTCAAAGTGCTGCCTGCGTTGAATGCCGCCGAAGTGATTGGCGACGCCAAAATTTGCAAGGTCAGCATTGTGGGCATCGGCATGCGCAGCCACGTGGGCATTGCCAGCAAAATGTTCAAAGTGTTAAGCGAAGAGGGTATCAACATCCAGATGATCTCGACCAGCGAGATCAAGACCTCTGTAGTGATTGACGAAAAGTACATGGAACTCGCCGTGCGCGCGCTGCACAAGGCGTTTGACTTGGACCAAGCCGCCGCTTGACGCCGAGGTTCAAGCCTGTTGTGAGATAATTCAAATAGCTGGAATCGTGACCGAGTGGCCGAAGGTGCTCCCCTGCTAAGGGAGTATGGGGTGTAGAGCCTCATCGAGAGTTCGAATCTCTCCGATTCCGCCAGCTACAAAAACTGAAAAGCCCCGAGATGTAAATTTCGGGGCTTTTTTTACGCTTGCACCATGCTCAGTGCAACAGCACCACGCGCCGCCATGTGGCATCAGCCAGCAGCAAACAGACTGCACCGGGCGCATCAGGCAGGCGCGCGATGCGCTCAATACGCGCAGGCAGCGCCACCACATCTGCCAGCTCCTTGAACTTGCCACTGGCAGCGGTGCCTTCCCAGCGCAGTGCATGGAGGGCTTTCAGGCTCATGTCGGGCACGATGACAGTTGGCCGCTGGCCAGACGTTTGCAGCACCACCGACAACTGCTGCTCGGGCGCGCCCATCAGGTGGTTGGACGTGTCCATGGCTTTGGCATAGGGCACCAGCTTGGGTGGGGCGTAGTGGTACAGGGTGAGTTCGCCGCCGATGTGCGGCGTGATGACCGCTGCAACATCAAGCTTGCCGTCACCATCAAAATCGGCAACGCCGACCGGGTTTAACCATCTGAAGGTAGAGCCTGCAGGCGGGCTGCGGGCCAATTCCACCAGTGTTCGCGCGTCACCTGTGCCCACAAGGCCGAGCACAACGACGCTGGCACCGCGCAGGGCATCGGCTTCAATCACGATGACTTCATCGCGTCCGTCCTGGTCCATATCTACCAGCCGCACCACCAGGTCTTCAAACACGCGGGTAAGAGGTAGGCGGTAAGACATTTCAACAGGCGCCCTTGTGTCTCCTGCACCGCGGGCCAACAGCACATGCAAACTGCCCGCGTGAAAGCGTGAGCCCAGCGCGGTGTGTGGGTAGCGTGTTGTGGGCGAGCCGAGCCAGGCCCATGCAATATTGCTCTGGCCCTGCGCGACTTTGCTGCCTGCCAGTCGCTGCGCAGCGGCAAGGGGCGGCGCGTCCTGCTGGGTTAATGCTACGCCGCAATTGGGTGGTGCCAAGTCAACCGTTAACCCCATCGCCGCACCAAGGCCGGGCAGTGCTGCCAGCACCAAAGCGGCCGCAAACAGTGTGCAGAATTTGCCGGAACGCGAGTGGGTATTGAACTGAAATCGCTGCATGCTTTTGAGTCGCCACAGGCTGGAAATTCTTACATTTCTCACCCTAAAACTGCCGAACCTACAATGAAAAGTGCCTCTAGCGCAATAAATATGGGCGCTAGGAGCTATTTAAATTATAGCGTTCATGCGCCTTCTGGAAACCCCATTAAGCCCCAAGCTGGCACCTTATTCCACACCCAAGAACGCAGCCAGGGCTGGCGTTTGCATCGCCCCGGAATTGGTCACCACCTTGCCCGAACGTGCATCTTTCGCAACGATGTACGGCACCGACGTTGCCCCCAGACTGTTGAACAGCAGCGTGTTTGATTTGATGGCGGCTTCAGTCTCAGGCGACATGCTGCTGGGTGCAGACATGCCGCTGCCGCCGCCCAGCAGCGCGGTTTCGTGGGCAGTCATGGCTTCAACTGGGTTTGCGCTTGATAACAGTGCTGCGCCTTGCGGCGTGCTTTTTGCGTTCATCAGCGACACCGGCACCCACACAAACTTCACCTTTTTTTGCAGCGGAATCGACGCATTCCAGAGCGCGCCGCAGTGCGGGCATTGCGGGTCAAACATCACATAGACGGTTTGCGCACTCATCATGGCGCCTGCGGTAAAGCCCTTGCCTTGCTTGGCAAGTGCATCGTAGGAGTCAGCCGGGGCGATGGCGGTTGCAGCGCTTGGCGCAGAAGTAGCGTCCTGCTTTGAGCAAGCTGCCAGTCCCAAAAATAGGACTGTTGATATCGATAAGGCTAAAAATGGTGCGCGGCGGAGTCGGGTGTGATTTGTCATGGTGATAGTGTCAATATGGGAGCCACAAAAAAAAGGCCTTCAACGAGGCCTTTTATTCTGACAGCATTCACCTGGCACTGCGCGCACCAGCGAACAGCTGAGGACGAATTACGCTGCCTTTGGGGCGCGGCGCTGGGCAAAAGCTGAAGCGCGCTTTACTTTTGCGGTCACCACATTGTCCCCAGCTACTTTGGCGGCCAATGCGGCGGACTTTTCCTCCAACTTGGCTGCGAACTGGCTCAGCACCACTGCGCCCGGCTTACTGACCTGGGCCAATGTGTTGAGGGTAGTCATGCCGGTTTTGACTTCAAATGCATTGGCGTTAGCCGCGATACGCTCTACGCCTGCTTCGGCCAACTTGACCAGTTGGGTCACCACGATCTGCGCGCCCTTGGTGGTTTGCGTCAGGCCCTTGAAATAGTAGCCGCTGAAAACTGCTTGCGCATTGGCTGCGTTTTTAGCAACTTCGCTCGTCAGTTGGGTGCGCGACTGCTTCAATGCTGAATTGAAGCGTTGCTCAAGTGCCGACACCACGCGCTCGCCGCCTGCCTGGTAGGCGTCAATCACGTTTTTCGCGGTGTTGCCGTAAGACTCGATCAGATCGGTGGCAACGGTGGAGAGATTTTTTGCAGTCATGTTGAGTCCTTGATGAAGAGTTATGGAGATGGATGAACTATCCGCTATTTGCGCCCCGCCAACTAGGCAGTAGGGCCTAATGGGCTAGAGCGGCGCGTCCAGTTCAAGCCAGCTGGCAACCTGCTGGCACACCCACTGCGCGTCGTCGTGCGGCAGATCGTGCCCGGCCCACGGGTGCTTGCGGTGCTCTGCTTGCCAGGCGCTGGCAAGGTTGTGCGAGCAGACCGGGTTGACCAGTGCATCGCAACTTGATGACAGAACCAGCACAGGGCACAGCGGCGCAAGTGGGTCAACGCGGTAACGCGCCGCCGCTATCAATTGGAGAGCAACGTTGGTTGCGTTCACGGGCGCGGTACCCCGAATGTGCAACCAACTGGCTTCATCTGCCGCAAGTGTGTCCAGCCGGTTGCAGGTCAAGCGGAAAACAGAGCGCTCTGCAAAGCCGGCGTTGCGCCAGCGCAGCGCCATGGCTGCAAGGGTTGGCCAGTTATTGGGCCTAAGGCGCTCTACGGTATTGCTGAGCGGTCGCATGCTGGTGTTGATCAGCACCAGCTTTGAGACTTCTTGCGGATACTGCGCGGCCCATTCGGTTGCGACCATTGCCCCGAGCGACATGGCCAACACCTGGTGCGGCGGCTCAACACCAGCGTCGGCCAGTTGTTGGCGCACAAACCCGACCATCGCCCGAACCGAAGTAGCGCTGCGCTGCGCGTTGAACGCACCGTTGCCAGCGAGGTCTTGCAGCGTGATTTTTTCTGCCCGCACAGTTTGCCTAAACACCGCCGGAAAGTCGCCCCAATGCCGCGCCTCACGCGCCAGCCCACGAAGAAAAACCCAATGCGTCATGCGCGCCTTGTGCGCCAAAAGCTGGTGGCCTGCTGCATCAAGTCAGCCCGACGATCGCCCACTGGCAACCAATGCGGTGCTGAGTAGGCGGCGCGCGCCAAAAAATCCAGCAGATCGGCGTGGCGGCGCAGCACCCGCTTGATGCGGTGCGCCTTGATGGGGTTAAAAATGCCGTGGCGGGAAAATATCTGGCGCGGATTTTTTCGTATCCACAGCCACGAGCCCAGCTCAAGCGTCATGGGTAAAAAAATGTTGTTTGCGGGCGTGTTGTCGTATGCGTGGTCCCATAAGTCCCCGTGCAGCAGGTACTGCTTGCTTTGCGGCTCAAAGCTGTAGTCGTGGTGCGGCATGGCGGCTTCCAGAATATTTTTGAGAGCGAACATCTCTGGCAAATGCGGCATCCAGCGACGCGTTTTGGCATACGGAAACCATATGCTGTCGCCAAAACCATAGCCAGAATGGCAGTCGAGCGCAAGGCTGAAAGGGCGCGTGGTCAACTGCTCACTCACAACTTTGAGCAGCGCTGCGCTTTCCATCTGCATCAGCGCGCCGGGCTTGCCGCAGTACCACGGCAGCAGCGGGCTGATGGTTTGCCCACCCGCAAGAAAAGGCACAGGGCTTTCTGCACGCTGCGGCGCATTGCGCATCAGGTCCACACCGTTGGGGTTGGCGCGTTTGTGCGCCCACATGCCACCCGGGTTGATGATGGGCATGAATACCAGGCGAATCTTTTCAAGCTGCTTTAACAGTAATTCGTCCCATGTCAGCCGGTTTACCAGCGAGCGCATGTAGTGCAAGATGACCTGCGAGCCAATGCGTTCAAGCCCGTGAATGCCGCCGAAAAATCCCACCACCGGCGCAAGTGGATCTTTGCTGCCGATACTTGCCGTCAGCACCGGAAAAGACACCACGCCAGCTTGCACTTCACAAGCGGTTTGAATATCAAAGAAGTTGCTGCCCGCCAGCAAAATTTCTTTGAGTTCTTCGTGTTCATCAAACGTACTGAAGGTGTCGATATTTGGCGCGAGGGTGGCGAAATCCATTACCAAATGCTGTCACATTCGTTTGACAAGTCACTACATTGCACACCGAAAAACCCACAATCGGCTAGAAAGGTAGCAGCAACGCCACATTTGAGTTGGGGTTGGTCGCGCGCGGCGGCATGCATTTGTTTAGTTTTTCATGCTGGCGCAATCCTTACGAGTCGATGCGGCGGCTGAATGCGTTTTAAGTGTGAAGTGAACACGGATAGTCGCTTGTATCGATTGAGTGTCGGCTTTCGACGACAAAGCGGTCATTGCGCACGTTAACTTCAACGTCAGTAAGCGGACATTTGCCAATTACAGCAGGCGGTCTGAAAATGACATCTCACTGCAGATTCAATTTTCAAAGAAGAAATTGATCCATGTCTACGGAAGCGGGTGAAGTCCACAAGGTCCACCTGCAAGTTCGTCGCTTGGTCCTACAGCTGACTTTCTGCAATCGAGCTACATTAAAACGCAGCGTAGGAAATCAACGCCCTTGCGCCGCCCTCCCACTCCGCCCTCGTTGGACGGCAAACTGGCTGAGCTGTCTTTTGCTGTTCTAAAAGTTGTTGCTCACCGCCCGTCTCCGTGCAAACCTTTAAATCTAAGGGATATATGAACATTGGAATCATCGGGGCTGGCCACATCGGCAGCGCCCTCGCTGCGCGGCTCG
The DNA here is from genome assembly GCA_031386895.1 of Polaromonas sp. Lineage (GTDB taxonomy): Bacteria > Pseudomonadota > Gammaproteobacteria > Burkholderiales > Burkholderiaceae_C > Polaromonas. Next base: position 14,150 of record JANNCT010000028.1, read on the forward strand.
TCAGCCTCGGGCACTCGGTTTACATCGCCAACTCGCGCGGGCCTGAAACACTGAAAGATGTTGCTCAAAAAACCGGCGCCAAGCCGGTTACGGTCCAAGAAGCGGCCCGTCACGGCGAAATCATCGTGGTCACCATTCCGCTCAAAAACATCCCCGACCTGCCCAAAGACCTATTCGCGGGCGTGGCGGCTGACGTGCCGGTCATCGACACAAGCAACTACTACCCCATGCTGCGCGACGGCCAGATGCCAGAGTTGGAAACTGGTGACCTCACAGAAAGCGAATGGGTGCAAAAGCACTTAGGCCGCCCGGTAGTTAAGGTATTCAACAACATCTATGCCGACCACCTCCAAAAAAAGGGCCTGCCCGCCGGCACGCCCGGCCGCATCGCTCTGCCGGTGGCCGGCGACGATGCGGCGGCCAAGCAGAAAGTCATGGCCCTGGTTCAGGAACTGGGCTTCGACGCTGTGGACGACGGCAGCCTGCACGAGTCGTGGCGGCAGCAACCCGGTACCCCCTCCTACGGCGCCGACCTATCCGCCGACAAACTGCGTGAGCATTTCACCAGTTTGGGCACCCGACGCACCGAGGCTCAACACGCCGAGTACCTGGCCAACCACACCAAGCAGGAACAGGCAATGGCTGCGCAAGGCAACAACCTGAAGTAGCGGACTGCCGATTCACCGGCTAGCCGGAGTCGATGACATTAACGTGGCGCCGGCCAGTGTAATTGTCGTCAACCAGACAGTAACTACTTCGGTTGTACCGCGACTGCTCAAGTCAACCCGCATTCTGGCTTCATTGGGGCCAGTTGCCGACGGTCACGATTGGCCGGTAACTGGAAGTTGAAATATGTCTACAGAAACGGGTCAAGTCCACACAGACGATTCATCGGAATCTACAGTGATTCTCACTGGCACCGATTTCGATGCTGGCGTCTTGGACATCTCATCGTGATGGCCGATAGGCACTAGTACATTGCACTCTGGGTAATAGCTCGCCACGGTGCCGCGTGGGATCTGGTAGGCCGTGAGCCTCAAGCCGCCTAGCTCGCGCAACTGCCCGTCATTCACGTCAGTGCGAAGTCGAACGGTCTGCCCATTGGTCAGTCCGGACTCCGCAATGTCATCTGGATTCATCATCAGTACGTCCCGTGTCCCTTCTATGCCGCGGAAGCGATCGGAATGCCCATAGATCGTCGTGTTGAACTGGTCGTTCGACCGCAGCGTGATGAGTCGATAGCGGCCTGGTGCATCCTTGAAACCAATCGAGTTCAGCGGGCCGGGAGAGGTGAATACAGCCTTACCGGACTCGGTCTTCCAGATGCGCTCGTGCGCGGCGTTGCCACGGTAAAAGCCGCCCGGTTCAAACATCCGTTTGTTGAAATTCCGGAAGTCATCCGGGTAAGTGGCTTCGATCAGGTCCCTGACCAGGCCATAATCCGCCGTCCACGCGTCCCACTTGAGACGATCGTCGGGTGCTAACGCGGCCTTGGCGATTCCCGTAACGATTGCCAGTTCGCTCTTGACAGCACTTGATACTGGGCTCTGGTGGCCGATCGAGCCGTTGATCATCGAAAAACTGTCTTCAGTTGTCACCGATTGCGTGCCGCTGGACTGTTCATCAGCCTCCATCCGTCCAAGGCAGGGCAAGATATAAGCTGTCTCCCCGGGAAACAGATGACTGCGATTGAGCTTGGTGGAAACCATCACTGTCAATTCCTGGTTTGCCCAGGCCTTTTCCATCTGGCCCTGGTCGGGTACAGCGCGCACCAGGTTACCTCCAAGTGAAATAAAAGCCCGCACCTTGCCGGCGAATAAGCCTTCGACTGCCACGAGCTGGCGTGCGCCCGCCAGCAGGGGCACCCGGGCCCAATCGATGACCACGCAGGCCTTGGCGCCGCGGGCGATCTCGAGCGCATGGCCGGCCAGGCCGAAGCCGGTCACGTCGGTCAAGGCGTGCACGCCGCGCAGGCCGGCCAGGTCGGGCCCGGGCGTGTTGAGCTGGGTGGTGGCCGCGATCATCAGCGCGTAGGCCTCGGCGCTGAGCTGTTCCTTCTTCAGCGCCGCCGACATCACGCCGACGCCCAGCGGCTTGCCGAGCACCAGGCGGTCACCCACCTGGGCGTCGGCATTGCGCTTGACCCGCTTCGGGTGCA